>NZ_JBOCCY010000004.1:0-338466 GCF_050586445.1 Bacillus coreaensis
ATTATTAATTATTATTAAAAAAAGCGTAAATAGAAGGAGAGATTCCGCCTATTGGCTCGAAAAAGTCAAAAAGGAGCAATTTTTCTTTGCATAAGCGGAAAACCTCCCCTTATTTACCCCCAAACGAGGCTCCATTCTGCATTTAACCGGAAAATCTCCTCTTATTTTACTTTTGCTGGCAAGAGGCCAGTATGAATGGTTCTCTTGCTTTGTTTATGTTACGCTTCAGGATCGATATGTTTGACGATTTTCTCACAAATTTCGTGGGTGGTGAGAGAGTCATCAATGGATGGGTCTGGTGTCGAATTTGTTTGAACACATTCGATGAAATGGTCCATTAGCTGGTAAAAACCACGCTTATATAGCGTCGGCTCCCAGTCACCGAATTTTGTTATGCTAATTTCTTTATCATGATATCTCGTTGTTTCTAATAGGCTGTTCACGACAAATTTCTGATGCCCAGACATATATTCAATGATTTCTTCAGTAACACCACCATTCCGATTCATGATTCCGATAGCTATACAACCATCACCAATTAGCTGGATAACAAGTTGATCCAGTTTTTCTTTGTTTTTTACATAATCAACCTTTACCTCTTTGACTTCAGTAGCCATGAGGAAACGTAGCGTATCTACAACATGGATAAAATCTTCTACCACAAATCTACGTACATAATCTGGTGCTGCAAAGCGATTCTTTTGCATAATAATAAGGCTTGGTTTCCCGTGTTCTTTTAGCTCTCTTACACGAGGGATAAATCGTCTGTTGAAACCTACCATGGCAATTTTCCCTTTGTCTTTAGCTAGCTTAACAATTCTGTCAGCTTCATGAAATTTCATGGATATGGGCTTATCGATATATGTATGAATCCCATTTTCAAGCAACATTTCTGCTATTTCAAAATGACCTTCTGTCGCTGTGCTTACGATGGCTGCATCAATTTTTCTTGAAAGTAACACATCGATATTCTCAGCGGTTTCTTGAATTCGGTATTTTTTAGACAATTGAGCAAGCGTTTCAATATTTCTTGTACAAAGGACAAGCTCAATTCCTTCTTTTTCAGAAAGTACGGGTAAATATGCTTTCTTTGCAATATCTCCTAATCCAATGATTCCAATTTTCATAAAAACACCTCATTTCTACTCATTTAAAAAACAGCCCCACAATTCTTATTGTGGGGCATAAACTCTTAAATCTCAATATCTACACCGATGCTATCAAGTCTTCCAACCTCGCGGATGAAGGCAGCAACTTCTTGGTGTTGTTCATTTATTGTATAGGCTTCAACGGCAGCCACATTTTCGAAGCGAACCATAAGAATCACCTGATATTCCTTACTTTTTTCAGAAAGATTAAAGGCAGCTTGAATTTCAACCACTCCAGTAATTGTTTTTTTCAGTGCTTTAAAGCGTTTGATTACCTCTTCCATTTGCTCCTGTGTTGTTGTTTCAGCGAATTTTAGTAATACAGTACGTTGTATCATGTTGATCCTCCTACTAATTTTCTTTTCTTGTATTCTATAATGTTCGAGCATATATATCAATAAATACATGAATTCCCATTTTTACTACAGAAATAGTGTTCATTCGGCAAAATCATTTTCATAATAGAACAAAACTAGTCAAAGGAGAAATTTCTCATACCTAGAAATTAAACTAGTACGCGTAATTTCTAGTAGATTTACTAGAAAATTACATAGAAAAAAAGCTTTAAGGGAGGAATACTTGTTGAAGATAGCAAGGAGCATGAAAAGTATTTTTGGAGTTCTCTTAATTTCTCTATTAATTTTTACAGCAGCTGTACCGATTCAAGCGATAGTAAAAAATGATGATGGACAATCTTCTGTTACCGTAGACAGTGAATATGCTTTTATACAGTTTGGAGACGTCCCAATTGCTTCCTATGAGGGAACGATTGCGGGATATGAGAAGACAAAACCATCACAAGGGAAAAAAGTAGATTTGCAGTCACGAGCGGCAAAGAAATATGGAAGTCGTTTGGAAGCCCAGCGCACAAATTATATAAAATGGTTAGCTAAACAATTTCCTCAAGTAGAAGTGGTAACAGAGTATGATGTTACGTTCAATGGAATTGGCTTAAAGTTAAACGGAGCTTCCCTAAAGGAAGTTAGCCGTGGTCCAGGAGCCGTAAAGAGTGGGTATAGTGCAACCTATCAAAAAGCGATGAGTGAAAGCACGGCTTTAATTGATGCAGAAGCGATTTGGGAGTCTGTTGGTGGACAAGCAAATGCAGGGGAAGGAATGAAAGTCGGTATTATTGATTCAGGAATTGATCAAACACATGAATTCCTTGAGCCAAATGAGGGAATGACATATCCAGAAGAATTTCCTAAAGGGGATACAAGTTTAACTACTCCTAAAGTCATTGTAGCTAAGGTATATAGCCAGAATCCAAAGCTAAGCGCAGAAGCAGTCGATAGCCATGGTACGCATGTAGCAGGAACGGTTGCAGGAAAGGCAGGTACAGAAACGGAAATAGATGATAAGACCTTGAGTGGAGTAGCACCTGGAGCGTACCTAGGGAACTATAATGTTTTCCCGGGAGATATCGCAAATGCAAAAAGCTTATTTATTGCTAAAGCCGTTGAAGAAGCGGTTGAGGATGGTATGGACGTTCTTAACTTAAGTTTAGGGGGAACACCACATAAAGGGGCAGACCTGCTTGATATGACCGTGAATTCTGCGGTAGATGCTGGAGTAGTAGTGGCCATCTCAGCTGGAAACGAAGGACCAGGGAACTATACGGTTGGATCTCCTGGAACAGCGGAGAACGTAATCACGGTAGCAGCAACAACAAATAGTCGAACCTTTGCGATGACATTGGAGTCAGAAGCATTTGCAGAACCAACCATTGCGACAACAGGTACACAGGGTGGAGAGGTAAAAGAACCTTTAACAGGAGAGTATGCGGTATGGGCTGATGTGGCTGGTGGCGATAAATTGGCATGTACCGCTATATCTGGAAAGCCATTAGAAGGAAAAATTGCGGTGATTCAACGCGGCTCTTGTACATTTGCTGAAAAAATTAATAACGCGGCTGCAGCAGGTGCAGTAGGGGTGATCATCTATCAGCTTGATGGAATTGCAGAACCAACGCCAATGTCTTCTGATGGGGCACTAGTTCCAGCCGTTATGATTGGAAACGAAGCAGGAATGGCGCTTGTAAGCTGGACGGGAGATCGTACCGTTACCATCAATAGTGACTTACAAAAGGTGAGCACAATTCCCAATCTGTTAGCAAACTTTAGCTCGTGGGGACCAACGCCAAATTACACACTTAAGCCTGATGTGGCAGCTCCAGGGGTAAATATTTACTCATCCGTCGTGGGTGGAGGTTATGAGCTTTACCAAGGTACATCAATGGCATCTCCACATGTAGCAGGTTCTGCCGCCGTATTATTAGCGTATAGCAAGCAAAATGATTTAGGCTGGGGGCCAGCTGAAGTGAAAGCGGCCTTAATGGGAACAGCAAACGATGTAGAAGGAAGTGTTTTACCTGATACAGATGTTTCTGATCCATTAAAAGTGGGAGCAGGTCTTATTGACCTTAGCAAAGCAATGAGTCCATCAGCGCTTGCCTTTCCATCATCCTTAAGCTTTGGATTAGTTCGCCCGGTTGGAAACCAGACGTATAAGATGAATGTTACGTTAACGAACCCAACTAATGAGGAGTTAGCTTATACCATTAGAGATGATGAAAATGTAAAAGTGAGTGATATGGAAGTAACGATTCCTGCTAAAGGAAGTAAGGAGATTACGGTAGAAGTGGTGAACCGTGGTACTCATACAGGGGGACAAGCAGGTACACCAAATTTCGTTAGCAGCTACTTGAACGTAAGCTCAGCTGCAGGTGATATTCGGATTCCATACTTATATGTAATGGATTACAATCGCTAAAACATATAAAAGGAGATTGCCAGGGGGGAAGGGCAATCTCCTTTTTTCAAAGTTAAGAGATATTGTTATTTTATTAAGGTGTTGTCCAGCTGCAGCGCCTAGCTCCTCGATGGAATAATCTAAAGCCATTATTCCTAGGTCATAAGTCAAAGCCCTACAGAGGTCAGGACCTCTTACGGTCTCCGCCTTTTGCCTTTCGGAGCTGGACAAGGCGCTTCCGCATTTCAGTTACGCTGTAAAATTCCCATCATAACTTAGCATAATGGCGGATCTTACTCCATCCATTTCGGAAATATTGTTGATAAAGCTCATGTCATTGTCCCTTACGCGGATTTCATAAGTGACTTCATACTCATTACCAGGCAATACTGATTTTGATTTAATCGTATGCTTTTTTGAGTTCTCAGTTACCACATGCTCTAATGACTTTTCAATCGAGTGGCCATTGTATCGTACGACTAATAGATATGGATTTTCCACTTTAATACGATTTCCAAAGAAGATTAGAATGGCTGCAATGAGTAGTGAACCAAGAACAGCAAGTGGCACAAAGCCAGCTCCGCTAAGAATACCTACAATGATTGCCCAGAACAAGTAGACGATGTCAATTGGATCTTTAATCGGTGTACGGAAACGAACAATCGATAATGCACCAACCATACCAAGTGATAATAATACATTAGATGAGATACCGATAATCACTAGGGATGTGGCCATTGACATAACAATAAGTGAGATATTAAAGGTGTGTGAATAGATCACACCTGTGAACGTCTTTTTATATACCCAATAGATAAAAAGACCAATCACTAATGATGCAAATAATCCAATTAAGGAATCGACGATTGAAAAGCTGTTTGTTTGCTCTAAAAATTTAGACTTGAAAATATCCTGAAAATTAATTGTATCCATTTTCTATTCCTCCAATATTGTTAACCGAACATACGGCTTATTTGGTATTTTGAATAAGTGCCTCTTCGTCTGTCATGAAGCTGAACTAACTGCTTGATGACATCAGGTAAAAACTCATCGTATTTTACTTCTAAAATGACAATACCAGGGGTTGTTTCCACCATTGGTACATCCGGATTTAAAAGATCATTGTTTCGGAAGCTTGTCTTAACGGAGCTATCGAATGTGACTCGGACATTTCCATACTCGTAAATAAAAACCTCTCTCTCATAATCCACGATGGTCACGGGTTTGATTTGCAGGAGATTCATTTGCATGTACAAATCTCTCATCAATGGTCGTGAATCATTTTCCATCCAAGCGATGTCTCCGATTCTTACCTTTTCATATTCATCAATGGTCATACGACATTTTTGTTTATATGTCATATTGTTTCGTTTGCTCTTTTTTTCGAGATTAATGTAACTCGTGTTATGGTCATACAGCCTGACACGGAACTTGTCTCGTTCGAAAAAACCTTCCTTCTTTTGTTGAAGAACTTTATTATCAAAATTATCGAAGTATACACTTCGGATTAAGTATTTCCCATCATTATTCGCGTTTGGGTCAGCCGTCATCACATGTTGTAGCTTGCTTCTTAATAAGTAGCAATCCATTTTTGTGATTTCGTGCTTTAGTTCATATCTCCCTTGAACACCATTTAAGGTCATTGCCTTCACCATGTTTCAACTCCTTTATGTTAGCTCCTTGATTCACATTATCGGTGAGCAACCTTAAACAAACCTTAAAAGAAATTTACAATATAATTTTTTGTACAGAGGAAAGCTAGTAAAATAGTAGTAATAATTTTTTCCGTTGAGAAACGGAAAAAAGATAGATATTAATGAAATCGCTTTCATTGTAATATGAAATCAACAAGGAGATGACAACACATCTTCTTAATCAAAAGAACTTATCTCTGATTTATTAACTAATAAGCAATTAAAACACTTTAGGAGGAATTTATAATGAACATCTTATTATGCTGTGCAGCAGGTATGTCTACAAGTTTACTAGTAACAAAAATGGAAGCGGCTGCAAAAGAACAAGGTCTTGAGTCAAAAATCTGGGCAGTAAGTGCGGATCAAGTAAAAGCAAATATTGATCAAGCGGATGTCCTTCTTCTTGGACCACAAGTACGTTACCTATTGCCACAAATGCAACAACTAGGAAAAGAAAAGAATATCCCAGTTGACTCTATTAACCCAATCCACTACGGAATGTGTAATGGTGCAGAAGTATTAAAAACAGCAGTCGCACTGAAAAACTAACAAATTATCTCTATTTAGAGAAGGGAATGAAACGTGATGAATAAGTTTTTAAATTTCCTAGAATCAAAGTTTATGCCTTTTGCTGGTAAGTTAGCAGCACAAAGACACTTAGGTGCATTAAAAGATGGAATCATCCTAGCCATGCCAATGATTATTATCGGATCAGTATTCCTAATCTTAGGCTTCCTACCGATTCCGGGCTATGCTGATTTCATGGCAAGCGTGTTCGGAGATCAATGGTTAGCAAAACTAATGTATCCAACAGATGCAACGTTTAACATGATGGGTCTAATCGCAGCATTCGGTATTGCTTATCGTTTAGCTGAGCGGTATGGGATCGACGCCATTACAGCTGGGGTTATCTCACTGTGTGCGTTCTTACTAGCAACACCATTCAATGTTCCTTTTACTCCAGATGGAGCAGCAGAAGCCATTGCAGTTGGAGGAGCGATTCCCGTTGCCTTTATGGGAAGTAAAGGACTTTTCGTAGCCATCTTAATCGGTTTATTTTCAACAGAAGTATACAACTTCATTTTGAAGAAAAATATCGTTATTAAAATGCCAGATAGCGTTCCACCGGCAGTAAGTAAATCGTTTGTTGCACTTGTTCCTGGTTTTATTGTTATCAGTATTATCTTCTTCATTCGCTTAGTGATTGAATACTTTGGAATCAGCAGCATTCATGACGTGGTTCAACTAGTTCTTGGTAAGCCACTTGGTTTATTAGGTGGAAGCTTAATCGGTTCCATTGTAGCTTACATGCTTATTATGATGCTTTGGTCAGCAGGTCTACACGGAACAAACATCGTTGCGGGTGTACTAAGCCCTGTTTGGTTAATGGCAACAGAAGAAAACCAAATCGCATTCCGTGCGGGTGAAGAATTACCAAATATCTTTACATCTCAATTCTTTGAAGTATTTGTCAATATCGGTGGTACGGGTGCCACATTTGGTCTAGCGATGTTAATGCTTTTCTGGGCAAAGAGCCAACAGATGAAGGCATTAGGTAAATTATCCGCTGGTCCTGGAACATTCATGATCAACGAACCTATTATTTTCGGTACACCAATCGTAATGAACCCATTACTAATCGTACCATTCTTCTTAACACCAATCGTTCTAATCATTGTAACGTACTACTCAATGAAGTTAGGTTTAGTGGCAAAGCCAGCTGGAATCGCGATTCCATGGACAACACCACCAATTATCGGTGGATACCTAGCAACTGGTGGGAAAATTTCAGGTGCGGTTATGCAGGCTGTCAACGTCGTTATTGCTCTAGCTATCTACTTCCCGTTCTTCAGAATGTGGGATAGAATGAAGCAACAAGAAGAAGGCGGAGTAAATAATTCATCAAAAGTGAGCTAATAACATCAAGACATCAAAACAATTAGTCTCACATGAGTACATGTGAGACTAATTTCTTACGGAGGGTTTTACAATGGCATCTATGGAAGAAACGATATTTCAAATTATTTTACATGGTGGAAATGGAAAGAGCTGTTCAATGGAAGCGATCGCGGCTGCAAAGCGTGGGGAATTCACCGAAGCAAGAGCCAAGCTGCAAGAAGCGGCAGATGCACTGAACGAAGCACACCATGTTCAAACCTCCTTGATACAAAGTGAGATTAGAGGAGAAAAAGTAGAAATCTCTCTATTGATGGTTCATGCGCAAGACCATTTGATGAACTCAATCACCATGAAGGATTTAGCAACAGAATTTGTTGAGTTGTACGAAACAATTAAGTTAGAAAAGGTATCTAGCTAATGATAAACATTCAATACTTCTAATTAAGGTATGGGTTAATAAAATCCATGCCTTAATTTTTGTATAAAAAAGAAGACCACATTTGTGATCTTCTATCTTGGTAGTTTGACTTTAAAGGTAGTACCTTTGTTTTTATTCTGGCTAGCCTTAATGGTTCCATCATGCTGCTTTACAATCCAGTGAGCAATAGATAACCCAAGACCGACTCCACCTGTTTCTCTCGAACGGGCTTTATCTTCGCGATAGAAACGGTCAAATATATATTTCATATTTTCTTCCTTGATCCCGATTCCCGTATCACTTACCTCAAAGACAATTCTGTTGTCTTCATCATACGTTTTCACACCGATACTATCATTTTCACCAGTGTATTTTAATGCGTTATCAAGCAATATAACGAGTAGTTGATGAAGGCGTACTTCGTCTGCTTCCATTTTCATGTCGCAATTTAACTGAAGCCACAGATGCTTATCCTGTGACTCTGCAATTTCCACATAAGGGGCACATACGTTTTTCACGAAGGTATCCACATGAACGGTTTGCTTTACGAGCTGTGTCTCAGCAGAATCAGCACGAGCCAGTGTTAGTAAATCAGAAGTTAGCTTCGATAGTCTTCTAGTTTCGGATAAGCTTAGCGCAATATTTTCAAACTTGTTTGCTATTTTTTCCTGAGGAGAGGTTAATAATAGCTCCAGTTTATTTTGGATAATCGTCAAAGGAGTCCGTAACTCATGTGATGCATTTTCGACAAACTCGGCTTGCTTTTTCCACGATTGAATAATAGGATGCATCATCTTTTTTGATAAAATATAACTCGCTGAAATAGATAGAACGATAAAAACGATTGAAAAAATAATGATTAACTTTTGGAAGTTATTTATGATCGTTTCTTCTGCGTCGGTATTAATTATTAATTGTACATATGCCACATCATCATCTTGGTTCGTATCTTCAAATAGCAAATATCGATAGTGGTGATCGTCTATAGTAGTATTGGTCACCGTATCAAGATTGTTTTTGTCTAAAGTAAAGTCTTGTAAATAACTTTCGTAAAATAATGATCCAAATAGATCTTCCTCTATCATTTCGCCCTCTTTACTCCAGTTTAAGACAATAATTCGTGGATTTTTGATTGCCCTTTGGTCCTTCATTGGAGGAGTACGATCGGTATCATCTAATGGCCGGTCTCCATTGGTCATATCAGAGAACTCACCTATATTTTTTTCTTTCACCATGAAAAGCTCTTCGTCCGTTTTTTTAAATAGCGTTCCTTGAACTTGGCTGAAAATGACAATCCCAAAAATCGTGAAAATAATTGTAAAGGCAATAAGGTTAAAAATCATGAATTTGAGCTGTTGGCTACGAAAGATTTTCTCCTTAAACATTTCCTTCACCATCTGAAAGCATATAGCCTAACCCTCGAAAGGTTTTGATATATTGGTCATAATCGTATTTTTTTAAGTTTTTGCGTAAGTTACTTGCGTAGACTTCCACCACTGTCGTTGATGTATCAGACTCAAATCCCCAAATTCGATCAAAAATTTGTTCTTTGGTTAGGATCGTATTTTTATTGTTGATTAAGTACTCGAGTAAATCAAACTGCTTGCCATTTAGTTTAATCACTTCCTCACCAATCGACGCTGTTTTATTTTTCAAGTGTAAATGTAAGTCCTTAAAGGAAAGGATATTTTCTTTAAATGAACCCACAGACCGTCGAACCATAGCTTCTAAACGTAATAGAAGCTCCTCGCGATGGAAGGGTTTGACTAAATAATCGTCTGCACCCACCTTAAATCCTTTAATCTTATCATCTATGCCGTCTTTTGCTGTCAGGATAATAACAGGCGTTGTAATATTCTTCTTTCGGAGTTCCTCTAGTACCTCGTAACCATTCATATGAGGCATCATAATGTCTAAAATGATCACATCAAAAATATTTTGTTCTGCTAAATACAATCCTTCTTCTCCATCAAATGCTTGTTCAACTTGAAACAAATCATTTGTCGTTTCTTTGATCGATTCCGATAGGACTTTATCATCTTCTATAATTAATAGATTCAATTTTCTTCGCCTCCTTGTAGGAACTGTTTTTGCTTGAATGAATTAAGTTCGATTATAGGGGCTAATTCGAGAAATGCAAATTATTTATTGAATATAAATTTTTTTAAGGTTTTGTTAAGGTTGGGCAAACATAATAGGCTTATCAAATAGAAAAGGAGCCAAGTTGATGAAACGAAAATATAAATTTACGAAGTTAATTGCACCTTTATTGTGCACCACATTATTATTTGCTTGCAGCAATACAGAAGAGGAATCAAGTACAAGTACAAGCACAAGTACAGCCACAGAGGTTAATATAGAGAGCTTAAGTACACTAGGAGATAGTGACATAAAATCCGTTGTAAGCGGACTTGTAAGCTATAGTGATGATGATCTTTATACAGACTGGGAAAATGAAGAGGTAACAAGTATCCAGTTGAATGGATCAACAGCAACCTATGAAGGATCAGGTGGTGTAGTTGTTTCAGGAAGTACCGTTACGATTAAAACAGGGGGCGTATATGTTCTTAGTGGAACATTAGACGATGGTCAAATTGTTGTAGATGCAGAAGATAACAATACCGTTCGAATCGTATTAAATGGAGTAGATATTACTAGCAGCTCTTCAGCCCCTATATATGTGAAGAATGCAGAGAAGACAGTTATCTCTATGCCTGAAGGAACGGAAAATACAGTAACAGATGGAACACAATATGTGTACGATGATGCAGAAGCAGAAGAACCAAACTCAGCCATTTTTAGTAAAGGCAATTTAACGATTAATGGGGAAGGAAAACTTGTGGTTGAAGCGAATTTTAACAACGGAATTACAGGAAAAGATGATCTGAAAATCACGGGTGGAAATATTGAAATTACCGCTAAGGATGATGCGATTGTTGGAAGAGACCTGCTGGCTATTAAGGACGGAACGTATACGATCACAGCAGGTGGTGACGGCATGAAAACGACCAATGATGAGGATGTTGAAAAAGGAAATCTAGTCATTGAAGCTGGATCATATTCGATTACAGCAGAAAATGACGGAATTCAAGCCCAAACCTCTCTGTATACATTAGGTGGAGACTATACCATTACAACTGGTGGAGGAAGCCCTGAGACGGTAGCGGCAAATGAAAATGCGATGGGTGGAAGAGGCCAAAGTGAATCAACTACTACAACAACAACGACAGAAACAAGCAGCTCAAAAGGGTTAAAGGCAACAGCTGAACTGGCCATCGCTGGTGGAACATTTGACATTGATTCTCTTGACGACGCCGTTCATAGTAATGGTAACGTCCTTATTGAAAGTGGGGAATTAACGATTGCAACGGGAGATGATGGTATTCACGCAGACGCATCTGTCTTAACAAAAGGTGGAAATATTACTGTTGCTAAGAGTTACGAAGGAATTGAGGGTTCAGTAATTGCGATTGCAGATGGAACGATCGATGTAACAGCAAGTGATGATGGACTCAATGTTGGTGGTGGAGTCGATGGGTCAGGAATGGACATGGAGAGCAGTGCATCTTCTGATATGATGCTTCAAATCAGTGGTGGTTATGTGTCTGTTAATTCACAAGGTGATGGACTTGACTCGAATGGAAACTTTGTTATGACTGGAGGAACGGCGGTCGTAAGTGGCCCAACCAACTCTGGGAATGGTTCATTAGATTATAATGGGACCTTCGAAATCTCTGGAGGATTATTAATCGCAGCTGGCAGCTCCGGAATGGTCCAAGCAAGCTCTGATACGTCTGAGCAAAATGGCATTCTTATGACATACCCAGCAACTCAAAGTGCAGGGACATTAATACACTTAGAAGATAGTGAAGGAAATACAATAGCTACATTTGCACCAGAAAAAGAATATTCTTCTGTATATATCAGCTCGCCTGATTTAGAAAAGGACTCTAGTTACACATTATATTCTGGAGGAAAATCAACAGGTACAGAAACGAATGGTTTATACACGGATGGAGAATATAGTGGTGGCACGAAGGTGGTCGAGTTCACTATTTCCGATGTCGTAACCTGGCTGAATGAATCAGGAGTGACAGAAGCCCAAAGCGGTATGGGTGGAATGGGAGGCCGTGGTGGTGGCGGCGGAATGAGAGGCGATGGAGGAACACCGCCTGAAGGCATGGAACGACCAGATAGAGGGACAGCACCTGGCACGGATTCAAGCACGACCGACCAAAGCACAACAACGGGTGATAGTTTATAAGAACGAGTAAAAGGTAGAAGGGATTGCCTTCTACCTTTTTTAACATGGAATATGTTTTTGATTTTTTACATCATACAGTCCTTGAGCGGTTAGCTTAATTTCTGGGATGACTGGTAGAGATAAGAAGGATACCGTTAAGAACGGGTTGAAGCCTTCGCCTACTCCAATTTCCTCTAATGCAAAGGTCAGCTTATTTAAACCAGCATACACGTCTTCATATGTGCCCAATGAAAGAAGACCAGCAATGGGGAGGTGAAGAGAGGCTAATACTTCTCCATCTTTCACAACGACAAGTCCGCCCTGCATTTCCTTTATTTTTTGAGCAGCAAATAAGATATCAGAGTCGCTTGTTCCAGCGACCACTAAATTATGTGAGTCATGAGCAACAGTAGACGCAATCGCTCCATTTTTCAATCCTAACCCTTTGACGATTCCTACGCCAATTTCATTCGTATAATGATGCCTTTCAATAACAACTAGCTTACATTGATCTTTTTCAAACGAAGATTCAAAACAACCCGTTTCGTTTACGGTCACTTCTTCAATGAGATGATTGGTTACGAGACTGTTTTTATTGATTTCTATAATATTGGCTTTGTTTTCAGTAATAGGAAGATGTAATGCCTCTTCGGTAAAATCATGAAAACAAACGGTGTTTACATATTCAGAGGAGATATCTGCTTGCTCATTTTCTGGGAAATAAATTAATTGCCCATGTTCAACCATAAGATTTCCATCTTTAAATACATGGGAGATGCTTACGGATTCCAGATCATCTAGCAGTAAAAAGTCTGCGTCATATCCTGGTGCAATTGCTCCTTTTTCCTGTAACCCAAAGCACTCAGCTGTATTAATGGTAGCTAACTGAATCGCCGTAAGGGGGTCGAGTCCTTCTGAAATGGCTAATCGAACATTGTAATCAATGCTTCCTTCATGAAGGATATCATCAAGATGCTTATCGTCTGTAACAAATAGACAGCGTCTAGCATTTCTTTCGTTAACGACAGGAAGCAGCTTCTTTAAATCTCTAGCAACGGTACCTTCTCGAATCATAAGGTACATCCCGCGGCGCAAACGAGCCATCGCATCTTCGGCCGTAGTACACTCATGATCGGTACGTACACCAGAAGTCATAAAGACATTAATGTCCATATCACTTAGACCAGCGGCATGACCATCAATTTTTGCGTTTAACCGCTTTGCTTCATATAGCTTATTTAACATCGACTCTTCCGCATGTTTCACAGCTGGAAAATTCATAACCTCTGCTAAACCGAGCACTCTTGGATGGGAAAACAATGGCGACAGATCCTCAATCTCAAGTGTGGCACCCGCTAACTCAAAGCTAGTGGCAGGTACGCAAGAAGGAAGCATAAAGTAAAAGTTAAAGGGGAGATTTTCTGAAGTATCAAGTAAAAGCTTTATGCCTTTTACACCTAGTACATTGGCGATTTCATGAGGATCGGCAATAATAGTGGTCACTCCTCGTAGCAGCTCAACCTTCGCAAATTCCTTTGGAGACACCATAGATGATTCAATATGAACATGACCATCAAGAAAAGCAGGGCATACATATCGCCCGCTTGCATCAAATTCCTTTTTACCAGAATAATTCCCTACTCCAACAAAGGCACCATCTGTAATAGCAACGTCACCTTCATAGATTTCACCGGTAAATACATCAATAATTTTGCCATTTTTTATGACAAGGTCAGCCTCCATTTTCCCTGAAGCTGCTTCAATACGTTGTTTTAGTCTGTTTTTGTCCATACTCTCCTCCTAGAGTGTCTATAAGAGACTAGTATTCTGTTTTGTCAGATGATACTTCCCACATTTTAAACGGTAGATTGTACTGCTCAACCGTAATTTGATTCATCATAATCGTTCTGTTTTCAATTGGCAAGCTAATTTCTTCATAAATAAAGTGGTCATCAAAGCCAATTTGAGCCGCTTCCTCTTTCGTACAAGCATAATAAACTGCCTTTGGTCTCGCCCAATAAATCGCTCCGATGCACATCGGACATGGCTCACAGCTTGTATAAATCTCACAATCTGTTAATTGAAAGCTACCTAAATAGGAGCATGCCTCACGAATCGCTTGAACCTCAGCATGGGCAGTAGGGTCATTGCTGCTCGTGACCTCATTTTTTCCTTTTCCGATAATTTTCCCGTCTTTAATTACAATTGCCCCAAAAGGACCACCATGATTACTTAACACATTCTCACAAGCTAACTTAATCGCTTCATTCATAAAAAATACTTTTTCCAAAAAAATCACCTTTTCCGATGTTGTGAATGTTTGTGTAAAAAACTAACCTTTGTAAAAAGGTTAGTTTTTTGGGGTTGGAGGGATAAAGAAGGTTCATATAATAGGTGGGTATATTTCTTTATTATATGTATGTTTGAATATTCTGTCTGTTATGTTGTAACATTTTTTAACAATAAAAAAGCTCTTACCTGGAAAAGGTAGGAGCAACTTGTCAGATTATTTACTTAGAACGTAGTCTCTTGATAGCTTTTACGAGTAAGATGATATATCCAATCATGATCCCATAACCAATCAGAAGAATAAGCATAGGCACATATTCGGGAGTAGTCCCAGAATCGGTAGACATGCCAGCCAAGAACAAAGGCATGATTGGAAGCATGATGACACCTGGTCCCATTCCAAGTACCGGTAAGGCACCGATCCCAATGACTACCCATGGCCAAATAGGTTTTTTCTCTTGAGGAGTCGGATCTAGATTTGTTTCAATGACAGTGTATTTTGCTTTATATTCGTTATATTTCTTAATGGCTGTCCAAGCTCTCTTCATTCCCCATAGCAAAACAACAATCATGCAAACACCAATTGTAAAGAAAATGATGGAGATAGAAGTTACGATTTCTAGTTGTCTGATTTGCATAAAAAGTGTTAACAGTATACCGGGTAAAGAGAAAACGATAAAAAGGCCACCCAAAATAAGAACAACCCAAGCCCAAATAGGTTTTTGTTGATATGGTTGAGACATATGTGATCCCCTTTTTAATAGAATAAGTGATATTTTCTTCCTATTATAATGGGTAAAAAGGGAAAAATGTTACTTTGTTTTATTAATAATGGAAGAATTTATTTGAGGAAGATTATGATACCAAATAGGTATAAGGAACTATTTAATGGTTGCTCCTGTTATTAATTGGAATTGCTATTTCTGAAAAATAAAGATGATAAATGAGGAAATTGAAGATACTGCTCTGTATGGGAAAATAGTATAGAAAATGGTGTTTTTAAATAATGTTTAGCCAACATTTCCTAATAGTAAATTTACATAAAACCTCTTTTTTTTTCATTTTTTTTAGTGTAGACTACTAGTAAATAAGTAATGTTTATCACAGAGTCTTTTTCATTAGATAAGGGCGCGAAGAAATATGACTTGTACGTGGGCACCTGAGTCATATCGAGCGATTGGTGCAACCGACCTTTACAACTACATTCTATAGAATGAGCTGTAAAGGTCTTTTTATTCCCAAATTTAAGAACAAGCTCTCGAAAAAACATAAAAATTAAAAGGGGGACCTTTCTTCATGTTAAAATCATTAAAGAAGAAAATGAAAGACCAAGCGGGTTTAACACTGATTGAACTACTTGTTGTTATTGTTATTTTGGGGATTATTGCTGCTGTTGCTTTACCGATGGTAACAAGCAACAAAGATAAGGCAGCAAAAAACACAAACTTGCAAAATATTGCTATATTAGAGGATGCTGTTAATCGATATAATACACTAAATACGACTGCCATAACTTCACTAGAAACTTTAACGGTTGCTGAATCAGGAACTAGTAATATAGGCGGTAAATACTTAGAGTCTTTACCTGAGGTTAAAACCTTTAATGGGTGTAGTGGTTCTTTTGTATTATCTGGGACAGATGTACAAATTAAGAACGGAACAACTAATAACACTGCTGCATGCACGCAATAATTATTTTATATAGGCTGTCGCGTCTCTTAAAGACGACGGCAGCTTTATTTTTACTAACTTTAGCAATAATAAAGGGGCTGTAAATATGTTTATATTTGATCTTTTTATTATTATAATGTCCCTACTTTTCGGTAGCTTCTTCAACGTAGTAGCTATCCGCCTACTAAAAAAAGAATCCATCTCCTATCCTCCATCCCACTGTACCTCCTGTAACCACAGGCTAGGTTTCTTTGACTTATTTCCTCTATTTAGTTATCTGTTCTTAAAAGGTCGTTGTCGTTATTGTAAAGAAGAAATATCTCCTCTATATCCATTAGGAGAAGCTATGACTGCAAGTATATTTTTTGTGGTTTACAAAGAAATAGGCCTTACGTCAGAACTAGTACCTGCAATCCTATTATCAACTTTACTAATTCTTTCTGTGTTAACAGACATTCGTGAGAAGTTAATCTTAGACGTAATTACTCTACCTAGTATTGTGGTTCTTGTCATTGTCCGTTTCTTCATCGGGGAAGATCCATTTTTATCTTACATACTAGGCGGTTTGATAGGCTTTGGTTTGCTCTTGTTGCTTGCAGTAGTCAGTAAAGGCGGCATGGGTGGCGGTGACATTAAGCTATATGCAGCTATTGGAGTGGTACTCGGCCCAGCACTTACTGTAATGAGCTTGGTTTTAGCCTCATTCGTTGGAGCAGTTGTAGGAATACTATTAATCGCTTTGAAAATTGTTAAACGAAAAGAACCGATTGCCTTTGGGCCTTCGATTATGATTGGAACATTAGTGGCATACCTGTACGGAGAGGATATTTGGACCTGGTACAGCTCACTACTCCTATAAGGGGCAGATAAAAATGAACAACGAAAAGGGAGTCACATTAATTGAATTATTGATCTCTGTCGTTATTGCGGGCATGGTGATTGTTCCGTTGCTCCTAATCATGACGGGTTCTTTTACCAGGACAGTAGAGCAAGGGGAAGACACGCAGTTGAACTATTATGGTCAACAGATCATGGAAATTATTCGTGAAAAAGGGTACAAAAGTGGTAACTCCCCTACACAATATTATTGTCAAAAAGATCAGGGATGTGTCACCACTACCATAGCTAACTATGATGCAAAAGTTACGATCACAGCGAAACCGGTTATGTATAGTGCGATTGAGTTCTTTGAAATAACAGCAAAAGTAGTATCTAATGACTCCTCTAGTCTAGAGCTTGTCACGGTGGTGAAAAAGCAGTGAGAAATGAAAAAGGTGTAACCCTAATTGAATTACTCATTGTCATTTTAATTATGGTAAGTATCTCAGCACTGGCCTTCTCATTGTTTAGCTATGGCACAAATATGGAACGAACGGTAGCGAAAGAAAATGAACTACAGCGTGAGGCCCGTTTTATTATGGAAACGATCTCGAATACGGTAAGAGATGGACAAGAGATTAGTAGTAAAATCGTTTATTCAAATGGCGAAATAAAGCTTGTATCAGGGCCCGTTTTATCTAAGAATGTTAAGAGCTATACGGTTACTGAACAGCTAGTAGAAGGTGGAACGAAAAAACGGTACAAAGTGATACTTATATTAGAAAAAGATGGTCACGAGTATAAAGTTTCAACAGAAGTCTTTAATGACGCTCAAAAACGAGTAAGGTATTAAGTGGTCGATGGGGGGATCAATATGATTCAAAGATTAAAAGAAAACGAATCAGGGGCAGCGTTAATGATTGTCCTCTTTATTGTTATCCTTGTTAGTATCGTGGGAACAGCCATGTTATCAACCACTACGTATGGCCTTCAGAATGTTGTTAAAACAAAAAAGGAACAAGAGGAATTTTATCGGGCTGAAGGTGCGATTGAAATAGTCTTGTCTGAAATGACCAATTATAAAAATGCTAGCACTGGGAACAGTGGTCCTTTTGCCTATTTGAGGGATATGACAAATAATACGAATTCTTATCAAATTGGTGGAAGAAATGTACAGGTAAAAGTTACATCTAATCCAATAAACATAAGTTCCATTACCCCAAATTCAAATGTGCAAACGGTGAAAGTAAGCCTTGAAGCAAGCTATTCTAATTCAAATCAGTCTAAAATTGCTCGATATATGGAGTTTGATGTAAATGTCAGTGCAGATGCATTAACAAAAACAAAAACAGCTTATGGTTATGTCTCTCCTGGACATTTTATTGATAAAGATCAATTTGCAGATGGTCTTAGGACTTACATTGCATCTATCGATTATAACAAGGTTATATCAGAGTTAGGGATTAATTGGAGTAGCTATACTGATACAATTGGACCGAATGATATTAAAAAGGGTGATGTATATACTTTTCCAAAAGGGATCACAAAGTTTTCTCAAATCTCGATAAATGGTGGGGGAGAAACAATAATTATTCCTAAAGGAGCTATTGTTTATGTGGAAGATATATCGATTGGTGGAAGCGGAAATGCAGTGACGCAATTAACTATTGAAGGTGCATTAATCGCAAAGTCAATCACACATAGTGGAAACTCAGTAGTGACAGTAAATAGCGGATTAATAGCTGAAAATTATAATGGAACGTCCCACTTTGAGGTAAATGGTAAAGGGGAAGGGATTGAGTGTTCAGATATTAAAAATGTATGTTCAATTATTAACGGCACAGCTTCCTCTGATAAGTATACGTCTAGTCTAGATTCATCTACTATCAATTTTTCAACCAAACGATAATTCAACAACAGAAAGAAGGTGCAACATGTTCAACTTCAAGAAAAACGATACATTCTCTGGTATAGACTTTCGCGATCAGTATATTACAACTGCGAAGGTCCAAATCCAAAACAATAAACCTGTTTTACTTGATATAGATATGACAGATACAAAGAATACCATATTAGAAAATTCAAGAATTGCCGATATAAAGGGTGTAGCCAGTTTGTTGAAGGAGAAAGTGGTGGACAAGCAGGTTCATCTAGCCTTTCCTACACAAAACATTATTGTGAGAAGAATTACCTCTCTTCCTGATTTAAAGGAAGAAGCGCTTGCGAAGCTTCTTCAATACCAGGTTGGGGAAAGTATCCATCTCCCTTTTGAAAAGTCTATTTATGATTTTGTGAAGATCGGGACGATCAAGGCAGAGCCCGACGAGCAGATGGATATCGAAAATTTGACGGCTGTGGAGTTTGCTTCTGAGGTAAGAGAAAAGGCAACCGATAAAGCGGATATTCTGTTTTTTGCGACGTCTTTGCCGTTATCGGAGGACCTTTTGGAAGTGAGTATTCAGGCTGGTTTGAAGCCGTTAAGTGCGGAGATTCGCGGCACAGCTTTGCAGAGATTGGTTTCACATACAAACCCAGAGTGGTTGCAGGGAACCGAAATGATCGTGGACCTTTCTAGAGACTCTATAGATATCCATATTTTCGACAATGGAACCATAGCCTTTTCAAGAACGATGACAGTGGGAGCGATCGAGTCGGAACAGGAAGATTTGTTTTCAACCAGTGATGTGTTGCCTTTTGATGGGTTTGTTGAGAGCTTAATAGAGGCGTCTGTATCAGCTGAGGAGACAGCCATCTATGAAGAGACTTATATTAACGATGTTGTTACTGAAATAGAGAAAGCACAGAACTTCTTTCAATTCTCATTAAGTAAGGGAAATGGCTATTTTAAACGAGTGATTGTTACCGGGGTTAATGCTTGCCAATTTGTATCTGTTCTTTCTGATAGACTTGAGGTACATGTAGCAGATATTGATTTTTCAAAGATTGTTACGGACCATTTCCCAAACAAAGACCTATTGAACTCAACAAGTGTTGCGATTGGACTAGCTCTTAAAGGAAATGAAACTGTAAAGAAGAAGTGGAAAAAGTAATGGTGGTAGTTAGGAGAGATCGTAGTGAACTTTAGCATTGATTTATTGCCACAGGAAAGGAGAAACAGGTTAAATAGATTGCCATACCTACTTGGCACAGCAGCCTTGTTTCTTGTGATTTCCGCATTACTCATTATTTTATTTATTACGGGGAAAAGTTCAATCCACGAGCTCGACGAGAAAATTGCAACGAGCACGGAAGCGAGAGATACGGTATTAGCGGAGATTACGGCCCGTCGATCGGGTGTGACAGAATATAATTTTGTAGATAAATATAATAGAATTCATGGGTTTTTAAATGCTATTTATAAAAACCCAATCAATATAAAAGAAGATTTATACAAACTTCTTCCAGAAGGTGGTTCCGTCTCCAATTATACCTTTGAAAATACGGGTGCATTGACTATGACGGTTTTATTCCCAACAAAGGATTCAGCAGCGACCTACCTTCAGCAGCTATTACAGGCTGACTTTGTCACAGAGGCAAAGGTGACGAGTATTAATTTAAATACGGAGAAGAATTTATACGAAGCATATTTTGAGGCGACTGTTGTGACGTTAGAAGGTGAGCAGCAATGAAATTAGAGAGTTTGCTAAAAGAAAAGATACTAATTATTGCAATTGCGATATTGGTTGTATTTAGTGGAATCTTTTACTGGGCTATCTTACGACCACTTTCTGCGGAACAAGCAGAAAAGGAAGCGAACCTACAAAAAATTGAAGCTGACACTAGCAGCTATGAAAAGGTGCTCCAATCATTAGAGCCACAAACGATGACGGAAGCGGAAAAGCAGGAGTTATTTCAAGGAATTCCTGGACGTCCGAATATAGAGCAGGTCATCAAGGATATTGAAAAAACTGAAGGAGAAACAGGAACATCGGTTTCTACTATTTCTTTCCAAACGGAGTCAGACGAAGAGACTCAAGCTGAAGTGACAACTACCGCTGATGGAACGGTAGAGCAGGATCAGTGGAGTACATTATTTCCTGAATCGATCTACAAGCTTCTTGAAGAAAGAGTAAGTGAGGTCAAGGAGTTTACGGTTTCTTACAATGATGTACAAATCTCATTGAATGGCAGTGATGAAGACATCAATGAGTTCGTGGATAAGCTTGAACAATTGCCGAGAGTGTTTCATATACAGAATGTCACATACTCTTTAAATTCTGAAAAGGGTAATATGGATGCAACTGTCTCTGCACGAGTATTTTATTGTGAAGCTTTTCAACAGGTACTTGAATAACTCAGGAACAATACAACAAAAAGGAGAGCAACAGAATGGCACTTAAGCGAAAGCGTATAGGCGATCTGCTTATTGAAACAAATGTAATTACAGAAGAGCAATTAATGGATGCCCTGCTTCAGCAAAAAAGTTCTGGTTTGCGTCTCGGTGATCAATTAGTTGCGATGAATATTGTGGATGAAGACACGATTATTCAAGTGCTAGAGTTCCAGCTCGGCATTAAAAAGGTGAATTTGTATGAGCTTGAGATTGATCGAAAGCTTATTAATATTATAGATGAAGAATTAGCGAGAAAGTACCAGCTGCTTCCGCTTAAAAAGACGAATGATAAATTACTAGTCGCGATGGTGGACCCGCTCGATTATTTTGCGATTGATGACCTTCGTTTGAGTACTGGCTTCCGGATTGAGCCTGCGATAGCTAAAAGGCATGAAATTCAAGTAGCCTTAAATCGTTATTATGGCATGCAAAAATCGATTGATAAAATGCTCGAGGATATGCCGTTAAACGAGGATGATGAGGGCTTTTTAGAGGCACAGCAGTCCGATGATTCGCCAGTTGCGAAAATGGTGAATCAGCTCTTGAGTCAGGCGCTTCAAGTCGGAGCGAGTGATATTCATATTGACCCGCATGAACACGAAACGCTTATTCGTCTTCGTGTGGATGGGGTTCTGAGAACAGAGAGGACCCTTCCTAAAAACATGAACAATGTTCTTGTTTCAAGAATCAAGATTATGTCCAAGTTGAACATCGCAGAAAAGCGCCTTCCGCAAGATGGCCGTTTTAAAATGGACATTGATATGAGAAGTATTGACCTTCGTGTATCCATTCTTCCAACTGTTTTTGGAGAAAAGGTTGTTATGCGTTTGTTGGATACAGGAAACGTGGTGCTCGGAATTGAAAAGCTTGGTTTTTCAGAGAGAAACGAAACCAATTTCCGAAAAATGATTAGCAATGCGTACGGAATTATTCTCGTTACAGGTCCTACTGGGTCAGGAAAGTCGACGACCCTTTATACCGCGTTACAAAAGCTGAATACCGATGAAGTGAACATCATCACGGTTGAAGATCCTGTTGAATATCAAATTCGTGGAATTAATCAGGTTCAGGTGAAGGCGAATATTGGTATGACGTTTGCGGCTGGGCTTCGCTCCATCCTCAGACAGGATCCAGATATTATCATGCTTGGTGAGATTCGTGATACTGAAACAGCAGAAATTGCTTTACGATCAGCGCTCACCGGTCACCTTGTATTAAGTACGCTTCATACGAATGACTCGGTTTCTGCGGTGAGCCGTCTAATGGACATGGGTATTGAGCCTTTCCTTGTGTCATCAGCTGTTACGGGAGTAGTCGCACAACGTTTGGTTCGAAAAATATGCAAAAATTGCGCTAGTCCATATGAACCGACAATGGAAGAGACGGTGATGTTTCAATCAAGAGGAATTGATACAAGCCATTTGAAAAAGGGGAAAGGTTGCTCTGTATGTAATAACTCAGGCTATCGCGGACGTATGGCCATTCATGAGACTCTCCTCATTGATGATGAGCTACGAAATATGATTACACAAAAGATGCAGGACTCTGCTTATCGTAAGTACGTAAACACAAAAGGTTTTGTATCGATGTTTGAGGACGGACTGCAAAAAGCCGCACAGGGTTTAACCACATTGGAAGAGGTTTATCGCGTAACGGTAGAATAATGGGGGAAGAGCACGATGATTCAAAAACTATTATTATTCGCGTTTCAAAATGGGGCATCGGATTTACACATTACAACGGCGGTTACTCCCATTGTAAGAATCAATGGAAAGTTAAAAAAGGTAGGAAGCCAAGCACTCACTCCTAATGAAACTGAGGAAATGGCAAGGGAGCTCATGACTCCAGAGCTGCAGGAGCATTTTGATCAAAAAGGTGAGGTTGATTTTTCCTATGCTTTGCCAGGGATCTGCCGTTTTCGTGTGAATGTTTTTAGACAGAGAGGTTCTGTTGGGATTGTCTGTCGTGTGATCAATAGTAATGTACCAAACTTTCTTGATCTTCATCTCCCAGACATTATCAAGGTGTTTGCACAGAAGACACAAGGATTATTAATCGTTACAGGACCAACGGGAAGTGGGAAGTCCACGACGCTTGCGTCCATTGTTGACTTTATAAATGAGAATATGAGCAAGCATATTTTAACGCTAGAAGATCCAATCGAATACTTGCATAAGCATAAAAAAAGCATCGTGAATCAGCGAGAGATTGGATTGGACTCCAATTCCTTTGCGATTGGTTTACGAGCGGCACTAAGGCAGGACCCTGATGTGATTCTCGTGGGAGAGATGCGAGATCTTGATACGATTCGAACAGCGATTACGGCTGCTGAAACAGGACATCTGGTTCTTGCAACTCTTCATACATCTGGTGCAGCACAGACGGTTGATCGAATCATCGATGTGTTTCCAGCCGAGCAGCAACAGCAAATTCGTACCCAGCTCGCAGGGACGTTAGTGGGGGTTGTGTCTCAACGATTATTGCCTGTTGCCAAAGATGACGGAAGAAGAGCAGCTATGGAGATTTTAGTGAATAACCATGCAGTTGCCAATTTGATTCGCTCCAATAAAATTCACCAAATTCAATCCATTTTGGAAACAAATAAGGCTCTTGGTATGCAAACGATGAATATGTCAGTTAGAGAGCTGGTCCAAAGTGGGATTATTACGAAACAAACGGCTGATGAGTTTATCCCGAATTGGGATGCCCATCAGTAATCATGGACATTACGCGCTATAGGCGGTGAAATCATGCAATTTAAATACAAGGGAATTGACTCCCTTACCGGCAAAGAGCAAAAAGGAAAGCTCATGGCTGCCAATCAAGGAGCGGCAGCAGAGGAGCTTGAACGAAGAGGTTTATATATTGCCGAGCTAAAGGAAATAAAAGAGTCGATTTTAAATAAGGATCTTAATATTATTATTGGAGCACCTGTAAAGAATCAGGACTTCGTTATTTTTTGCCGTCAGTTAGCTACCTTGTTGAATGCAGGGACACCGATTGTCGATGCGATTAATCTTTTGTCCGAGCAAGTGTCATCAAAGCCCTTTCAACAAGCGTTAAAGACGATTTATCAAGATGTTCGTTCCGGGACGTCTTTGTCAAAATCATGTTCACAGTTTCCGAAAATCTTTGATCGTATTTTTGTCAATATGGTTCTTGCTGGGGAAACGAGTGGGGACTTAGAAAATGTGATGAACCGGTTGGCGATCTTTTATGAAAAAGATCGTAAGGTGAAGGAAAAGGTAAAGTCAGCGATGGTCTACCCGATTGCTGTTTCGATTGTTGCAGTTATCGTTGTCGTGATCCTTTTAACAAAGGTTCTTCCGAGTCTATTAAACAACTTACTATCAGTAGGTGGAGAAATTCCTGTTCCGACGAAAATCGTGATGGCAGCGTCTGATTTCTTGATTCATCAATGGTATATCGCCCTTTCCGTTGTCATCTTACTAGTAGTAGGATTTATCGCAACGAAGCGGAATCCAAAGGGAAGATATATGCTTGATTTAATCGCTTTACGAACGCCAATCTTTGGGACATTATTACAGAAAACGATCTTAGCTCGTGTATCAAGGACGATGGCTTCTCTGTTTGCTAGCTCGGTTCCGGTTCTGCAAACACTAACCATGAGTGCAGAGGTGGCAGGGAATTCAGTTGTCGCGAAGGTGCTAGAGGACTCAAAGAATTCATTAAGACGAGGGGAAAGCTTATCCACTCCGCTTGCAAACAGCTGGGTATTTCCTAAGATAACTACGCATATGGTGAGAATTGGGGAAGAAACCGGTCAGCTTGATACGATGTTTGAGAAAGTTGCCGAGTTTTATGAAGATGATGTGGAGGAAATGTCGACTCGTTTGAGTGCGATCTTAGAGCCGCTTATGATCGCTGTGTTGGGAAGCATCGTCGGGTTAATCGTAATGGCTGCGATGCTACCGATGTTCTCCATCTATGAAAATTTTAAATAACAGCAATAAACCACATAAAAGCTGACTCACAAAGAGTCAGCTTCAACTATTACGCCACTCGATTCCAATTCGAAATATCTTCTTCAAGCGGTAAATTGTTTGCCCGTGCTTTTTTCGCCGCTCGGAAGAACATGACCACTAAAACCACTGTTCCGATCAACCCACCAATCCATGAAGTATTCATAGAAAGTCCGAATCCAATTTGGGCATTTAATATATACGTGATAACCATCACGAGCATAAATGTTCCTGGTACGAGTGCAATATAGTAATTCTTTTTCGCGATGTAAAGGTACATGGCTGCAACGAATAACGCGATTACAGCCGTGGACTGGTTAGCCCAGCTGAAGTATCTCCATAATAAGTTAAAGTCCATTTGAGTTAGAACAGCAGATACTGCAAATAATGGAACAGCGATCCATAAACGGTTGCTCAGTTTCTTTTGTGCGACATTGATATATTCAGCGATAATCATACGTGCACTTCGGAAAGCTGTATCACCCGAAGTGATAGGAAGAACGACTACACCAAGGATTGCTAATGTACCACCGATCGCACCAAGTAGGGCAGTAGACGCTTGGCTAACAACGGCTCCAGGTCCTCCAGCAGCTAGAACCTCTTGTAATCCTGCATAACCACCATCAAATACGCTCATCGCAGCCGCCGCCCAAATCATAGCGATGACACCTTCTGTGATCATCATGCCATAGAAAATTTTACGGCCTTGTTTCTCGTTTTGAGTGGTACGAGAGATGATTGGCGTTTGTGTGGCATGGAAGCCAGAAAGAGCTCCACAAGAGATCGTAAAGAATAACAATGGTAAAACTGGTAGATTATCAGGGTGGAAGTTTGTTAATGATAGTTCAGGAATAGGTGCACCTGTGACCACCAACATGACTCCAACACCTAGTGCACTGATTAGTAAAAGCGCTCCGAAATATGGATACAAACGACCAATTAATTTGTCCACTGGAAGCAAAGTAGCTAAAACATAATAAGCAAAAATAGCAAAAATGATAAGAGACAAGGCAATTTTTCCATCCATCACAACATGTAATAAGCTAGCTGGAGTGGTGACAAACACGGTTCCAACTAGTAAAAGAAGAAGAACCGCAAAGCCATTTACAACGTGCTTCATCACTTTTCCTAGGAAGCGGCTCGCTAGCTCAGGGAGATGAGCTCCTTTGTTTCGGATAGAAATCATACCGGTTAAATAGTCATGAACAGCACCTGCAAAAATACAGCCAATGACAATCCAAATGAAGGCAACCGGTCCGTAAAGAGCTCCTAATATCGGTCCGAAAACAGGCCCTGTACCAGCAATATTTAAAAGCTGAATAAGGGAGTTCTTTGGTGTGCTCATTGGCACATAGTCAATTCCGTCGCTATTCACATACGCGGGTGTCGCACGATCCACTTTCACCCCAAAGATTTTTTCAACGAATTTTCCATAAGTAAAGTAACCAAC
Organism: Bacillus coreaensis; assembly: GCF_050586445.1. NCBI lineage: Bacteria > Bacillati > Bacillota > Bacilli > Caryophanales > Bacillaceae > Bacillus > Bacillus coreaensis. The sequence continues at coordinate 26,699 of NZ_JBOCCY010000004.1, forward strand.
GATGAGTAGGGCAATTCCTGCTAAAAAAGTATACAAATTAATTCCCCCTTATAAGATTAATGAATGCGTTTTCAAAAATAATTATAAAAGACAAGAAAGCTTGAAAGGGGGATTTTGGACTGAAAAGCAGTTTTCCAACGTTATCATGTCGTTAACCTGAATTAACCTGCATAATAAGTAGATCATTAGATTTCAAGTCTTGCTCGGAGTGCTTTCACATAGTTTCTACTCACAGAAAGAAGCTCCTTTTTTCCTTCAAGTTCTAACTGGTAAGCACCGTTAAACCATGGAGTTAGCCGTTTAACATAGGTTAAATTCACAAGAAAGCTTTTATGAATACGGAAAAAGCTAAAGGGAACAAGCCTTGATTCAAATTCTTTAAGAGGGAGCTTCGTAATGAGCTCATGATCCTCCGTAACCAGCTTCGTACTCTTCTCATCTCGTACAATATAGTAAACTTCCTTTGGGTCAATAAATAAAATTTCCCCGTCTGCTTCAATCGCAAGCTTTCCAGAGGTTTTGCTTTGTTCCTTTATTGGAGAAAGCTTTTTTTCTAATCTTCGGATGGTTTCGTGTAGCTGCTCTTCATCAAAAGGTTTCAACAAATAATCCAAGGCATCATACCGAAAGGCTTCCGCAGCAAACTCAGGATACGCGGTAGCAAACACAATATAAGGCGGTTTTTTAAATTCTTTAAGTGCCTTTGCTAACTCCATTCCGTTCATACGAGGCATTTCGACGTCTAAAAAGATAACGTCTGGCTGAAGCTGTAATACTTTCATAAGGGCCGCTTCACCAGACTCTGCTTCTCCAACCACTGATATGGTTGAAAAGGACTGCAGCAGATGCTTTAATTCTTCGCGACTGTACGGCTCGTCGTCCACCACCATCACTTTAATGAATGAATCCATCTTCGTCCACCTCCCCGATTGGTATCGAAAACTGAATGCTCGTACCTTGTTGTAATATGCTGTTGATTTGAAGGGTAGTTTTTTCACCAAATACAAACGATAGGCGACGGTTTACATTGTATAGTGCGACTCCACTTCCTGTTTCAGAAAGAATGGGCTGCGCTAATAATTGCTGAATTCTCTCAGTAGGAATTCCTTCGCCATTATCTTTAATGGTGATGAGTATATGTGTTGGTTCTTTTTTAATTGAAATATAGATGAAACAATTCTTCTCTTTATCTTTAAAACCATGCTTAATCGCATTTTCAACAATGGGTTGAAGCGTAAGCGGAGGAATATTTTGCAACAATGTATGTTCGTCTATATCGTAGGTGACCGATAATTTATTAGAAAATCGTGCCTCCTCAATGGCTAAGTAAGCTTTCACATGCTTTAGTTCCTGCTCGAGTGTAGTTAAGCTTTGAGTGGTAACGGACAAGTTTTGCCGTAAAAAATGCGACAGTGAAACAAGTAGCTTGCGTGCCTTCATAGGATCCAGACGAATGAGCGACAGAATCGTGTTCAGTGTATTAAATAAAAAATGTGGACTGATTTGTGCCTGCAAAGCTTTAATTTCTGCTTCCTTTGCCAGCTGATAAGCACGATCAACATCAGCGATCTCAAGCTGATTACTTAATAATGAGCTTAATCCTGACACAAGCTCCATAATTACAGGAGTGATTTCTTTTTCAGAACGAAAGTAAAATTTTAACGTTCCAATTGTTTCTCCTCTTTGTCGTAATGGAGCAACCACTACAGCACCAAGAGGACAACTCTTTTCGCGGCATTGAATGGCAGTTTTATCGGCAACGATTGTTTCTCCCTTTTGGATAGCAGACTGTGTAATTTGCGTTTGGATGGGGCTCCCAACTTGATGATGGTCATAACCAAGCCCTATATGCGCAAGAATTTCCTTCGTATTGGTCATAGAGACAGCACTTGTACGGATCTCGTTATGGAGAATATGACAGACAGCTTTTGCCGAATCATGTGACAGTCCATTGCGTAAATGGCTAAGCGTTTTTTCAGCAATACGAAGTGTTTTTTGTGCTTGAATGGCACCGGTTCGCTCTTCTTCGTTAATTACGCTTTTGATAATTAGTAAAAAGAGTGCGCTTCCAATTCCGTTTGCGAGAATCATAGGAATACCGATAATTTCTACAAGTGTCCAAGCCTTTTCAAACGGGCGAGAAATCAGTAAAATAATGAGCATTTGAACAGACTCTGCCAGGGCACCGATAAAAAATGCCGATTGCAATCGAACATGTTTATTTTTGCGGTGAAACAGACCCGCGAGAATTCCAGCGATGATGGCGGCAAGTCCACAAGAGATGCCGGTAAAGCCCCCAAGCGTGAACCGGTGCAGACCAGCGATAATTCCTGCCCCAATGCCAACCTTATATCCTCCAAGCAGTCCAGCAATCACCACGCCTACGACACGCGAGTTCGCAATCGCTTCATCTTGGTTCAAACCCGCTGTCCACGAGCTAAAGTGTAAACTTTCCGTGCTTAATGTTAATCCCGAATAAGTTCCAATAATGCCAAAGAAGCCAAAAAAGAGGATGGCCGTAAATTGCTGTTTTCGATCCAGCTGTTCTTGATAAATCATGTCCCGGAAAAAAGGAAAACGTGTTAACACGAACGCAATCGTAACAATAATCCCCAACCGTTCAACCATCGTGAGCAATAATTCAAACATGGCGCAAGACCCCTTATCGTGATTACTCTTCTATATATATTTTAGCAGTTTTGTAGGGAGGGGGGCATTTTAATTTTTAGAGGTTGGGGGGTTCAGTACCCGTTTGGGAGGAAAAAGCAGTTGAACGGTAAATGAAGAGGGGTCAGTGCCCGTAAGTTTAGAAAAAGCTGTTAATCGGTAAGATAGGGATATTCTAATTGCCCACTGCAACCCTATAGGTCACCGACCGGTCAAATAGCGCAACTCTAATTGCCCGCAGCAACCCAAAAAGTCACCAACCGGTCAAATAGCACCGCCTCTAATTGCCCGCAGCAACCCAAAAAGTCATCAACCGGTCAAATAGCACAACTCTAATTGCCCGCAGCAACCCAAAAAGTCACCAACCGGTCAAATAGCACAACTCTAATTGCCCGCATCGACCCAAAAGATCCCCAACCGGTCAAATAGCGCAACTCTAATTGCCCGCAGCAACCCAAAAAGTCACCAACCGGTCAATTAGACCAGCCCATAATATAAAAAAATCAGGTTTGCGCTTCCCCCAACCTGGGTATTTCATTAAAACAAAAAAGAAGCAGCAGATGATTATCCATCCACTACTCCTTTTTTGGAATATGATTAAATATTTCCTTGGATTCGAGGCTGTCAACAAAACGGTTAAGCCAGTCATAGTAATCTAGTGCATATTGATATTTTTCAATATCTAACTCTGCAGAAGTCTTTACTTCGTCACTTGTTTCTGGATTTTCAAGAAGAGCACGGAGCTCTTTCAGGGATCTATTAATAGTAGAGATATTAAGGGAGATGCCTGTTCGCCAGCTTGTGGTAAACAAAGCAGAGAAGGATTCGTACCAGTCGTCTGCGGCTTGGTATAAATCTTTTCTTTCACCTTTCTTCCACACTTTTTCTACCATATTTAGTTCTTGAAGCTGTCTGACAGCTGTGCTCATACTCGTTTTGCTCATTCCAAGCTCGTCTTTCATTTCATCAAGAGTCATTGGCTTTTCATTAAAGTATAACAATCCATACAGTCTTCCTACCGAATGGGTAATTCCGTAAAGACTCATATTTTTAGCCATAGAATCAATAAAACGATCTCTTGCCTTCAATAGTTTGTCTTGTTCATTCAAGATATTTTCACTTCCCTGAGCTTTCTATCTATAGATTATCACATTGAATTTAAAAGTAGAAACCTATTATTTTGGAGGATTCTGGAGCATTCGGGAGGAATTTTAACCATTATGTTGTTTAATTTGTACAGTTAAAACTTTACGAACTATATATACGGAATATACAGAAATTTCGGCTTTGTTAAACACATGACAATCAAGCTACAATAAAAGGGCAGGAAAACTTTAAAACTATTTACTCTCTTCGTTTTTCCTCTTATATACAATACACATCTTTTCAATCTATCAATCTATCAAATAAATAGAGATACAAAAAAGGGGTTATAAAATGAATAAAATTCATGTGAAAAATCTCACGAAGGTGTTTGGCTCAAATCCAAAAGAAGGAGTTAAGCGCTTACAGCAAGGGCAAAGCAAGGAACAAATATTAAAAGAAACAGGAATGACCGTCGGTGTCAACAATGCTTCTTTTGAAGTGAAGCCCGGAGAATTCTTTGTTCTTATGGGACTATCAGGGAGTGGGAAGTCGACACTGATTCGCTTAATCAACCGTTTGATTGAACCGACCGATGGTGAAGTTCTGATCGATGGTCAAGATATTACGAAAATGAATAAAAACGACCTGATGCAAACTAGAAGAAAAAAATTATCAATGGTGTTTCAAAAGTTTGCTTTGTTTCCACATCGGAATGTACTAGAAAATGTGGCTTATGGCCTTGAAGTACAAGGAGTAGAAAAAAGCGTAAGAGAGGAAAAAGCTCGTAAATCTATTATGGATGTTGGGTTAGAAGGATACGAAAATAGTTTTCCTGATCAACTGAGTGGTGGGATGCAGCAACGAGTGGGGCTTGCGAGAGCTCTTGCAAATGATTCCGATATCCTTCTCATGGACGAAGCGTTCAGTGCACTAGATCCCATTATTCGTAAAGAGATGCAGGATGAGCTTCTTCAGCTTCAGAGCAAGCTTGGAAAAACGATTCTCTTTATTACACATGATCTTGATGAAGCACTGAAACTTGGTGACAGAATTGCGATTATGAAAAATGGAGAAATCGTTCAAATTGGAACCGCTGAAGAAATCCTTGAGAATCCAGCCAATGAATATGTATACAACTTTGTAGAGGACGTGGACCGTTCGAAGGTACTCATGGCTTCTAATATTATGAAAAAGCCTGACGTTATCACAACGTGGAAGGATGGCCCAAGGGTCGCGATGAAAAAGATGGAGGATGCAGGCCTCTCAAGTATTTTCGTCGTGGATAAGGATAAAAACTTAAAAGGGATTTTAACGATCGATGCGGCCATCAAGGCCTATAAGGAAAACAAATGGGTGGAAGACGTACTAGAGTCAGATTTCCATACGACTGATCCTTCCACTCCACTAAGTGAACTGATTGGTATAGCAGCAGAATCAAGATATCCTATCGCTGTTGTGGAGGAAAAAAACAAGCTAGTAGGAATTATTGTTAGAGTTTCGATCCTTTCGGGACTTGTGTTAGGGAAAGAGCAAAGCGAGGGGATGAAAGAATGAACTACTTTACATTACCGTTAGAGGATTGGACGAATAATTTTGTATACGACTGGTTAATTCCAGTCATGGGTGGCTTTTTTGATTCGGTCAGCTCCATTATCTCTTTTTTCATCAATGGCGTGGCTGACTTGTTTCTTATGATTCCAGCTGAAGTCATTGCTATATTATTAATTTTATTAGCTTGGAAAATTGCTGGAAAAGGGATTGCTATTTTTACTTTAATCGGTACTTTATATCTTGGTTCCGTTAACCTGTGGGAAGATGCGATGTTAACATTGGCCGTTGTTATCGTAGCAACCGTCTTTTCCATCCTCATTGGATTACCATTAGGAATTTTAACGGCAAAGTATGCAGTTTTAGATAAAATTGTTCGTCCAATATTGGACTTTATGCAAACTTTGCCGAGTTTTGTGTATTTGATACCGGCCATTCTGTTATTTGGATTAGGTGAAGTTCCAGCCGTTATTTCAACGTTTGTGTTTGCGACTCCGCCAGCGGTGCGTATGACAACCCTGGCCATTAAACAAGTTCCTGAAGATATGGTTGAAGCAGCAAGGGCTTTCGGATCCACTTCATGGCAAATGCTCGTGAAGGTACAGCTACCCGTTGCGATTCCAACGATTATGGCAGGGGTAAACCAAACGATTATGTTAGCACTATCGATGGCAGTTATAGCATCTATGATCGGTGCACCGGGCCTTGGTTCAACCGTATTAGCCGGAATATCTAGCGTTAACGTTGGATTAGGACTGGTTGGTGGATTAGGAATTGTTGTATTAGCTATTATCCTAGACCGTATTACACAAGGTTTAGGTAATAAAAATAAAAAATAGTCAAGGAGTGGGGAAGATTGAAAAAACTAAAGGTAAGCTTATTATTACTACTGGCGTTCATTTTACTTGTTGGTTGTAGCAGTGGAGCAAGTACTTCTGGAGAAACTGAAGAAGACAGCAAAGATGTCACCATTAACTTTGGAGTAACACCGTGGACGAGTACAATCCCACCTACAAAGGTTGCCAAGCTTCTTCTTGAAGACTTGGGTTACACAGTAAAAGAAACAAGTGCTGATGCTGGTGGAGTGTATACTGGTCTTTCAAAAGGAGATCTAGATGTATTTATGGATGCATGGCTTCCAGTCATGCATGCGAACTATATGGAGCAATTTGGAGATAAACTTGAAGATACAGCAGTAAGTTATACAGATGGAGAGCTTGGTTGGGTTATTCCAACGTATGTAGAAGGCATCGAGTCTGTTGAAGATCTAAAGGGCAAAGAAGATTTATTTGGTGGAAAGGTTTATGGAATTGAAGAGGGAGCAGGAATGAGTGTAACCTCTCAAAAAATGATTGAAGAGTTAGGATTGGATCTTGAATATGTGGCATCCAGTGAAGGTGGGATGCTTGCACAAGCACAGCGTCTAATGGCGAAAGAAGAGCCCGTTCTTTTCCTTGGTTGGAGACCACATCCAATGTTTGCTAACTATGATTTAAAGGTACTTCCAAGTCCAGAAGGATACTTTGATACATCTGAAGTTCATGTTATTACAAACAATGAGTTAAAAGAGAAAGCACCAGAAGCATTTGAACTATTAACCAACTGGAGTATGAACGTATCAGATATTGAAAAAATGATTGTTGAGATTGAAGATAATAACCGTGATGCAGAAGAAGTGGCACAAGAATGGATTGACAATCATCCTGATGAAGTAAAAGCTATTAAGGGTGAGTAATAGCAAGTAGAAAGGCTGACGATTAAATGTCAGCCTTTTTTTATGAAAAAAGTGTAGATTTACACTGTGTTTACTTGGTATAATATACCTGAAATGGAACTTATAGTTGTTTTTAGGGGGATAAATATGGAGTACAGACGTAGAAATACCACGGCCTTTACCGTATTAGCTTATTTTACATTCTTTGCAGGGGTATTCCTTTTTAGTATCGGTCTTTATAACGCTGACAGTCTTGAACTTAATGAAAAAGGGTACTATATCGCTGTTATGATTCTAGTTGCTGTAGGCGCGATCTTGACTCAAAAAGTAACAAGAGATAATGCAGAGGATAACGAAATTCTCGCTGAACAAGAGCGTCAGCGTTCACATTCAAATAGTGTTGAGTAAGAAAGAGGGAATGACTTGAGTCATTCCCTCTTTTATTTTTTCACAAGCTAAAATTCCGCGTTTTTCCTAGTTACTAGCCTGTACACTTTTTAATTTTATGAATCTAATGTAAAGAGAATGTAAATAAAACACTGGTTTGTAGGCAGTGAATAGTATGTAGAAAGGTGGTTACTTTTTTTGAACACTAGCGAGTTAAGACAGATGGTTGAGAGCATTACAGTCAATAATCTAGAAAATCAAGATGTAGAAGTGATCAATAATGGCCCGCTTCGAATGATCGGGAAGGGGCGTCAAGGAGCAGTATTTCAATATACCGACGATGTATGTGTCAAGGTATTTGGAAATGAAGAAGATTGCGCGAGGGAGTATGAAGCATTATTGATGGGAGAGCACACGGGTTTGTTCCCACGGGTTTATGATCATGGACCTCTTTTTATTGTGATGGAAACCATTAAAGGCGTTGATTTGAGGGAGTACTTACAATCACACCCGCTAACAGAAGAATTATCAGCAAAGCTGATTGAAATGCTAGTCACTTTTAAAGATATTGGCTATGAGAGAATTGACCATCATAAGAGGCAAATTTATCTCCAAGCAGATGGTAGTCTTCGCGTAATTGATGTCGCAAGGACGATTTGGCGTGACCGGGTATATCCATATCCTCGCAAGCTATTAACCTCATTAGGAGAAGCTCATAAAGAGACGTTTCTATCGCATGTAAAGGCTTTTTCTCCAGAGCTTCTTGAGGAGTGGAGCTATTATATGCGCATGGAAGATCTAGCCAGAGAGATTTACCCTTTGTTATTAGAGAGCGGAAAAACGAAGGAAGTGGTTAAGGATATAAGTAGTCGACTGTTAACGAAGGATGAAAAGGAAAATGCTCACAATCTCGTTAACTTAATGCACAAGGTATTTAAAGAAGAATGGGTAAAAACAATGTTGGCTAGAGGGCATAATCCTGATGAAGTGATGCAGAAAATTGATGAGCACTGGGATGCATTAGAGCAGAATCAGCAACTACAACAGCAGCAACCAGTAGTTGAAGGGTCAAACACAAAACCACAAAAAATTGATTTTACAGACATTCAACGTATCATTGATGGATTTAGCAAGCCAGACAAAAAAGAAAAAGATGACAAGAAAAGCAAGATGGATAAAAAGAAATTTGAAAAGGCTTCTCCAGCAGAGAAAAGCAAAATGTTAAGACAGGAGCTAACATCCATATTAATGCAAAAAATCATGGATAACAGTAAAAAAGGCAAAAAATAAGGAGAGTCATGATGAAAATACTTGTAATCTGGCGTCTACTCACGGTTGGAGGGGTGAATGCTGGGTGGCGTAACCGGGCGATTTATTTTAAAAAATATGGCATAAAAACAGAGTTTCTGTATACGACAGATCACGGTGGTATGCATATTATGGAAGATATCGCTCCCGTTTATTTGACGAAGGACAAAAACGAAATAGCGAAAATCATACAAGATAATCAATATGACGCAATCATTGTTGTTGATACAAAGGATGCTTTTAAATGGCTACAAATGGCCAATTACAATGGACCAGTAATAGTTGAAGCACGTACCCCGGAACTTATAAAACTCACTCCTCATCTCCAGAACTTTTACGGCATTCAACCGGTTGCAGTCATTGTTCCCTCCCATTATCAAAAAGGGCTTGTATCCATCCTTATTGAAGGAATTCCAATTGAGGTGATTTATAACGGAATTGATCCAGCTTATTATTATGCACTTAATGAAGAAGAAATCGATTATGATGCTGAGCCCAGCCTGCCAAAGGATAAAAAGGTTATCGGTTGGATTGGACGATTGGATAAAAGGAAGAACTGGCCAATGCTTGTGGAAATCGCTAAAATAGTAAAACAGGAACGAGAGGATATTGAATTTTGGATCATTGGTGGAGCACAAAGTGTGCAGAGAGATGAGTTTGCGGCAAAGTGGAAAGAAGAAGGATTAACCGACATCATCAAGTGGTTTCCGGTCATTCCTTACCAGCAAATGCCACATGTGTATGCAAAGATTCGTCAATCTGGTGGCTGTACAATCGCGACTACAAAAACGGAGTCATTCGGGAACACCTTTGTGGAATCTATGATTTGTGGAGTCCCAGTGGTTGCGTCTCGCATGATGCCCGTCACAGAGATTGTAAAAGATGGAGAAACAGGGAAACTGTTTTACGGAATGAATATTGATGAGGCAATCAAGAAGCTATATTTCATTATCGACCAGCCAGAAGTACAGAAAGAGATGTCTGAAGCGGCAATCTTACACACACTTGAGCACTTTCATATTCACCGAGTGGCCGAGAAATATGTCCAGTTTTTACTAGCAATCATGCAAAAAGAAACAGGTAAAGATGGTGTGGTGAAGGTGGATGATTAAGCCGGTTTCATACGTAAAGAAGTTAGAAGGGAAATCAAACACTCACTTAATCAAGTTTGACGATGGATATGAGTATGCAGTGAAGTATTTCATACCAGGGTTCGAAAAATCATTGCCAAACGAATGGGTAGCATACTGCTTAGCCAGATACTTACAGCTACCAATTCCCTATGCTCAAATTGTAGAAATACCAGCGGAGTTCTCCGCTCAAATTCCTGATTTTAGCGGAAGTACCAGTCGCTATCAGTTTGCCTCACGATATATTTCTGGTTGTTACAACGGACATGAAGTCTCTCAAATTAAGGGAATTGTAAACGAGCAACAGCTAGCCTCAATTATTTTATTTGATTACTGGTTATCAAACCGCGATCGAACGAAGAAAAATATACTACTAAAAGAAGCGGGCAATGAGACGTATCATCTATGGATTATTGACCATGCGGAATGCTTTGGTTCCTATAACTGGACAGGAGAACAAGTAGAAGATCTTCCTGTGAAAATATTAAAAAGTGCGACTCATCGTTTAATGGCCCAATTTGTAAAGGATGAATCGGATTTTTATGAAGCAATAAAAGTGATTCAAACCATCCCTAACTTCCTAATTGAGGAAATTGTCAGCATCATTCCTGATGATTGGCAAGTAAGTGCAGAAGAGAAAAAAATACTTTCTCAGTATTTAATTAGACGCCGTAAAAAGATGCTTCCACGTAGTTTGAGAAAATTCATGGAAAGAGAGTACCTCCCGCTTCAATCGGCAGAGAGGACTAGAGGGGAGGGTGAAGGATGAAGGTACGAAAGGCAATTATCCCTGCTGCAGGATTGGGAACAAGATTCCTGCCAGCAACAAAGGCACAGCCAAAAGAAATGCTTCCCATCGTCGATAAACCGACGATTCAATATATTGTCGAAGAGGCAGTCGCAGCTGGGATAAAGGAAATTGTGATTATAATCGGGCGAGGCAAACGTTCGATTGAAGATCATTTTGATAAATCTTATGAGCTCGAAGACACATTAACAAGGAAAAACCAGGTAGAGCTTCTAGAAGAAATTCGCAAGTTATCCAGTTTAGTAACCATCTATTATGTACGGCAAAAGGAACCACTTGGATTGGGTCATGCGATTCTATGTGCGAAAAGCTTTATTGGGCAGGAGCCGTTTGCCGTCATGCTCGGTGACGACATTGTGGAATCAGAAGTACCTTGCTTAAAGCAGCTCATGAATGTTTTCGAATACTGCAATAGTTCGGTTGTGGCTGTTCAAACAGTGAGCGACGATGAGGTAAGCAAGTACGGAATTGTGAAACCGAAAGGAGCCATCGGAATTCCTAATCTATTTTCACTAGATTCATTAGTCGAAAAGCCAAAGAAGGAGGATGCTCCCTCAAACTATGCGATTATCGGAAGATACGTATTTAGACCAGAAATTTTTGAAAAGCTTGAGTCATTACCGATCGTTCCTAATGTTGAGTTGCAGCTAACTGATGCAATTAATGAACTGAATAAAGAACAAGCTGTATTTGCTTATTCATTTGAAGGTACACGTTACGATATTGGAGACAAACTTGGGTTTGTGAAAGCAACACTCGATTTTGCGCTAAGAAGGGAAGACATGAGGGAAGTGGTTCTAGAGTATATAAGAGACATCTATGAGAATATGGATTTTCAACAACGAGAGAATGATGGAGTATGAGAATAGCTGTAATTGGAACGGGGTATGTAGGATTATCTACAGGTGTTTGTTTAGCGGAAATCGGCCACCACGTTACATGCATTGATACGAGTGAGGAAAAAATAAACCTTCTTCGTGGGGGAAAATCCCCCATTTATGAACCAAGAATGGAAGAATTGATAACGAATAATATGGATGCCAAACGATTGCAGTTTACCACGTCGCATCAAGAGGGCTTGGAGAAGGCAGAAGCCATTATCGTTGCGGTTGGTACTCCTCAGAAAAATAGTGGTGAAGCAGACTTAACGTATCTATTTCAGGCAATCCAAGATGCTGTTCCCTATTTAAAAGAAGAAGCAATCATTGTGATAAAGAGTACCGTACCTGTTGGCACAAATGAAAAGGTGAGAGAATTACTGGAGGCAACTGGTCAAAAGAAAATTTCGCCTTCCGTTGTATCCAATCCGGAATTTTTGCGGCAAGGATCAGCTGTGCTAGATACATTACATCCTGACCGCATTGTGATTGGGTGTGAGAACAAGGAGGCAGCTGTAGTAATCGAAAAGATGTATGCTCCTCTAAATGCTCGGGTTGTCACGACAGATGCAAGAAGTGCAGAAATGATTAAGTATGCATCGAATGCTTTTTTAGCAACAAAAATTAGCTTTATTAATAATATAGGAAATCTGTGTGAGGCAGTAGGTGCAAACGTAGAAGATGTATCGAAGGGAATGGGTCTAGATCAACGAATAGGGGCAGCCTTTTTACAAAGTGGAATTGGTTATGGCGGGTCCTGTTTTCCTAAGGATGTTAGTGCTCTTTTAGCTATCGCTAAAGAATATCAGGTGCCTTTTTCAATGATTGAAGAAACGATGATGATTAACAACCGACAAAAGCAGCTTCTTGTGAATAGGGCTCTGAATCGTTTCGGAAATCTGAAGCATAAGAAAATAGCTGTATTAGGCTTTGCTTTTAAACCGGAGACAGATGATATGAGAGAAGCACCTTCGATTACAATTATCCATTCTTTACTGAAAGAAGGAGCAACCGTAATCGGATACGACCCAGTGGCAACTCGTAATGCGAAAATGATTTTCGGAGAACAAATCACATATGCTACTTCGGTAGAAGAGGCGTTAAAAGACGCAGATGCAGTCTTTATCGTTACGGAGTGGAAGGAAATCAGGCAGCTCGTATTATCAGAAGTTATTTCTCATATGAAAGAGCCAATCGTATTTGATGGAAGAAACAGTTATTCGGAAGATGCCGTTCGGAACTGTGAAGAAATTGAATATTATCCCATCGGTAAACCAGCCATCATTAGTAGAAAAAGCTGAAGAATACCCTTCAGCTTTTTTACTGTTTCGGTTCGTAATTCAGGTTTTTAAACAGTTCCCTTTTTTCTTCTTTTGTTAAATCTCTCCACTGACCAAGAGGGAGGCTGCCAAGATGAATGTTCATAATTCTAGTACGCTGTAGGCGAACGATGCCGTACCCTAAGCTTGAACACATGCGACGAATTTGTCGGTTTAATCCTTGTGTTAAAATAATTTTAAACACGTACTTTGAAAGCTGCTCTACTTTACAAGGAAGGGTTTTTGTATCAAGAATTTCTACACCCGATGACATTTTTGCGACAAACTCTTTTGTGATGGGTCTGTCTACAGTCACAATATACTCTTTCTCATGTTTGTTTTCGGCTCGAAGAATTTCATTGACGATGTCCCCGTCATTTGTTAGCAGAATTAAACCATCGGAGTCTTTATCAAGCCTTCCAATATGGAATATCCTTAGTGGGTGATTGACGAGATCGATAATATTCCCTTTAATATGACGCTCGGTTGTACTCGTAATTCCGACGGGTTTATTAAGCGCAATATATACATAGTTTCTCGCTACCACGATGGATTTGCCGTTCACCCTTACATCGTCTCCCGCTTCCACCTGACTCCCAAGCTCAGCGACACGCCCGTTAATGGACACTTTCCCTTCACTAATGAGCTTGTCTGCTCCGCGTCTGGAAGTAAAGCCCGATTCGCTAATAAATTTATTTAATCTCATTATTTTTACATCCTTTAGGTGTTTTGTCCTTTAAAGAATACAGCAATTGTTTGTTTGTTTTCAAGCGGGTGGGTGGATGAGGGGGTCATTCCCTTTAATTTCAACCATTTTTTCTAGAAGAACTCATTGAATCTATCGAATGATAGGAGTACGATGAAACATAAGATTACTAGTTCAGTTCATTAGGAGAAGTTGCCCTATGCGAAGTTACCTTATTTTAGCGATGTGTGGCCTTTATTTGATTCAATATTTTGTAGAGCTAACGTGGCTTCGGTATGTGGTGGTGGCTCTAGCTTTAATTGCGTTCGTCGGTAGTGCTCCGAAAGCAGACCCTTTACCAAGACTTCTTGGCTTTTTTATGATGGGACTTGGAATTGTCCTTGAAATGGGGAAGGGGACAGGTGTTGAAGGAATAAGTGAGGGCCTGTTTCTTATTTTACCTCTACTTTGTTTAATTACGTTAGCCCCTCTGTTGTCGATTCCCTTGCGATTCGGAGGGTACTTTGAGGCGGTAGCTCTTCTTCTAAAAAAGTTGATGCAGCAGCCAAAGAAATTATATGCCGGAATTACAGGTACTTTGTTTTTATTAAGTCCGGTCTTAAATCTAGGCTCGGTTCGGATTATCAATGAATTTTTAGATGAATTAAAGCTCCCATCGATGATGTCGGCGAAAAGCTATCTCGTTGGTTTTACGACCGCCATTTTCTGGTCTCCTTACTTTGCATCGGTTTCATTAGTGCTTCATTATTTACATGTTCCGTTCACTCAGTACATTGGATATGGAATCGTTCTGTCATCTTTGTCTTTATTGATCGGAAATGTCTTATTTGCCCTTTGGCAGAAGAGAAATCCTATGAATGTGGAATCAACAACATTTCATTTACTAGATAACAAGATTCGTAATCAGATTATTCGACTCGTTTTCTTCGTTGTCTTGTTAATGAGCTCTTGCCTTTTAATTGAGTGGGCTACCCATTGGTCGATGATCGTTATTGTTTGTCTGATTTCTGTTCTTGTTCCGGCAGCATTTGCGGTTCTCCCTCGCAACTGGGAGAAAATGCGCCCACTGTTAATTGATTATCGAGATCGTACCGTTCCACTGATGAATAATGAAATGATGCTCTTTATGAGTGCGGGAATGCTTGCCTTTGCTATAAAAGGAACCGCGTTAGCAGAGGGTGTCAATTTTGTCTTAACTGGGTTTGCAAAGGAGTCCTTTTTCCTCTTTGCACTAGCCGTCATTATGATCGTACTTATACTCACCTATATGGGAATTCACCAGATTGCTGTTGTCGGAGCGCTAGCGATGCAGCTTCAGCCCGCTGAGCTTGGGATAACAAGTATTTCTCTGGCGCTATTATTGTTACTCACCTGGGCGATGTCAACGGCGCTTAGTCCGTTCTCTGGTTTGAACTTAATGGTTAGCCGCTTTGCAGGAATTTCTGGTGTTCAGGTTGGATTGCGAGCCAATGGGGTGCATATGTCCCTCGTTGCAATCGTAGGAGTCACGATTATTTCATTTATTAGTTAACTAGTCACCAATGGGCCTCTTAGATATTCTAAGAGGTTCTTTTTTTACAACAAAAGAGCCGTACCGTTATACTTATATAAAAAGCAGGAACGATAAAAAGAATTGAATTCGCATGTGAAAGACAGGGAAGGGAGTAATAAGATGGGTTATCATGAGCAGTATTTTCTAAAAACAAACCGTCACAAAGAGCTTTATAGCATGGTGAGTAAGCTAGCTGATTCCTTTCAAGAACGCTCAGAACAATATGACCGGGAGGGGAGCTTCCCATATGAAAATATCGAGGAGTTAAAGAAAAGTGGCTACACGAAGCTTTCTGTTCCAAAGGAATTGGGAGGAGAAGGGATTTCACTTTATGAACTTGTTCTTCTGCAGGAAAGACTCGCTCAGGGAGATGCCTCGACTGCTCTTTCGATTGGTTGGCATTTAGGAATTGTCATGGATACTGCCGAAAAGAAGTTATGGAAAAATGGTGCTTTTGAGAAAATCGCAAAAGACATCGTACATAATGGAGCGTTATTAAACAGTGCCGTATCTGAGGCAGCAACAGGGAGTCCAACAAGAGGAGGCAGACCGCAAACTCTTGCCGTACAAGAAGGAGATCAGTGGGTATTGAATGGTCGAAAAACGTTTACGACGATGTCCCCTGTACTGGATTATTTTATTGTCGTTGCAGCGGTGGAGAAAAATGGCGAAATTGCTCAGTTTATTGTTCCACGTGAAACAAAAGGGTTGGAAATCGTCGAAACATGGAACACTATGGCGATGCGTGGAACAGGAAGTCATGACATTGTTTTACAAAATGTGAGAGTTCCTTATGATGCGCTTGTACAAGTTCTTGACCAGGAATCAAAGAAGAAGGCGAGCGGGTGGCTTTTGCATATACCGGCCTGTTACATGGGAATCGCGTTAGCAGCAAGAAATTATGCGGTTAAATATGCAAATAATTACAAACCTAATAGTATCAAAGGTCCCATCAGTGAGCTTCCCAATATTCGTCAGCTTATCGGGGAGATGGAGCTGAAGTTAATGAGCGCCAGAACCTTCCTTTATTCCGTTGCGGAAAGATGGGATCAAGATCTGGAACATCGCTATGAACTACATGCGGAGCTTGCAGCGGTGAAACATGTGGTCAACAATACAGCCATGGAGATTGTTGACAAAGCTATGCGCATCGTAGGAGCGCAAAGCCTTTATCATAAAAATCCACTGCAAAGATATTACCGAGATGTTCGAGCGGGTCTGCATAATCCGCCAATGGATGATGCAGTTGTATCAATGCTTGCACAAAGAGCCCATAATGAGAAATAGATATGTCAATAAATAGCCTTTCTTTCAAAGAGATAGGCTGTTTTTTTTTGCGTGATAAAATGCTATTCTAATGTAAGAGCAAACGATTGCACAAAAACCAGTGCATATGAGAGGAGAAATACATATGGATCAATCGTGGTGGAAAGAAAGTGTCGTTTATCAAATTTATCCTCGAAGCTTTAAGGATAGCAATGGAGATGGAATTGGTGATCTTCAAGGGATTATTGAAAAGCTTGATTATTTAAAGGAGCTCGGTGTTGATATCATTTGGCTGTCTCCTGTATATAAGTCACCAAACGACGATAATGGATATGATGTAAGCGATTACCAGGATATTATGGATGAGTTTGGAACGATGGCAGATTGGGAGCATTTAGTTCAGGAGATGCATGACCGGGAAATGAAGCTCATGATGGACCTTGTAGTAAACCACTCATCAGATGAACACCGATGGTTCCTTGAGGCGAAAAAGTCCAAGGACAATCCATACCGGAATTATTATATTTGGCGCAAGGGAAAGGATGGCAAAGAGCCAACGAATTGGGAATCATTTTTTAGTGGTTCAGCATGGGAGTATGATGAAACCACTGACGAATACTTTCTCCATCTATTTAGTAAAAAACAGCCTGATTTAAATTGGGAAAATCCAAAGCTTCGCAGAGAAGTGTACGATATGATGAATTGGTGGATTGACAAGGGTGTTGATGGATTCCGAATGGATGTAATCAATCTAATTTCTAAAGCAGGATATCAGGATGCACCGAATCTAGAAGGAAAAAAGTATGCTTCAGGTGCAGAGTATTTCTTTAATGGCCCTAAAATACATGAGTATTTACAGGAAATGAATAAAGAGGTGCTTTCAAAAGGTGTCGTTACGGTAGGTGAGACGCCAGGTGTAGATGTGGAGCAGGCGAAGCTTTATACCGGTTCAGATCGAAATGAGCTAAATATGGTGTTTCAATTTGAACATATGGATCTTGATTCAGGACCAGGTGGGAAATGGGATTTGCGTCCGTTGAAGTTAAAAGACTTGAGAGACAATTTTACTAAATGGCAAAAGGGACTTGAAGGGGAAGGTTGGAATAGCTTGTACTTAAACAATCATGACCAGCCTCGTATGGTTTCACGATTTGGGAATGACGGGAAGTATCGAGTAGAATCAGCAAAAATGCTTGCTACCTTCCTTCACACTCTACAAGGAACTCCTTATATTTATCAAGGTGAGGAAATTGGCATGACAAATGTCAAATTTGACACCATAAAAGAGTATAAAGATATTGAAACATTGAATATGTATAACGAAAAGGTTAAAGATAACAACGAAGATGAAGCAAAAGTAATGGAGTCCATTTATGTGAAAGGTCGGGACAATGCGCGAACACCGGTACAGTGGAATGCTAGTGAACATGCTGGTTTTACAACGGGAACGCCATGGATCGCTGCAAATCCAAATTACAAAGAAGTGAATGTGGAACAAGCAATGGCTGATCCGGATTCAATTTTCCATTACTACAAAAAGCTGATCAAATTAAGAAAAGAGAATGATGTTATCGTGTATGGGACATATGATTTACTTCTTGATGATCATGAACAAATCTATGCCTATACGAGAACGCTTAAAAAAGAAAAGCTGTTGGTAATCCTGAATTTCTCTGATCATCGACCGGTGTTTAAGCTACCAGAAGATATGATTTGCCGTGATGTAGAAGTACTAATCAGCAATTATGAGCAGCCAGAGAAGCCGGATGTGACTTCGATCAAGCTTCGTCCATACGAGGCAGTCGTGTATAAATACAGATAACAAAACAGGCGAGGGAAGAACCCTCGCCTATTTTAATACGCCCTCAATCACTCGTTTGGTTAGTGTGGGAACCACTTCTAAGGAGTAGGTCATTTCGAGTCTTTCTAATCGTTTGTGTGCGTCAATTCCGTATGGTCCGATATTGATGACAGGAACATTAATATCTCGTATATCTTGGAAATTGATATAGTGCTTCCGTCCCCAGCTTGGATTGTTGTTTGTGACTGCTTGTAGGCCTGCATCATCATCGCTTAATGCAACAAAGCTCATATCAGAGATATAAGGGAAAAAGTTACGTGTGACGATCGGATATGGGTAGTCTGGCTGTACTTCAGCAACTGCATCATCAAGTGCCTCAATAAGGATGGATTCATCAGATGTTTTCCCTGTTAGTTCAATTCTTGGTGAATACAATGATGAATAAAACAATATCATGGCAGGGCTCTTGTCCTTCATCCATTTCCATGCTTCCTCTACTACACGCGCGGCATACATCCGGCTATCCAATGATTTGTCTTCCTGCAGTCGGTCTTTAAATTGGTTCATATGTTCTTTGTACGTGTCCCCATGATCAGCAAGCAGCTTTTCTTCCATCTGCTCATAAGTAAACACTCGTGTTTTCCATGGAAGGGGTCGGTAAGTTTCTCCGCTAATTTTACAATAATTTTTATAGCGCTCCTCATATGTACGTAAGGCACGATCAAAAGCAATGGTCGCTTGTTCGGTCAGCTTGTCGATGACATCCTTTGGCGTCCACGAATGAATAAAAAAGTTATAGTACACATAAGCAGCTAAGGCGGTTTGTACGTCATATGAAGGCTTCATATCCATTTGTTTTAGAGATACAGGAGGGACGGTCGTTTCCCCTAACGCCTCGTTGCAAAGCTCCGGATTATAATTGATTTGCTGCGTTAACTCGGCTGCTAAAAAATTGGGGTCTAATCCTTCAAAGCAAGCTCCGACATGTGTTTCTGCACCGGTGATGAAAAAGGAAGGCAGGAGCTTTCCGACAGTTCCTTTGTATATGTATCGATTTTGATCCCCTTTGAATCGTGGAGCTACGAAATCAGCGTTAATCGCTGCAACATAGTCGAAGTGATGCTCCGTTTTCCATCTTTTTAATGTTTTTAACGATGATAAAATTCCGTTTGAACTGTCCTCCTCGTCACATTCTGCCAAGAAGACCAGATTTCCATCAAGCTCTTCAGGATGTTCGGAGTAGTATTTTAGTAGATAAAGGTGGCTCGCAAGTCCGCTCTTCATATCCAGAGTGCCTCTACCGAAGAGCCAGTCCCCAGATTCAAGCTGTTCCTTTACCTCTTCAGCTAAGTTTTCTTTCTTTAAAGCTTCAGCTAGATCGTCAGGATAACAAGCAAGGCCTTTTAATTGATTGAAATCATCTATCCCAACGGTATCCACATGCCCCATTAGAATGACCGTGCGGCTGCTTGTTCCTTTTGTTCCTTTTACAAAGGCAAGAACATTATATCTTTCGTAATCATCATCAATGGTTGGTTCAATGACGAGATGTGAAGGGTTTTCTTGAAAATAAGGAAATGAAGTCAGGAGTGTATGCAATGAATGTGAGATGACTTTTTCTCCATCTGTATTGACGACACTTTCAATTTGAACGAGCTGTTTGGTGAATGTTAACACATCAGTAAGACAAGGTAATAGCATGGGTTTTCTCCTTTTTCCTTGAAATAATCAGCTACTTTCACTATACGACAACGAATTCTTAATAGAAAGTAGCAAGTGTAAGAGGATTGTAACAATATGGATGATTCAACGAGTTTGTTAACTCCTATAATGAGAACATTGAAAAATTAAAAAGATGGTTAGGTGATACGATGCATGGGAAACATGTTCCTGTTGATTACAGCCAAAATCCGTTTATTGTCATATGGGAAGTAACGAGAGCTTGTCAGCTTAAGTGCGTGCACTGTCGAGCGGACGCACAGCTGACGCCAGACCCAAATGAGTTAACCCATGAAGAAGGGATCGCTTTAATCGACGAAATTTATGAAATGAACAACCCAATGCTAGTTTTTAGTGGTGGTGATTGTATGATGCGCGACGATCTACTGGAGCTAG
Source organism: Bacillus coreaensis (assembly GCF_050586445.1). NCBI lineage: Bacteria > Bacillati > Bacillota > Bacilli > Caryophanales > Bacillaceae > Bacillus > Bacillus coreaensis. The sequence continues at coordinate 46,984 of NZ_JBOCCY010000004.1, forward strand.
CAGATTATGCGGTTAAAAAAGGAATGCGAGTTTCTATGACTCCTAGTGCCACGGTCAATGTGACAAAGGAGAAGATGAGACTAGCAAAGCAGGTGGGGTTATCAAGGTGGGGATTTAGCTTGGATGGACCGACTGCTGAGATCCATGACCAATTCCGTGGCATTCCTGGTTCATTTGACTTAACACTTGAGAAAGTGGCGTACTTGCGTGAGTTAAACATGCCGCTTCAAATCAACACAGTGATTTCGCGTTATAACTATGACCATCTTGAGCAAATGGCCAAGCTAATGGAAGAGCTTGATGTGGTGATGTGGTATATCTTTTTACTTGTACCTACGGGAAGAGGCCAAGTGGATGATTGTTTAACGCCGCTTGAACACGAAAGGGTATTTAAGTGGTTGTACGACTTAAGTAAAAGAGTCCCATATGATATTAAAACAACGGCAGCGCAGCATTATCGGCGTGTGGTTCTTCAGCAAAAAATGAAAGAGCATAAAATTGAAACAGGTCATATTTGCTACGAAGATACCATGACGATGGATCAGAACAGAATCCGAGATGGTTTAAAGCGAGCGCCAAAGGGTGTGAATGATGGAAATGGATTTATCTTTGTTTCTCATACCGGAGATGTGTATCCGAGCGGCTTGCTGCCAATAAAAGTCGGGAATATCCGTGAGAATCGGTTAGATCATATTTATCGAACATCACCAGTCTTAAAGGAACTCCGTAATCCAGACCTCTACAAAGGAAAATGTGGAATGTGTGAGTACCGTCAAATTTGTGGAGGTTCCCGTTCTAGAGCATATGCTATGACAGGGGACTACTTAGCAAGTGAACCGTTTTGCGTATATGTACCACAAAGCTTACGATAGCTGCTTGTATAAGTATGAAAAAAGGTAAGCCTGCTGATTCATGTCAGCAGGCTTTTTGATTTAACTATTTTGAACGTTTCGAAGAATTTCATAAGCTTTTTCACCAGCTTCACTTGTTAGACTCTCCCAGATTTCGTCTCGAAGTAGATCTAGTTCAATAATCTTCTTGGCTAAGGTAATCGCATCTTCAGTTTTCATCATCATTCTTCCTTTCCTTTTTCTTTCTTGATGCTACCCATTTTCTATAGACCTCTTCCATTTCGGTAAGAGTGAAATCAGCTGAGTCTTTACGAACTGTGAGGGCACCGGCTTTTGTTAGGAAACTCTCATACTCTTTTCGCCTTTTCTCAACCATTTCTCTTAGAAGCGCCATGGGGAGTTCATCCTTTCTGATTGGTATTAACGTTATTGTAAGCGGAATGGAAGTACTTATCACCTCGAGTGTTAGTTTAATTAACAGCATATTTAAAACTTGTTAGAAAATCTTACAGGTTAGACGTCTATTGTGTAAGGTAATGGTATAATCTAGAAGCAAACGGTGTGGGAAACGGAGGAATAAACCATGGGGGAAGATACATCATATAAAAGTCGAAAAGTCATAACGATTGGTGTAGTTAGTGAATTAACAGGACTTTCCGAAAGGCAAATCCGTTATTACGAGGAAAGAAAGCTCATTTTCCCTGAGCGGTCTGAACGAGGAAACCGAAAGTATTCATTCTCTGATGTAGAAACGCTAATAGAAATAGCGAATAAGCGAGAAGAAGGCGTTCGAACGTATGAAATTAGGCAGGATATGATTAAGAAAAATAATTTAGCCAAAGATGAAAAACTCCGTAACAAAATGCTTCGTGGCCAAATTAACGCTAGATTCGGAATTCAAAAAAATCAATAGCCCTTACTTGAAGAGCCTGCATAAGGCTTTTTTGTTTGCCATAAAAGATGATTGAATATTTTGTACACTCTATTAATATGTTACAATTAAAATATTAAGGGTAGCTAAATAATTTGTAGGTTTTTCTGTAATGGAAATGGAGGGATCCGCCATGAAGAAGCTTTTTAAATATATATTTCCCTATAAATATGCAACGATCATCGCTTTATCACTTACCGGCTTTGAGTTGGTAGTGGAGCTTATACAGCCTTTACTCATGGCAAAAATCATTGATGAAGGCATTACAAACGGAGACATGAGTCCTGTTTACCTATGGGGAGGCATTCTCTTACTTCTTTCTTTTATCGCCTTTGTTGCAGGAATTATAAACTCCTTTTACTCCTCGCAAGTAGGTCAAGGGGTCGGTTACGATCTTAGGAGAGACTTGTTTGAAAAGATCCAACAATTTGCCTTTAAGGACTTTCAGGAAATTCCCACTTCTAGCTTAATTACGAGGCTTACAAACGATGTAACTCAAATACAAAACTTTCTTTTTATGAGCTTACGAATTGCACTCCGAGCTCCTTTGTTTATTTTGGGTGGTATGATTATGGCGTTCACGGTAAACGTGAAGCTTGCTACTATTCTGCTTATTTCCGTTCCTCTCTTATTGGTGATTGTTTTGACACTTATTCGAAAGGGAGTCACTCTTTTTCAACTTGTTCAAAAAAAGCTTGATACAGTGAACAGTATCATTCAGGAAAATTTAGTAGGTATCCGGCTTATTAAAGCGTTTACAAGAGGTAACCATGAGCAGGGACGGTTCGAAAAGGTAAACAAGCTGCTAAGAGAAGATAATAAGAAAGCCCTTCAAATCATGGAGATGACCATGCCTATTCTTATGTTCGGAATGAATGTTGCGATGGTGATCATTCTTTGGTTTGGCTCTCTTCAGATGGATATGGGTGGGGCACAAGCGGGAGAAATCGTCGCTGTTCTGAATTATGGAACGAAAATTATGTTTGCTTTTACCGTTTTTTCATTTGTTATGATGAATTACTCAAGGGCACAAGCGTCTTCAGGAAGGCTTGTTGAAATACTTGAACAAGAGACAAATGCTGAACAGCTAAAGACTTCTTCAACAGGAAAAATCATAGACGGAAGAGTGGAATTCCAACAGGTGAGTTTCCACTATCCACAATCGCTCAAGCCAACACTGGATAACATTAGCTTTACGGCCGAGGCAGGTCAAAGAATTGGAATCTTAGGGGAAACAGGGTCAGGAAAAACATCCTTATTTCAGTTAATTCCTCGTTTGTTTGAGGCAACTGAAGGACAAATTACGATTGATGATGAGGATATTACTAAGTATGAGAAGGAAGAATTGCGGAGGCAAATCGGAATGGTCCCGCAAGAAGCCCATTTATTTACGGGGACAGTAAAAGAGAATATTGGCTGGGGGAAGGAGAATGCCACTTTTGATGAGATCATAGAAGCTGCAAAAAAGGCAGAAATTCATGAGTTCATCATGACTCTCCCACATCAATACGAAACCATGGTAGGACAGCGTGGGGTAAATTTATCAGGTGGTCAAAAGCAACGTCTCTCCATCGCGCGGGCAATTGTAAGACAGCCAAGTATCTTGTTAATGGATGATAGTACGAGTGCGCTTGATGCCAAAACAGAGGCGAATATTCTAGCCTCGATTAAGGAACAAGCATGTACCACATTTATCATAGCTCAAAAAATTAGTTCAGTTATAAAAGCCGATCAAATTCTTCTTCTTGAAGAAGGCCGATTAGTCGCAAAAGGGACGCATGAACAATTGCTAAAAGAAAGTAACAGCTACCGTAGAATTTACAAGTCCCAGATGCAAAAGGAGATGGAGCAGCTTGCATAAACCTCAAACAAAGCCAAAAGCAAAGAATATGAAAGGAACACTGCTTAGGGTTCTTGGCTACGCAAACAAAGAAAAGACCCTGCTTTCTTGGGTTCTTTTTATGGTAATTGCAAGTTCTGTTTTTTCCTTGATTGGTCCTTATCTATTAGGAGTGGCGGTTGACGATGTGATAGCGGGAACCAATAAAGAACGATTTTTATTATTGTTATTTGGAGTCATCATCGTCTTTCTTTTGCAATCAGGGGCCCTATTTTTCCAAAACTATTGGATGATTGGAATCGCTCAAGAAATTGTTTTTCGAATGAGAAACCAGCTTTTTAAAAAGCTACATCTGCTTCCTATTTCCTTTTTCCAGAAGCGTCAGCATGGGGAGCTTATGAGCCGCTTAACAAATGATATGGAAAATGTTAGTCGAACATTAAACACAGCTATTTTACAAGTGGTGACAAGCACATTAACAATTATAGGAACGGTTGCCATGATGTTATGGCTGAGCCCGTTGCTAACGGTATTAACATTAACAATCGTTCCTGTCATGTTTGCTGGACTGAAATGGATTACGAACCGAACAGGGAGGTTTTTTAGGGAGCAGCAAAAAACACTCGGTGATATGAACGGTTTTATCGAGGAAACACTGTCTGGTCAAAAAATTGTAAAAATGTACTCGCAAGAACGAAAAGTCATTGGGCAATTTGCGGAGAAAAACGATGCGTTAAAGAAATCAAATTATTGGGCACAAACATACTCAGGTTTTATTCCGAAACTGATGAACATGCTAAATAACGTCAGCTTTGCGATCATTGTTGGGATTGGTGGAATTCTTGCCATTAAGGGGACGGTCTCGATCGGTATTATTGTTACCTTTACTACATACTCTAGGCAGTTCACGAGACCATTAAATGATCTCGCCAACCAGTTCAACATGATTTTATCGGCTGTAGCTGGTGCTGAGCGTGTGTTTCAAATCGTGGATGAAAAAGACGAACAGGTGGATGAAGGGAATGCAATATCGATTGATCGTTTGCATGGAGAAATTGTATTCGATCAGGTTGGCTTTTCCTATGATAAGGGCCTTGCGACATTAAGGGATGTCAGTTTTCAAGCAAGAGCTGGTGAGACGGTTGCATTAGTTGGACCAACGGGAGCGGGCAAAACGACGGTGATTTCCTTGCTTGCTCGGTTTTATGACAGTGATCAGGGTACGATTTGGATTGATGGAAGAGATAGCAAGGAAATTACACGAGACAGCTTAAGAAAGCAAATTGGTTTTGTTTTACAGGATTCCATCCTTTTTGAATCAACCGTTCGAGAAAATATTCGATTTGGTCGTCTAGATGCTACTGATGAAGAGGTGGCCCAAGCAGCGAAAGAAGCAAATGCGCATGATTTTATCATGAAGCTTCCCCATGGATACGATACCGTGCTAAACGGGGAGGGAGCAGGAATTAGTCACGGACAGCGACAGTTGCTATCCATTGCCCGTGCGTTATTAGCAGACCCAGCTCTGTTGATTCTAGACGAGGCGACAAGCAGCATTGATACGATTACGGAAATGAAAATTATTGAGGCGTTAGAAAGACTGATGAAGGGCCGAACCACCTTTGTGATTGCCCACCGCCTTAACACGATTCAAAATGCAGACTTAATCGTAGTATTAAAGGATGGTCAAGTGATTGAAAAAGGTTCGAACAAAGAGCTTCTGAAACAAAACGGATTTTATGCAGATTTAGTACGTACACAACAACAAAAGGCAATTATGTGAAAGTTGGCCCTTAGTGGGTCAGCTTTTTCTTCTTTTATAGCAAAAAATACGTGGTAGTTGGGCAAGGTAAGGAGGTAGAAAGGAGCAGAAAACAGTGATGTATGATTGCGTGATTATCGGTGGAGGAATTGCTGGATTACAGTGTGCCATACAGTTAGGAAGATATATGTATAAAGTGCTCGTGATTGATTCCGGAGATGGCCGGTCTACTCTGTGCCGAAGCTATCACAATGTACTCGGTTATCCATCCGGGGTGAGCGGGGAGTATTTACGGTCGATTGGGGAGAAACAGGCAAAGCAGTATGGAGTCGAGTTTTTACTAGAAAAGGTGGAAAAGGTGGAGAAGAAAAAAGAGGTCTTTCATGTAACCACTCATCATGGAGACGAGAAAAAGGCAAAGAGATTGTTAATTGCAACTGGCGTTATGGACCGGATTCCGCCTATCCCTGAGCTGTACCCGTGCCTAGGTCAGAGTGTGTATATATGTCCTGATTGTGATGGATACGAAATTAAAGACGAGGAATGTATTGTGATCGGCTCTGGTAATGTTGGAGCCAATGCGGCGTTGACTTTATTGTTTTGGTCAAAAAAGCTAGTTTATGTAAATCACGAGCGAAAAGAAGTGGATGAAAAACTACTTAAACAGCTTAAAAAGGAGAATATTGAGTACTATGAACAGGCGATTGATCAGGTACAGGAGAATAACGGCCAGTTTCAAGGTGTCACCTTGGCAGATGGAACTCAGTTAGTTTCAAACCACGGATTTGTCGCATTTGGAAACAACGAGGTACGTTCCGAGCTTGCTGCTCAACTGGGAGTGGAACGCATGGAAAATAAACATATCCTTGTTGACCCTCGTTCCAAAATGACCAATATCAAACATGTATGGGCAGCAGGTGATGTGGTCGCTCATTCCGAGCAAGTGACTGTTGCGATGGGAGAAGGTCTTCAAGCAGCCATTTTTATTCATAAATCATTGATGAGTGAATCTTAAATGGGAAACTGGCCGTTTTTTAGGACGGCCAGATGATTTTTTGGGTTAAGTGGGGTGGTTAATTGAAATGGTTCATTCGCAACGGAGCAAAAAAGAAATCAGTATTGCGTAAATTCCATGTAGGCATTAAACTATAAACAACAGCGCAACCTTTTAATAGGTTATTTTTTATCTCATTTTATGCAAACGATTGCGCACTAAAAAAGTAATTTATAGCATGAAAAAATAGAATGTCAGAGGGGTAATGTATGAAGAAGATATGGTGGAAGGAAGCCGTGGCATATCAGATTTATCCAAGAAGCTTCCAGGATTCAAATGGAGATGGAATTGGCGATTTACAGGGAATCATTGGGCGCCTTGATTATATAAAAGATCTTGGGATTGATGTGATTTGGATTTGTCCCATGTATAAATCACCGAATGACGATAATGGATACGATATTTCTGATTACGAAGACATTATGGAAGACTTCGGGACGATGGAGGACTTTGATGCTCTTTTAGCTGCCGTTCATGATCGTGGAATGAAGCTAATTATTGATTTGGTCCCTAATCACACAAGTGATGAGCATCAATGGTTTATCGAATCACGTCAATCAAAGGACAATTCGAAGCGCGATTGGTATATTTGGCGGGATGGGAAAGATGGGGCAGAGCCGAATAACTGGGAAAGTATTTTCGGAGGTTCTGCTTGGCAATACGATGAGCAAACACAGCAATACTATTTGCATGTGTTTTCAACTAAACAGCCTGACTTGAATTGGGAAAACCCGGAGGTTCGTGATGCTGTCTATAGTATGATGAATTACTGGTTAGACAAAGGTATAGATGGGTTCCGAATAGATGCGATTAGCCATATTAAAAAACGTCCAGAATTCCCGGATATGCCAAATCCCGAAAATAAGAAATACGTTTCTTCTTTTAACATGCATATGAACCAGGAAGGAATTCATGAATTCCTTTCCGAGATGCAAGAGAAGACGTACGGAAAATATGATGTGATGACGGTAGGAGAAGCAAATGGGGTGTCAGTAGACGAAGTACATCTTTGGGTAGGAGAAGAAGAGGGTAAAATGAACATGGTATTCCAGTTTGAGCATCTGGATCTTTGGGATACCGATCCTGCCAAAGGTCTTGATATTTTAGGCTTGAAAAAAGTGCTCACACGCTGGCAAAAGGGATTAGAAAACGACGGCTGGAATGCGTTGTTTATTGAAAATCACGATAAACCGCGAATTGTCTCCACATGGGGGAACGACAAAGAATACTGGTACGAAAGTGCAACAAGTATGGCCGCGATGTATTTCTTGATGCAGGGGACACCATTTATTTATCAAGGTCAAGAAATAGGAATGACCAATGTCCACTTTGCAAGTATAGATGATTATGATGATGTGGCTGTTAAGAATATGTATCGTTTGAAGCGTGAAGAAGGGGTTTCACATGAGGATATTATGGATATCATTTGGGCCACTTCAAGAGACAACAGCCGTACACCTATGCAATGGTCAGATGAGCACGAAGCTGGATTTACAACAGGAACACCTTGGATGAAGGTGAACCCAAACTATAAAGAAATTAATGTAAAAAAACAGCTAGAGGACGAACAATCTATCCTTTCCTTTTATAAAAAAATGATTCAACTGAGAAAGAACAATGAAGTGTTTACGTACGGTAAATATGAGCTTCTATTAGAAGAAGATCCACAAATTTACGTGTACACACGAGAAAGCGAAAACGATAAGGTCGTGGTTTTAGCGAATCTAACAGGGGAAGAAGCAAGCTTTGCTGTAGACGGATTAGAGTTAAAACACAATCAGCTGTTATTAGCGAATTATGAGATGGATCAACATGAAAACATCAACGGATTTACATTAAAACCATTTGAAACAAGGGTATATCGTTTGACATAATACTGCTCGAAAAGACCATATCCACTCGATATGGTCTTTTCAATTTCTTAACACGATCTTAGCAATTCTCTCCACTCATACAAACTATACTGATAATAAGACAGAGTAGATATCAGTGGGGGTGGTCTGGATGAAAATTACCGTATGCGGGACAGGGTATGTTGGATTGGTCACCGGTGTATGCTTAGCTGAAATAGGGCATGAGGTGGTTTGTTTTGATCGTGATGAACAAAAAATCAATATGCTTAAAGCGGGGCAATGTCCAATTTATGAACCAGGTTTAGAAGAGCTTCTGTTAAAGCAGCTTATCGCAAAAAGGCTCCACTTTTCAACAGATGCAAAGCAAGCTTATAAGGAATCCGAAGTGATTTTTCTAGCAGTTGGCACTCCACAAAAAGAAGATGGAGCGGCAGACCTAACGTTCATAGAACAAGCTGTAGAAACCATCGCACAACATATCAATTCACATAAAATTGTCGTAACAAAAAGCACCGTCCCCATTGGTACGAATGATCAGATCCAAGCAAGATTTGACGAGAAAGGTGTGTCTGTTGATGTAGTCTCAAACCCTGAATTCTTGCGAGAAGGTTCGGGCATCTATGATACGTTTCACGGTGACCGAATTGTAATTGGTTCCAATCACAAGGATGCCAAGGAGAAAGTGGAGAAAATCTTTCAACCTCTTCAGATTCCAATTGTTCATATGAGTAGACGATGTGCTGAAATGGTTAAGTACGCGTCCAATACCTTTTTAGCGACAAAAATTTCATTTATTAACGAAATAGCAAAGCTTTGTGAATATGCGGGTGCAAATGTAGAGGATGTTGCACTTGGAATGGGGATGGACAGTCGAATTGGTACGCCTTTTTTAAAGGCAGGAATCGGTTTTGGTGGGTCCTGTTTTCCAAAGGATACGAAAGCATTAGAAAATGTGGCAAGTCTGTACGGATACGAGTTTCAAATTCTCCAATCCGTTATAAAGGTGAATGAAAAGCAAAAGTCCCTTCTTTTTGAAAAAGCGGTGGACCGTATGGGGACGGTTAAAGGAAAAACCGTTGCTGTTTTGGGTCTTTCCTTTAAACCAAATACAGATGATATAAGGGACGCTCCCTCTATTCCATTAATGGATGATTTATTAGAAGCAGGGGCCCATGTCCGGGTGTACGACCCTATTGCTCTTCATCATGTCAAAAAGAGATATCAAAATACAATCCACTATTCGAAAACGATAGAAAACGCTATAGAGCAAGCAGATTTAGTATGCATTGTGACGGAATGGGGAGAAATTAAGGATTTTCCACTCGACAAGTACAAACGAATGATGAGCGAACCACTCCTTATTGACGGTCGAAATTGTTATAAGCTTGAACAAGCGAAACAAGCGGATATCACGTATATTTCAATCGGTCGAGAAGTAGTTGAGAGGAAAACACCAATATTCCGTTATTAAATACACCTTCAGTGGCAGGGAATTGTATCTCCCTGTCTTTTTTCGTATCATAAAAAATGGGTGTTTTGGTAAAGATTATTGTTAAAATCTTAAAGCCGATTTTAACGAGGAAATAGCTATTTTGCGCTTAGGGATTTAGTTTACAAGCTTTTTTCTTATTAAATTTATGCTTATTTCTGCGGAAACTTAGCACAATTGTTACAATTATGATCCAAAAGCAACAAGGTTTAAGAAAAAAGCCTAAAAAATAAAAAGGGTGCGGTGTATGGCGAAGCAGGCAAAAACCAATGCAATGCGAATTCTAGATAGTAAAAAAATCGACTATGAATTAATCACGTACGATTCACATGATGGGAAAATTGATGGAGTGTCTGTGGCAGAAAAGATAGGAAAAGATCCAAAGCAGGTGTATAAAACGCTTGTTGCCCAAGGTGCGAGCAAGCAACTGTATGTTTTTATTGTTCCTGTTGAGAAAGAGTTAAACCTGAAAAAAGGGGCGCAAGCATGTGGTGAGAAAAAAATAGAGATGATCCCCGTCAAGGATATTCAAAAATGGACAGGTTATATTCGTGGCGGGTGTTCACCCGTAGGGATGAAAAAACAGTACCCAACTGTAGTTGACGAGAGTGCAGAAGAGTTATCTTCGATCATCGTGAGCGGTGGGAAAATCGGAGTCCAAATGGAGCTGAAGCTGCAAGACTTACTTTTTGTTACAGGTGGGAAATTAGCCGAACTTACGAATGAATAAGTAAAAATCATTTGGGGTCATCCACTATGTTAGATTATGTGCTAAGACAAGGAGAGAAACGCATATATTTCTAATGCTCCACGTATGAATTTTCAGCAAAGGATGTGTGCGGATGGCTGGGAGTATTAGAAACTACTATGCTGGCGGAAATACAGCTAAGGGTTTTCATAGTTTATTTGATGACTGTTTAAAAGATTTACAGAAGGTTTTTATATTGCAAGGGGCACCAGGAACAGGAAAATCAACACTTATGAAGAAAGTGGGAGAATACTGGGCGGGAAGAGATTATCAAGTGGAATACATGCATTGTCCGCTAGATACTTCCTCTGTTGATGGTGTGATCATTCCAGAGCTCAAGGTGGGAATCGTGAACGGTTCGAGTTTCTATACGATTACCCCAAGGGCAATGGGTGCAATAGAGGAATACGTAAACCTAGGAGAAGGCTGGGACTCAAGTAAACTAACAGAACAAAAAGATCCAATTCTGAGATTGTCTATGCTAGCAGGTAATGCCAAACAAAAAGCGTATGAGCACTTTGCCGAAGCGTTAAGCATTCATGATAATTGGGAAAAAATCTATATTGAAGCGATGGATTTCCAGAAAGCAGATGATTTAACTAGAAAATTAGTATTACAGTTTTATGGAAATATGACCTTAAATAAAGAATCAACGGTAAAGCACCGATTTTTAGGTGCAGCTACTCCGGATGGAGCAGTTGACCATGTTCCTAATTTAACAGAGGATGTGGCTAAAAGGTATTTTATTAAAGGAAGACCAGGATCTGGGAAATCAACGATGCTAAGAAAAATTGCTGAAGAAGCACAAGTCCGTGGATTAGATGTAGAAGTATATCATTGTGGATTTGATCCAAATAGTCTAGATATGGTCATTGTTAGGGAGCTGGGAATTGCCATCTTTGACAGTACGGCACCGCATGAATATTTTCCAAGTCGCGATGGAGACGAGATTGTGGATATGTACGGCTCCGTCATAGCTAGTGGAACGGATGAAATTTTCGAAGAAGAGATATCCAATCATAAAGCAGCCTATAAAAATATGATGGATCAAGCGATGGGATTTTTAAAGGAATCAAATGAGTACAATCAAGAACTAGAACAAATTTATACAGGTGCTATGAACTTTGAAAAGGTCAATGAACTGACAGAACAGGTTCAAGATATAATTCATCAGCTCGAGGAAAAATAAATGACCACTCACCCCTCGTAGGCGTTTTGCATACATTACAACGAGATGTATGTAGAGAGGGGTATGAACGTGAACTTTTATCATCCGAATTATATTTCAAATGACCGACAACAGCCAACAACTGGAGGCTTCCCGGGCGGATTTCCAGGCGGCGGCGGATTCCCTGGAGGAGGCTTCCCGGGCGGCGGATTTCCAGGCGGCGGCGGATTCCCTGGAGGAGGCTTCCCGGGCGGCGGATTTCCAGGCGGTGGCGGATTCCCTGGAGGGGGCTTCCCGGGCGGCGGATTTCCAGGCGGTGGCGGATTCCCAGGAGGGGGCTTCCCAGGAGGGGATGACGACTTTCCTGGAGGAGGCTTCCCACCATTTGGCGGCGGCGGAGGTGACCAATACGGTCCACCATCAGGCCCACCGCCTTCTTACACACCGCAACAAGGTTTTTCTCCTTTCGCGGTTGACCCTGGTGCCATTAGAAGATGTCGATTCCGCTTCACGTATATTTGGTTAAATAACGGTCGTAGCTTCTGGTTCTATCCAACGTATGTTGGAAGAGATTCCATTGCCGGCTACCGTTGGAGAAACAGACGTTGGGTTTATTATGGTACGGATTTAAGAAGAATCAGCAGCTTCCAATGCGGTGGAAGATAGCTAAGACTGAACAGGCATGAACTCATCTGGGTTCGTGCCTTTTTCTATGAACAGAAAAACCTCAGGAAGAATATCATATAGGTGTCAGACCTTATGAGGAGGAGAACGATGTACCCTGTATACCCATATTACGGAATGATGAAAGAAACAAAAAATGTTCCGATTGCCTTCCCGCCCCAGGAGCAACCGCGTCAGCCTGGTTTTGAATATGAGATGATTCCTCTTCCTATTTCCGAACATCCAGCCTACCAAGGATCCGGAAAACTTCGTGGAAAGGTAGCGATTATTACAGGAGGAGATAGTGGAATTGGTCGGGCCGTTGCCTATTCTTTTGTGAAAGAGGGAGCAAAGGTTGTCATTGTTTACTTCGATGAGCACCAGGATGCACAAATCACTGAGAAAAGAATTCAGGAGCTTGGTGGGGAAAGCCTTTTGGTACCCATCGATTTACGAGAGGAGAAAAGTGCGCAAGTGGTCGTAGACAAAACTCTTGAAGCATTTGGGAAAATTGATATTTTAGTAAACAATCATGCGGTTCAGTTCGTTCAAAAAAGTATCCTCGATATTACGGCTGAGCAGTTGTTAAACACATTTCAAACGAATATTTTTTCCTTTTTCTATTTAGTAAAAGCGGTTTTGCCTCATCTACAGTACGGTAGCTCGATTATTAACACCGCTTCGATCACAGCTTACGACGGACATAAGAAACTCATAGATTATTCCTCAACGAAGGGGGCTATCGTTACTTTTACACGATCCTTATCTCTATCATTAGTGAAAAAGGGGATTCGGGTGAATGCGGTAGCGCCAGGACCGATTTGGACCCCGCTGATTCCGGCAAGCTTTTCCGCCAAAGAGGTGATGAAGTTTGGGGTAGATAACCCAATGAAGCGTGCCGGACAGCCTTTTGAGCTGGCGCCAACATATGTGTATTTAGCTTCAGATGATTCCAGGTATGTATCCGGTCAAGTGTTGCATGTAAATGGTGGACAAATGGTCGAATCATAAGAAAAGATGGCTGATTCCCGCATCTAGGTTCAAGAGAGTCCGCACTAACAGATGAGAGTTCAGGCTAAGTATCCAAACTGATAAATAGCCGGAGAAGTTCCGCTTAATAAGTAATTATTATTAAAAAAAGCTTAAATAGCCGGAGAGATTCCGTCTATTGGCTCGAAAAAATGGAAAAGGGGAGGTTTTACGTTGCATAAGCGGAAATCCTCCCTTTATTTACCCCGAAACGAGCTCCAATCTGCATCTAACCGGAAAATCTCCGCTTATTACTATTGTTGATTTCAGCACGTATTTTAAGAAAAGCACTTCAAAACGGCACCCCTACTTTCGTGAGTTTCGGCCTTTTAATAAATTTTTACAGTTGCATTGTTGGAAAATTTACAAAAAAACTCTTACAATAAAGTTATGTCACTATAAAGGAGCACTGTATGAAAGAGATCCTCATCCTAACAAAATTATTTCGAGCGAATGGAAATCGCGAGAATGCTTATTATATGGAAAAATATATGCGAAACCAGTTTCCTTTTCTAGGAATCAAAACGCCATTAAGACGTGAGCTTATGAAGCAGTTTTTTGAGGAAACCGGTTTATTAAAACAGCCATATAATGAAGAGTTTGTCAAAGAGGTATGGGCCCTTCCAGAAAGGGAGTTTCAAGCAGCTGCACTTGATTATATGGAAAAATCGTTAAAAAAGCTGGAAAAAAGGCATCTGCCTGGAATTGAAAAGCTCATCACCACCAAGTCATGGTGGGACACTGTTGATGTCCTCGGTCCCAAAGCAGTCGGAAAAATAGCAGCCGATCATCCAGAAGTAATTAAAGAAACGATTGATAATTGGGCGTATGGTGATGATTTATGGTTAAGGCGTGCAGCAATTCTTTTTCAATTAAAATATAAAAAGAATACAAATGAAGAGCTTTTGTATCGTTATTGTAGAGAAAACGCCGACAGCAAGGAGTTTTTTATACAAAAGGGGATTGGCTGGGCATTGCGTGAATACTCAAAAACGAATCCGAGCAGTGTAAAGAATTTTATTGAACGCACGTCTTTATCTAAGCTCAGTATTCGTGAAGGCAGTAAATACATATAGAGGTGGAACCGATTATGATTAAATGCATCGCTAGTGATATGGATGGAACATTATTAAACTCAAAGCAGGAAGTATCCGAAAAGAACCGCGAGGCGATTCAAAAGGCGCTGAATTCAGGAGTAGAAGTCGTTATTGCAACGGGTCGTTCCTATGAAGAGGCTATATCAGTTTTACAGGAGTCTGGCTTACAGCTACCGATTATTTGTGCCAATGGGGCAGAGATACGAACAAAAGAAGGCGAAGTCGTCAAGGCTCATCCGCTAGATCACAAGATCGCAAAACAAGCAGCAGACGTGTTAAATCAAGTCGGCATTTACTACGAAATTTATACAAGTGAAGGTACTTATACAGTCGATTATGATAAGGGAGTTGATATCATTATCGACATCTTTACGACTGCGAATCCTGAGCTTTCAAGAGAGCTAGTGGAAGAAGAAGCTCAACATCGATATGAGAAAGGCTTGATTCATATGGTGGATAGCTATGAGCCAATTTTAAACGGAGAAAAAACCATTTATAAGCTATTAGTATTCCATAAGGATCACAGCTTTTTAGATGAGGTCGAGGAAAAGCTTAAGCAAATTGATCATCTTGAAGTGACCTCTTCAGCATTTGGAAATCTAGAGTTGATGAACACACAAGCACAAAAGGGGATTGCATTAGCTGAGTTTGTAGAAGAAAAGGGAATTGCCTTACAAGATACGATGGCGGTTGGCGATAATTATAATGACTTATCCATGTTTCGAGTGGTGGGTCGATCAGTAGCCATGGGCAATGCCAATGACGATATTAAAGAACAATGCACGCATGTGACATTGAGAAATGACGAAAGCGGTGTAGGAGAAGCGATCCTACAAGCGTTAGCTGAGTAAAACAGGAAGGCTTGGGGAATGAACCCTCAAGCCTTTTCTTCTGGTGCTAATCCATGCAAAATAAATTGAATCGTTGCTTCGATTTCTTGTTCATCGTCCCAATCTAGCTCGGGAAATAGAAGATAGCGCCCGATCAGGAATCCGAAAATACTGGAAGCTGTCATTCGAACGACTTGATATGGAGGAAGGTCAATCAATTGGCCAGCCTCTTGATAATGCTTGATAATAGCTTCCATTCTTTCGTAAACCTTAATCGCAATATGCTCTTTGAATTGCTTTTGAAGTTCTGGTTGAAAAGGAATTTCTTGAAGGACAATTTTGAACAAGGGAATGTTTGCATTTAGAAACTCGGCCCGATTATGAATCATTGCCCGCAAAAAATCTTCTAAGCTTTCAAAATCCTGGTTCAACACTTTATTCAAGTCTTTTATCACAAACGGTGCAATCAGCTTTGCCATCATAGGGGCAACAATCGATAACAAGAGATCTTTTTTTGTTTTATAATGGCGGAAAATGGTGCCTTCAGCTACACCTGCCTTCTTTGCGATTTCACTCGTGGAAGTAGCGGCATAGCCTTTTTCTGCGAAGGATTCAATAGCAGCTTCGAGAATGAGCTTTTGTTTTTCGGTAAGATTCTCGTTTTTATCTATAATCTCATCAATCATATGATTATCTGACATATAAACTCCTTGTTAAATAGAACGATATTTTTTTAGGGCAAGGATGTTTAAAACCATGAAAAGAAGTGAAAATCCTGCTAACATAAGCAAATCAAATGAAATATCACCCCACCCATACCCTCTTATCATAACATTTCTTAAGGCATCAGCTCCATAGTATAAGGGAGTGAGTGGGCCAATCCAGCTTAAATAATCTGAAATCGTCTCAAGATTAAACAATCCAGAGAAAAAGATCTGTGGAACGATGACAAGCGGAATAAACTGAATCATTTGCAATTCATTGTTTGCGAAGGCTGAAAGCAATACCCCTAATGTTAAAGCGGTCAAAGATAAGAGTAAGGTAATGACAAGCACATAAATAAACGCACCCTCCATCATCATTCCAAGAACATAGATGGCATAGGAGGCAATAATGGTCGCTTGTATCATCGTGAAAATTCCAAAGCCGATCACATAACCAACCACGATTTCCCATTTTCGAAGAGGACTACAAAGCAGCCTTTCCAGCGTTCCGGTCGTTCGTTCTCGTAAAAAGGATACTCCAGCAATAAGGAATACGAAAAAGAAGATAAAAAATCCGAGCAACACGGGCCCAAACGAGTCAAACTGGCTCATCTCGCTTGAACCGTGGAGATAGTTGACCTCAAGCATAGCAGCGGAGGAGTCAGGTTGCATTGACTTCAGTGACTCCTGTAACCACTTCATCGTTGCTCCTGACATATTCACATATCCATCAATATCTCGTTTCTTTAAGGCCGTCTTTGCTTCGTCGGTTGTATCGTATAGGGTGATGGCCGCTTCATCATCATCGAGCTGTTCTACAAGGGGAGTGGGAAGATCAACAAAACCAACCTTTGGTGAGTAGCTATCTCCATTAAAGACGAGATGAAGCATCGTTAAAACAAGAATGGGAGCCATAATGAGCAGTAGCATCGTTCGTTTATCACGAACAATTTGTTTTAAAATTCTTCTTACAAGGGCCATGACGCGCATCAGTTCCCACCTCCGTAGCTCAAAAAGGCATCTTCAAGATTCGTACTGTTCATGCTTTCTTTTAGTGCTTGTGGAGTACCGACAGCGATTAAGTGTCCGTCTCTTATCATCCCTAATCGATCACATTTTTCTGCTTCATCCATGACATGTGTGGTGACAATAATGGTTACTCCTTGCTTTTTTAACTCATAAAAGGATTCCCAAATGCTTTTCCGAAGCACAGGGTCAATCCCGACCGTAGGTTCATCTAAAATTAATAGCTTTGGTTCATGGATAAGGGCAATTGCAAGTGAGAGGCGGCGCTTCATTCCTCCTGAGTAATTGGAAACTGGTTTATTGATATGGTCAGTTAGCTGAACAATCTCCATACAAGCTTGAATTCTTTCCTTTTGACGGGCTCCATTTATTCCGTATAAAGAAGCAAAGAATTGAAGATTTTCTCTTGCCGTTAGTTCTCCGTACAAGGCATCCGACTGAGCCATATAACCGATTTTTGAAATGATTTCAAGTGAAGGCATCACGACGCTAAATACTTTGTTTTTCCCAGTTGAAGGGAGCTCAAGGCCCACAAGCTGCTTCACGAGGGTGGTTTTTCCCGCGCCGGATGGACCAAGTAATCCGAAAATTTCTCCCTCGTTAATATTTAAACTAATTCCTTTTAATACTTCTTGCTTTCCAAAGTGCTTTGTCACCTGTTCAATTTGGACAATTGGATTCATGTGAATCCCTCCTTAAAATAAAAGTGAGTAATCACTCACTACAATCATAAGCGAAACTTTTTCAAATGAAAAGGGAGATTTTGTGAATATTTTCGACAGATATTTTACGGTATTTTAGTATAATAAGGACAAACAATCGTCCCGAGGTGATTATAAATGGCTGATTTTCGAGTAAGTGAGATCATTCACCGACCGATCGAAGAAGTATTTAGTTATCTATCAAACCTAGAAAATGCCACAACTCTATTGCCGTTTGTGACGGATATGGAGAAATTGTCTAATGACCAGTTGGACATGGAAGCCGATTCTTAGAAACAAGGCTAGTCAGAAGAAGACGTATACAAGCGGAAGTTCATATAACCATGTTCAATCGACCAACGGCCTTTACTTCAAAAAGCACTTCAAATGGAGTAGAAATCCTTTATCACTATACATTTTCGGCCATTGAGGAAGGTACCCAGGTAGAGATGGTGGCCGAAGTGAAAACAGGGGGATTTTTAAGCTTCCTTACGAAAAAACAGCTAGTCAAAATTATTAAAAATGAAGATGGCGGACAGTTACAGAAGTTAAAAGAAGTACTTGAGGCGGAAGAAGTTTACAGATAAAGAAAGTGCCCACAGGCTAGAAATCCTGTGGGCATTGTTTTTAAAATTTATACGTCCAAAAACGTTCGTTATTAACCCAAGCAATCATGTCGGGATCATTTGCTTTAAGCTTTTCAGCCATATTTTGAATCATTAATTGCGTTTGTGACGCATGAGCCTGGATCGTGGCAATTTTCTGATCAGATACTGCAGTAACATCATTTACGATGTCCGGTGCTCCAAGCTCCTCCAACGAGTTTTTAGAAAAAGCGACACAGTGCAGCTTGGGTCTTTTTTCTGGAGCTAATCGACCGACCGCGTTTACAACTGCAGCACCCGTTGCATCGTGGTCAGGGTGTACGGAATATCCTGGGTAAAACGTGATGATTAAGGACGGGTTCACATCGGCAATGATTTCCCCCATATGATCGGCCAGTTTTTCAGGATCCTCAAACTCTACCGTTTTATCGCGATATCCAAGCATGCGTAAATCTTGGATTCCAATCGATTTGGCTGCATTTTGAAGTTCCACTTTACGAATATGCGGGAGCGATTCTCTTGTTGCAAACGGTGGATTCCCTAAATTGCGCCCCATTTCACCAAGTGTTAAGCAAGCATATGTGACAGGTGTCCCGTTTTGAATATGCAAAGCAAGGGTGCCTGAAACACCAAATGCCTCGTCGTCAGGATGAGGGAAAATGACTAAAATTTGACGTTCTTTTTCCATGATGGCTCCTCTCTACTCAAATGGTGTTGGACTGATTTGGAAAGCAACTGCTAGTTTTCCTTGATAATCGTGTCCAGCCATTAATAATCTATTTTGATCATCTACTTCAAAATGAGTAATTCCTTCTGCATAAACCCAGCCAATATTCAGCTTCAAGCCAATGCGATAAGGACCATTTCCTTTGATTTGACCAATCTCGTATTTCACCAGTGCATTGCGAATAAATGCCCCTGAGGAAAAAAAGGATTCATCATTATGAGTCGCATACGCTCCATTTGTCGTTTCTAAATGTATATACACATCTTGGTTCGCAAGACGGTTTAGCTCTTTTTGAACTTCTTCCACTATGACAAGCTCCATCTTATTTCCTCCTTCACTTCTTTAACACATATAATAATCTATATATTACTAAAAACGTGCTGGAAAAGCGAAAAGTAGGATTGGTTGATTTTAAAACAATATTGTGTCTGTAAGAGTTTTAGCTTTTCATTTGCGGAATGTTTAGGGTATAATGAGAGCAATTTAAATAGTATTCCTTCGGGGTCGGGTGCAATTCCCAACCGGCGGTGATGAAGCAAGAGCTTCTTAGTCCGTGACCCGTTTGAGTGTTCATTCAAACGGTGGATCTGGTGAAACTCCAGAGCCGACAGTTAAAGTCTGGATGGGAGAAGGAAAAAAATTTTGGTTTATGTGTATGGGTGAAGTGTACCCATTTTTAGACCTTTATTTGACATTGGCTTTTTTCTGACCCCGTTCCTTAATTGGTGCGGGGTTTTGTTTTTGTTTATGACTCCATCATGAAGGAATATTTGAGGCAAAAGGTCATAAAAGAGTGGTTATGACTTGTTGCCATTTGAAGATTCAGGTTAAAAGGTCATAAACTATGGTTTATGACATGTGCGCTTTTAAAAAGGGAATGCTTTAGGTCATAAAAGCTTGTTTATGACCTTATGGATGAAAATTCGGTCTCCATCAGTCATAAGCAATGGATATGGTCTTACACGAGAGAATCCCGAGATTTTCGGAAATGCTACAAGTAGGAAAAGGTAAAATGAGCGACATAAGTAGCTTGACTAAGGAAGGAGGCAAGAAAAATGTTTACAGGGATTATTGAGGAAATTGGACTGGTAACCAATACAAAGAATACAGGGCAATCTTCGGTGCTAACGATTGAGGCCAATCATATTCTCACGGATGTAAAGCTTGGCGACAGTATCGCCGTGAATGGAGTTTGTTTAACGGTCACTTCTTTCACGTCTAACGCATTCACAGTAGATGTGATGCCGGAGACAATTAAGGCGACCAGCTTGCGAGATGTGGAACCAGGGTCCCATGTGAACCTGGAAAGGGCGATGGCAGCTGGCGGACGGTTTGGTGGTCACTTCGTGTCGGGGCATGTGGATGGTCTCGGAGTGATTAAAGAAAAGAGAGAGGTTGCCAATGCTGTGTATTACGAGATAGAAGTATCGAGTGACCTTTTACACTATATAATCGAAAAAGGGTCTGTTACAGTGGACGGAACTAGTTTAACGGTTTTTGGTGTGTCAGAAACGAGTTTCCTTCTTTCATTGATTCCACACACGTTATCGGAAACGATTATCGGGCGAAAAGGGGCTGGGGATATCGTGAATATTGAGTGCGATATGATTAGTAAGTACATTTCACACTTTTTATCCAAACAAGCAACTCAAACCATTCAAAAGAGTTCTTCTCTTTCGGCTCAATTTCTAGAGGATAATGGGTTTAAATAAGGAGGAAAAGATATGTTTAATTCGATTGAAGAAGCATTGGAAGACTTAAAGAATGGAAAAGTCATCATCGTTTGTGACGATGAAGACCGAGAAAACGAAGGAGATTTCATTTCGTTAGCGGAAAAAACAACCCCTGAGGTCATCAATTTAATGGCCACACATGGTAGAGGGCTGATTTGTGTTCCAATCGAAGAGGAGTTAGCTCAGAAGCTCGAGCTCATGCCGATGGTTGCTAGAAACACGGATCCGCATGGGACAGCCTTTACTGTAAGTATTGATCATAAAAACTCTACGACAGGGATATCCGCCTTTGAGCGTTCGGATACGATTTTAGAAATGCTCAATCCAGAATCAAAAGCGGCTGATTTTAAACGTCCAGGTCATATTTTTCCGCTAATAGCGAAAAAAGGCGGGGTACTGAAGCGTGCAGGTCATACGGAGGCAGCTGTTGACTTGGCCATACTATCAGGCGCAAAACCAGCAGGGGTTATTTGTGAAATCATGAATGAAGATGGCAGCATGGCACGTGTACCGCAGTTAAAAGAGATTGCCAATAAGCTGAATGTCAAAATGATTACGATTAAAGATTTAATTGAGTATCGTAATCGCGAAGATCGCTTAATTCAAAGAGAAGTGGAAATTGAACTTCCAACTGAATTTGGCCAATTCCGAGCTGTGGGATATTCCAATGTCATTGATGGCAAAGAGCATGTCGCTTTAGTAAAAGGAACGATTGACTCTAGCAAACCAATTCTAGTTCGCGTTCACTCTGAATGCTTAACAGGTGATGTGTTCGGTTCGTATCGTTGCGACTGTGGTCCTCAGCTACATTCGGCTTTAAGCCAAATTGAGCAAGAAGGTACAGGAGTGTTACTGTATTTACGTCAAGAAGGTCGCGGACTTGGACTTTTGAACAAGCTAAGAGCGTACAAGCTTCAAGAGGAAGGCTACGATACGGTTGAAGCGAATGAGAAGCTTGGCTTTGGGGCCGATTTACGAGAGTACGGGATTGGCGCTCAAATTTTAAAAGACTTAGGGATTAGCCAAATTCGACTGTTAACGAACAATCCTCGAAAAATGAAAGGATTAAAGGGGTATGGTTTGGAAATTGTTGATCGTGTGCCGATCCAAATGCAATCACGAGAAGAGAACGAAAAGTATTTAAAAACAAAACAAAGTAAATTAGGACATTTACTACACTTCTAGGAGGAATTAATGATGGGAAGAAGCTTTGAAGGAAATTTAGTTGGCAGTGGGTTAAAGGTTGGAATCGTTGTAGGTCGTTTCAATGAGTTTATTACAAGCAAATTACTTAGCGGAGCACAAGATGCTCTGAAAAGACACGGTGTAGCTGACGAAGATGTAGATGTGGCTTGGGTACCAGGTGCATTTGAAATTCCATTAATTGCCCAAAAAATGGCCCAAAGCAAGAAATATGATGCGGTAATCACATTAGGAACGGTTATTCGTGGAGCCACTCCACATTTTGATTTTGTATGTAATGAAGCAGCAAAAGGCGTACAGGCAACCACACTAAACACAGGCGTTCCCGTTATTTTCGGTGTGTTAACAACCAATACAATTGAACAAGCGATTGAAAGAGCAGGAACAAAGGCTGGAAACAAAGGCTGGGAATCAGCAGTTTCAGCGATTGAAATGGCGAATTTAGGTCGAATGTTTGAATAAAGAAAAGCGGAAGTACACTAGTTGCTGGGCAATGGAGCTAGACATCTAAAGGAGAAAAGCCGCTGGAATCTACTCCAGCGGCTCTCTTTATTATGCATTCACTTTTGCACCAAAAGTACGGTACGCACCGTGCATTGTTGGTCCAACATACTCATTTAACTTAAATCCATGTGCGATTGCCGCTGTAATGAAGTCCTTTGCTGTAGCAACAGCTTCCTTCACCGATTTTCCTTTTGCAAGCTCGGCTGTAATAGCTGAAGAGTAAGTGCAGCCTGCACCATGAATATAAGTGGTATCAATTTTTTCACTTTCTAGTAAAGTAAATTCCTCCCCATCAAACAGAAGATCGACTGCTTTTTCGTGATGTAGCTTACTTCCACCCTTAATTAATACATACTTGGCACCAAGTGCATGAATTTTTACCGCTGCTTGCTTCATATCTTCAATCGTACGAAGAGGAGCGGTTTGTGCAAGCTGACTGGCTTCAAATAGATTTGGAGTGACAACTGTTGCACGTGGTACAAGGATTTCACGAAGAGCATCGGTCGTCTCTGGCTGCAATACTTCGTCTTCCCCTTTACATACCATAACTGGATCAATAACGACGGTTTGAAGCTGGTTCTCATCAATTACCTTAGCAGCTAGCTCAATGATTTCCACCGTTCCTAACATGCCTGTCTTCATCGCATCGATTCCTACAGAAAGAATCGTTTCAAGCTGTGCTTCTAGCGTTTCAATCGCAATGGGAAACACATGGTGATGCCAATGATTTTTCGGATCCATCGTTACAATCGTTGTTAGAGCGGTCATTCCATACACGCCAAGCTCCTGGAATGTTTTTAAATCCGCTTGAATGCCAGCGCCTCCGCTTGTGTCAGAACCAGCGATTGTCATTACCTTTTTTAATGTCATTGTGTTGAACCTCCTATGAGCTTTATTTTTCTAATCATAGTCTAGTTTCCCAGATGTTTCTAGTATTTTCTTTCGGTTACCTAAATTAGTGATAAACTGTGCTCAATTTGTAAATAAAGGCGAACAAACTTAATAGTCTTTCTCCTCTTTCCATATTAAAATAGAGGCATATATTCTTAAAGAAAGGTGGACGATGAGCCTGAGTAGAACGGGGATTATTTTAGCAGGTGGTCAATCAAGTCGAATGGGGCAAAACAAGGCATTGATGATGATTGACGGTGTACGAGTCATCGAAAGAATTAAAAATGAACTTGAAAAAATCACGGATGAGCTACTCATCGTTACCAACACATTTCATACTTATGAATATTTGAACATACCGATGGTTGAAGACGAGCAAAAGGGGAAAGGTCCCCTTGCAGGCATACAAGCAGGACTTAAAGCTTCCAAGTCCGAGAAAAACTTAATCGTGGCCTGTGATATGCCGTTTATCTCTTCAAGCCTGGGGGAATTTTTACTAGAGGAGTTAGAAGACTACCAAGCAGCCATTCCAAAACTTGAAGGTCGAATGCATCCTCTATTTGGTGCATATCGAAAGGATGTTTTACAAGCTGTTTCGCAGTCTTTAGAGAAGAACGAGCTTCGTATCATGAGCCTGTTTCAGAATCTTCATGTGAAGTATATTTCAGAAGATACCTTGAGCAGAGAAGGCATCCTAGTGAAGAATACTGCTGTTTTTAATATGAATAATCAGATAGAGTATGAAAAAGCGTTAAAGCTAGATTGTGATGGGAACTCGTTTTGTGAGAAGAGCGAGGGAATATGATACAATCTTAAGACAAGATAGAACGGAAGTAGGTGCAAACATGAATTTTGAAATATCGAAAGAGCCCCTTGATACGCAATCGATTATTGACAAAGTCGTTCAAAGGGAAGTGGGAGCCATTACAACGTTTATTGGAACGGTAAGGGAGCTAACCGCTGGGAAAAAGACTTTATACTTAATTTATGAAGCATATGAGAGCATGGCTGTTAAAAAGCTGGAGCAAATTGGACGTGAAATCAAAGAGCGCTGGCCGGGGGCAAAGGTGGCGATATCGCACCGAGTAGGTAAGCTTGAAATCACGGATATAGCTGTTGTCATTGCTGTATCTACTCCACATCGTGCAGATGCATACGAAGCTAATCGTTACGCAATCGAACGAATCAAGGAGATCGTTCCCATTTGGAAAAAAGAGCATTGGGAAGACGGAGAAGAATGGATCGGAAATCAACTTGAAACGGTTGCTTATCCAAAAGGAAAACCAGAGGAGAGTGATCTAAATGAATAAAGTCATGTTTTTCGCTCATTTGCGTGATGCGGTTGGAGAAGAATCGGTAGGGGTAGACCTTACAGGAAAAACAATTGCGGAGGCTAAAGCAATTTTAAGCGAGCAGTATGGAGTGAATTTGGATACGGTTATGGCAGCAGTAAACGAAGAGTTTGCTGGTGACGAAGATGTGCTGAGTGATGGAGATGTGGTTGCGTTTATACCTCCTGTGAGTGGAGGGTGATTAGACAAGAGTAGCCGGACAGAGGAAGGAGGTTTGAAGCATGGATGATCGGTATTCAAGGCAAATTCTTTTTTCGCCGATTGGAAAAAGTGGACAGGACAAGCTGAGATCTAAGCATGTGCTGATGATTGGTGCCGGTGCACTTGGGTCGGGAAATGGTGAAGTGCTTACGCGCGCGGGAGTTGGGAAGCTAACGATTGTGGATCGAGATTATGTGGAAGCGAGCAATCTGCAAAGACAGCAGCTGTACACAGAAGAAGATGTTCGAGAGAAGCTTCCAAAGGCGATTGCAGCTGAAAAGAGATTGCGTGCCATTAATAGAGAGGTTGAGATTGTGCCGATTGTTGGCGATGCATCGCCTGACATCTTAGAGGAGCTTGTCGAGGATGTGGACTTGATCTTGGATGCAACGGATAATTTTGAAACGCGAATGGCCATTAACGATATTTCTCAAAAGTACAAAGTCCCTTGGATCTATGGCGCTTGTGTTGGGAGCTTTGGCATGAGCTTTACGATTATTCCAGGCAAAACTCCTTGCTTAAATTGTTTGCTGAAAAGAATCCCTATTCAAGGAATGACCTGTGATACAGGAGGAATCATTGGACCGGCTGTGCAGATGGTCATTGCTCATCAGTCGGCAGAAGTGCTGAAGATTCTTGTGGAAGATTGGGAGGCGGTTCGTGATTCATTCGCAAGCTTTGATTTATGGCGAAATCAGTATACGAGCATGAAAATGGGAAAAGCAAAGGATCCAGGCTGCTTGTCATGTGGCGAACTTCGCGAGTATCCGTATTTGGATAAGGAAAATCTTTCACGCTCAACGGTACTCTGTGGTCGTGATACGGTGCAAATTCGGCCACCACGCCAAAGTGAACTAGATCTAGCGGACTTATCGAGTCGTCTAGTTCAGCTGGGGTACGTGGTGAAGGCAAATCCATATTTGCTTTCGGTTGAAATGGACGAGCAGCGTGTGGTTCTTTTTAAAGACGGAAGAGGACTTGTTCATGGAACGAAGGATATGAGTCAGGCACGGTCGATTTATCAGAGATTGTTGGGGTAGTTTGGTAGTTGGAGAGACGCTTTTTGAGTGCTTACTTATTAAAAGACACAAGAAAGACGTATGAATACGTCTTTTCTTTATTTATTAACATTTCTATTCCCATAGCTAGGTTCAAGAGGGGCCGCACTTATCGGATTGGGGATCAGGTTAAGCCTCGAGCTGATAAATAGACGGAGAAATTCCGCCTATTGGCTCAAAAACTACGAAAATAGGAGATTTTGCTTTGCATAAGCGGAAAACCTCCCCTTATTTACCCCCAAACGAGGCTCCATTCTGCATCTAACCGGAAATTCTCCGCTTATTCCACTTTTGCTGGTTCCTCGATTAAGGACAAGCCATCTTATTTAATCTACTAATATCTTCTATACGACTTCTTTCTGCAAAATTCTACAAATTCCCTCGGCAGCCGTTATAATGAAATTTAGAAGTTTGTAAGGAGGGTGAAGATGAACGAGAAAGAAGTACAGGCGCAATTAGAGGCCTTGCAGAAGGAACTTACGGAAGCGAAGCAGCAAATGGCAGCCTCAATAACATTCAATGAGCTACAATATCATAATCAATCAAAAGCGAGAGTGATTCCGAAATCATTAGCATGGAAGCTAATAGGAATGGCCATTTTCATTCTAGTCATAATCGGAGCCGTTTTTGCGATAAAAGGAACCAATCAAGCTACCGTACAAAAAGGTAGTTTTATAGAGCAAATAAAAGACTTGTCGTCACTTGCGTCAGCACAGGCGTATGTAAAGGCAGTTATTGAAAAAGAGGACAATCAGCTATTTGGGAAGGAAATTAGTACGAATCTTCCCGGAACAAAGAGAAAGTTCCTTCTTATTATTCCGGGTACGGTTACGGCGGGAGTGGACTTAACTGGAATCACCCCATCCAATCTCCACGTAAATGAAGAAGAAAAAACAATAGAAATCAAGCTTCCACAAGCTTCAATTATCCAAGAGCCAACACTAGATTTTGACCAAGCTCAGGTGTTTTCCGTGGAAGGAATCTTTCGGGATGAAGTGAATTGGGATGAGGCTTACGAGCTTGCAGAGGAGGCCAAGGGGCTCATAAAGGAAGAGGCACTATCTCAAGGGCTCATACAGGTGGCAGAACAAAATGCAGAGAAAACATTAACGGAATTTTTCTCAGCACTTGGATATCGCGCGGTGATCACGTATGAAGAGTAATTGGAATGGCTGGGAGTCTTACATCGGGGACGAGTTTAAAAAGGAATACTTCACAAAGCTCGAACACCTGATTGAAGAGGAGTATGAACGGTATACGATCTATCCGAAAAGAGAGCATATCTTTTCTGCATTACAGTACACAAGGTATGAGCAGGTGAAAGTCGTCATACTTGGTCAGGATCCTTATCATGGACCAGAGCAAGCTCATGGCCTGAGCTTCTCAGTCCTACCTGGTGTTCCAACGCCACCATCGTTAAAAAATATTTTCAAAGAGTTGCAGAGTGATGTAGGCACCCCCGTACCAAACCACGGATATTTAAAAAAATGGGCCGATGAAGGGGTTCTTCTATTAAACACCGTTTTAACCGTTCGAGCGGGTCAGGCACATTCTCATAAAAAAATGGGCTGGGAAATCTTCACCGATGCAGTGATTAAAAAGCTTAGTGAGAGAGAGAAACCGATGGTGTTTTTGTTATGGGGGAAACCAGCACAAGAGAAAAAGAAGTTGATTTCCGACCATCATTTTATTATTGAATCTCCTCATCCAAGCCCGCTTTCAGCTCATCGCGATTTCTTTGGGAGCCGACCGTTTTCAAAGGCAAATGGCTGGCTGAAAGAGAATGGCTACACAGAGATTGATTGGACAATCGAATAGGAGGGGAATACATGAAGGTGGAAAGAAAGGACTGCTTTAAGTGCCAATATTTCTATGTTACCTGGGACCCTCATTTTCCAAAAGGATGTAAAGCATTTGGGTTTAAAACCAGGCAGCTTCCGTCTGTTGAAGTAATGAAGGCTTCGGGACAGGCTTGCCTACGTTTTGAGAAAAAGTAACGCTATTCTTTGGAAAAATCCGTGACAGGTCGTATACTATAGGGTAGACAAGGGTATGAGGTGAACGAATTGGATATTAGTGTGCAAAAGCTACTTTTAAAAATGGAACAGGAGCTACAGGCAGCCAAATCAAGTGGAACAAACTCACAAGTGAGAGAACGAGTTCAAGCGATTAAAACGTTATGCGAGCTTGTCCTTGAAAGTCAAATGGGTGAGACCACACGTGAGCTACCGCGAGCGAATCCTATGATTCCAACAAACGAGAAGCAAATTCTAACTCCTTCACCCCTTCAAACACAGCCGAAAAAGCTGCAAATAGATGATGAAAGTAATGGAGATTCACTGTTTGATTTTTAACATAATGGGGTGGAGAGGTTGAAAACGTTTATTATTATTGGTGCCATTAATGCTTTTTTATCAGTAGCATTAGGGGCCTTCGGCGCACATGGTCTAGAAGGTCGAGTGGAGCAAAAATACTTAGAGATTTGGAAAACGGGAGTAACGTATCAAATGTTTCATGCTACCGGCTTACTGATTGTAGGTGTGTTGCTTGGACGCTTGCCGGCTAATGCGCTTTTATCATGGTCAGGCTGGATGATGTTAATTGGTATCATTCTTTTCTCAGGTAGTTTGTACGTCATGACATTAACGAAAATAAGCATCCTTGGTGCGATTACACCATTAGGAGGCTTGTCGTTTTTAGCTGCATGGATTTTAATCATAGTAGCAGCGGTAAAATATTTGTAAACAACAAGGAGCATCCTGCATTTGAAGGATGCTCCTGTTTTTATATTTTATTAGCGGGGAGGATAAGAAGCTAATCCAGGAACATAGCCAGGATAGTCATACTCAAGTTCCTCATCAAATGTTGCGTACGCGAAGTAGACCATCGGAATTAAAAATCTCATTCCTGTTTGCGGGTCACTTAAAATTAAATGGTCGCGTCCAGCAGCTTCAATAATTCCCTTAAAGGTTCTAGATAGACCCTCATCGTTTCCGTCAAAATTGGTGTACACGGTAGTTAGCTTTCCTTTGTTTAGGCGGAAGATGTTTTCGATATATGACTCCTCAAGCGGTAGCATACCTGGTACTTGAGGACCAGCTGATGGCGCGTTAAAGGCACCTGAGTATCCAGGAACAGCGCCTGCTGGTGGAATCGTTGAGCCCGCTGGCATAGTAGGATATGCTTGTGGTAGTGCACCGTATGTAGGCACACCGGTGCCAGCGCCTGCTACTTGGCCTGCTGTCGGATATTTTGGTGCAGTGGGCTGGACAGGGGCTCCGAAATAAGGTTGTTGATACCCTGTTTGTCTGTAAAAAGCATTTGGATCATAATTTTGTGACAAAGAAAATCCCTCCTAGAAAAATGTTCGTTAATAGACTTTTGGACAGTCCTGCTGGGTGGGACTGAAGAAACAGTGTGCTTTAAAGCGCCCTGTGTTCCACTGGTTATACCACTGAGCGGGACAGGCGCCAGTTGGTCTAAAAAACCAAAGAGCATTTGAACCGGGGTGAAATCGCTCCCCCTTTATGACACGTCTTGCCAGCTTTATCTCATTTTCTCTCGGAGCTTGATAAAAGTATCCTTTGACAGTTGCTTCAAATCCACCGGGACGCTGAAAGACCATTTTTCGTAAGTCACGTATGTCTTTAAAATCCAGACATTGTCCTCTTACTCTGTTCACACCAACATTTCCAACTAACAGCATACCTAAATTTCCATCGCCTTCAGCTTCAGCCCGAATTAATCGGGCCAACAGCTTTACATGTTCTTCTGTGTAAGGGATCACACCCATAAATTTCACCTCTCTTCGTGTTGTACCTTCTGTGGTGAGATGAAAGGGTCAATTAAAAGGAAAAGCTCACTAATTCATTCGTATGTGAGGAGAAATTCTTTTATTCCTAGGTAATACAAAAAAACCCTCTAGCCGAAGCTAGAGGGCCAAACATAATTTAATTAACGTGTAAGAAGCTATGTAGACGATCGATTTCTAGTAAATTTCCTACAAAGAAGGCACCGAATTCACCGTAACGTGCACTAACTTCATCGAAGCGCATTTCGTATACGAGTTTCTTAAATTGTAATACATCATCTGAGAACAGTGTTACGCCCCATTCGTAATCGTCGAAGCCAACAGATCCTGTAATAATCTGCTTCACTTTTCCTGCATACTGTCGACCGATCATACCGTGGCTGCGCATCATTGTACGACGCTCTTCCATCGGTAGCATGTACCAGTTGTCATTGCCTTGGCGACGCTTGTCCATTGGATAGAAGCACACATGCTTCGCTTTTGGTAGAGTTGGATACAAACGAGCAAGGATTTCAGGGCTTTGATAAGGATCCTGATCAGCTGGAAGATAGTTGCTTAGCTCAACAACAGAAACGTATGAATGAGCTGGAATGGTATATTCCGCTAGCATGGTCTTACTGAATTCTGTTTCAATTTCATTTAACTCTTCCATCGTTGGGCGTAAAATCATCATCATAAAATCAGCTTTTTGACCAACAATTGTATATAAAGCATGGCTGCCCTCTTTCTTATCCTGAGTGGCATTCCATTTTTCTACTAAACCTAAAAATTCATGAATAGCGGTTTGTCTGTCGTCGCTTGATAGTAATTTCCAAGCACTCCAATTAATTGTACGGAAGTCATGTAAACAATACCAGCCATCAAGGGTTTGTGCTGCTTCTGCCATTTGTTTCACTCCTCATTAGAATTATTATAATGTACAAAACATACTATACCATAGTTTCACCAGGAAACGTGTGAATAAAACCTGAATTTTCACGATGGTATTATTAAAAAAGGATATTTTTAATGAGAATTGCAGATAGTAAAGAAGATAAGTATTTTGTGGATTATTCAGAAAACAAAAACTTTTTAGGTGGAAACGGTAACAATCTGTGAAATAGTTGAAATTTTATGTGGTAAGCGTATGCTAAAGGTATAGTACATAAGGGAGGATTCGTCATGAGCGACCTATTTACAGGACTGAAGGAAAAAGTAAGTGGACAAAACATTAAGATCGTTTTTCCTGAAGGTCTAGACGAAAGAATTATTAGTGCAGCTGGACGTTTAGCTGAAGAGAATGTATTAACGCCTATTTTAATAGGAAATATAGAAGCAATTGAAACGAAGGCGAAAGAATTAGGCGTGTCTCTAGAGAAGGCTGAAATCTACGACCCAAGTCAATTTGCGATGATGGATGAGCTAGTGGCATCCTTTATCGAGAGAAGAAAAGGGAAGGTAACAGAAGAGGATGCACGCAAGATTTTACTTGATGAAAATTACTTTGGAACGATGCTTGTTTATTCAAACAAAGCGGATGGACTAGTAAGTGGTGCAGCCCATTCAACGGCTGATACGGTAAGACCTGCGCTTCAAATCATCAAAACAAAAGAAGGCGTTCGTAAAACATCAGGTGTATTTGTTATGGTACGTGAAGATGAAAAGTATGTGTTTGCAGATTGTGCGATCAACATTGCGCCAGATGCACAAGACTTAGCGGAAATCGCAGTAGAAAGTGCAAAAACAGCAAGAATGTTTGATATCGAGCCAAGAGTGGCGATGCTAAGCTTCTCAACAAAGGGTTCTGCGAAATCTCCAGAAACGGAAAAGGTATCTGCTGCTGTTCAAGAAGCAAAGCTAAGAGATCCTCTTCTAGTATTAGATGGAGAATTCCAATTTGACGCTGCATTTGTTCCTTCTGTAGCAAAGAAAAAAGCGCCAGACTCAGTGATTCAAGGCGATGCGAACGTATTTGTTTTCCCAAGCCTAGAAGCTGGTAATATCGGGTATAAAATTGCACAGCGTTTAGGAAACTTTGAAGCGGTTGGACCCATTTTACAAGGCTTAAACCGCCCGGTAAATGATCTTTCTCGCGGTTGTAACGAAGAAGATGTATACAAGCTGTCATTAATCACAGCTGCCCAAGCATTAAGTCAATAAATACAAGTGAGCCAGTTCTCTATAGCTGGCTCTTTTCTATGGTAAAATAAAGGCAAGAAAACACGAGGTGACGGAAACGATGGAAGAAGCGCAGAAACTATTAAACCAGCCAACATGGCGAATTATTGATCAATCAAGTACGGGACTTCATATGAGTGCTCTTCATTCGTTTGGGTATGATGATACGCTCTGCGCCTCGATAGGTACAAAGGGAGCACCTGCAACCGTTCGAGCATGGGTTCATGCCGATACCATTGTACTTGGAATTCAAGATACTAGATTGCCTTTTATAAGTGATGGACTAGAGTACTTGAAAGACCAAAGCTACGAGTATATCGTTCGTAATTCAGGTGGATTAGCTGTTGTACTCGATGAGGGGGTTCTAAATCTATCAATTATTCTCCCAGAACAGGAAAAGGGAATCGATATCAATCGAGGATATGATGCGATGTGGACGCTTGTTCAAGAGATGTTTGCTGATTTTGACCGTTCGATCGTGGCTCGTGAAATTGTAGGTTCTTACTGTCCAGGAAGCTATGACTTAAGCATTGATGGAAAAAAGTTTGCTGGAATCTCACAGCGACGTTTACGAGGCGGCGTGGCAGTACAAATTTATCTTTGCGTTACGGGAAGTGGAAGCGAACGTGCCAAGGTCATACAAGAGTTTTACAGTCGGGCCATTCAAGGGGAGGAGACGAAGTTCTCTTATCCAAAAATAGAGCCAGAGGTCATGGCCTCTTTGTCTGAGTTGTTTGGTGTTTCACTTTCGGTTCAAGATGTGATGTTAAGGCTCTTGCTCACCTTGAAAAAGAAGGCAGGACTCTTGCAGGCAGGAGTGTTAGCGGACGAAGAATTGCAAATGCTTGATTCTTATGTCTTAAGAGTCGTAGAGCGGAATGATAAATTTTTAATTGAGGCGAATGAATAAAGAGAAGTACAAAAGCCGTACCCTATGCAGGTACGGCTTTTCAACTAAGAGATATTGTTGCCTACTCTCCCAAAATAAGTCTCTATGTTTAAAAGAAAATATAAATTTTTGAACTTTGAACAGTGTCTAGCTCCAGCGCCCAGCGACTAGTGTACTTCGCTCTCTTCCCTACGATAAGTCAACATCGGAACGCTTACGCTCTCCGTGTTTCCTTTATCTCAGTCAGAGTGCTCCAGTCCATACGTCACTAAACGGGCACTTCCGCATTTCGTTATTCTGCGATTTTCTCCAGATTTCCATTTCGGTCCATTTTGAATTTGGTGGCTGGGCGTTCTTCTTCTTCCTCTAACACCACTAGTTTACGAGCACGATTCATGATTTTCATTAATGTCTCGTAATCTTCTTGGATAATTTCTGTATTTTGCTCAAGATGGTTTATCTTTCCTTCTAGTTCTTCATTGCGTCTTTTTAATGAAGCAATTTCGCGCTTCAGTCTCTCATTCTCACTTTTTAAAATATCCACTTGAATATTGGACCCACCTAGTGATCGGAGATAAGAGATGACGGTTTCCATATTCATCTCTCTTGAAGATGGCATTTGTTGTGCTGCCGGGCTTGGTAAGGCTACTTGTGTGACACTTTGAGCGATTGCTGCTGGCTCAACGGCTATTTCTTCAGAGAAATTTGGTACTTCATAGGTTTCTACTTCAGCTGCTGCAATGGGACCAACTTCTTCTAATGTTGGAACTGGTGGTGAGTATAATAGTTTCTTTTTCCCACCTTGGTCTTTTCCTAGTATTCTTTGACGCTGCTTTCGTTGCTTTTTCGCTAATTGTAATGCTTTTTCGTAGCGATGTCTTACAACGGCATTCCAGCGGAAACCACATGCTGCAGAGGTACGATTAAGCTTGTCCCCAACCTCTTCAAATGCATTTAGCTGTGTGCTTCCTTCTCTTACATGTCGTAAAACCGTTTCGGCTAGTAATAAATCATTTTCATCTGTCCACGCGTCTTGTCTAACTTTCATTCTACTCAACTCCCTGACTTTAATACATTTTCAAGTTCTTAGTTAAAGCATGACCACATGCGGCTGGTTTTATACAAATTGATTGCAAGGATAGTAGAGTTTTTTTAATACTCTTTTTCAAAAGTGTCTTTATTCAATGCAAAGTAATAAGATACTATACTCATTTTTTGATAAATACTCCTTATGTCAGCTTGAAAAGAGCAATGGATACGAGATAAGTAGTGCTATCTTAATATATAGTGTAAAAGGCCGGATCTTGGGACTTTTACGAAAATAACAATGTTTGTAAACATTACAACCTTTAAAATTAATTAAGATTTCACTAGATAGACAGGTTTTTTATGGATAATCGGCTAAGGATTACAGCTTGCATTAGAAGAAAAGAAACGGTAAAATACCGTTTAGATTATTAAAAAGAGTTTACTTGGCTTAGTTTGCACCGAAGAAAGGGTTGTAATATAGATGGCAAATGAATTTCGTGTGTGTGACGATTGTCAGGCCGTAAATTTAAAAACGTTGATTCCTCGCTTAAAGGACATCGATCCTGAGGCAACAATTGAAATTGGCTGTCAATCATACTGCGGACCAGGGAGAAAGAAAACATTCGCATTTGTGAATAACCGTCCCCTTGCAGCGCTAACAGAAGAAGAATTAATGGATAAAATTAATAAGAAGCTGAAAAAATAAAATCACCTATTGGAACGGAAGATAGGTGGTTTTTTTCTTTGTAAAGTCTTGTGGACACTTAGTCCAGCTCCAGCGCCTAGACCCTCGGGGTCATAAGCTAAAATCCTCCAGAAGGCAGGCCTTCCTGCGGATTTCGTCTTATGCCTGTCGGGTCTTAACAAGGCGCTTCCGCTTTCTAATTTTGTCGAAATTCTGTAGATTTTTTCCTTTTTTAGGGTGAATTGTAGAATGAATCAAGTTATAATAGTTTAA
Organism: Bacillus coreaensis; assembly: GCF_050586445.1. NCBI lineage: Bacteria > Bacillati > Bacillota > Bacilli > Caryophanales > Bacillaceae > Bacillus > Bacillus coreaensis. The sequence continues at coordinate 81,848 of NZ_JBOCCY010000004.1, forward strand.
AGATAGATAGGAAGAGGGATTCTACAGTGGCATATTCACAGGAAAAGCTAGTGGAGGAAAAGGTTTTTAAAGATCCCGTTCATCGTTATGTACATGTGAGAGACCGTGTGATTTGGGATTTGATTGGTACGAAGGAATTCCAACGTTTACGCCGGATTAAGCAGCTTGGAACGACATATCTTACATTTCACGGGGCAGAGCATAGCCGTTTTAACCATTCGCTCGGAGTCTATGAAATCATTCGTCGCATTATTGATGATGTGTTTGATGGACGACCGGAATGGAACAGTGAGCAGCGCTTGCTTTCACTTTGTGCTGCACTCCTTCACGACCTCGGACATGGACCCTTTTCGCATTCGTTTGAAAAAGTATTTGACCTCGATCATGAAGCTTTTACTCAAAAGATCATTCTTGGTAACACAGAAGTAAATAGAGTTCTTACAAAAGTAAGCAAGGATTTTCCGAAGATGGTCGCTGAGGTGATCGCCAAAACCTCGCCAAACAAGCTTGTGATTAGCTTGATTTCTAGCCAAATTGACGCGGATCGTATGGATTATTTGCAGCGTGATGCGTACTTTACAGGTGTGAGTTATGGGCATTTTGATATGGAACGGATTCTTCGTGTGATGCGACCGAAGGAAGATCAAGTCGTGATCAAGCAAAGCGGTATGCATGCAGTGGAAGACTACATCATGAGTCGATACCAAATGTATTGGCAAGTGTACTTCCATCCCGTTACTCGTAGTGCAGAGGTGATTCTGACCAAGATTCTCCACCGTGCCAAGCATTTGTACCAAAAAGGCTACCAATTTAAGCAAGAGCCGATTCATTTTTATTCTGTATTCGCTGAAAATATTACCCTTCATGACTACTTGAAATTAGATGAAGCGGTTATTCTCTATTACTTCCAAATGTGGGAAGAGGAAGAGGATTCCATCTTACGTGACCTGTGTGTCCGTTTTATGGATCGAAATCTGTTTAAATATGTGGAATTTGACCCAGCAAAAGAGTATAAGAAGCTAAGTGAGCTTTCTACTTTATTTGCTAAGGCTGGTCTTGACCCGGAGTATTATTTAGTGGTTGATTCTTCGTCTGATTTACCATATGACTTTTATCGCCCAGGTGAGGAAGAAGAACGCCTGCCGATACAATTGCTCATGAAAAATGGAGAAGTAAGAGAGCTTTCAAGGGAATCTCAAATCGTTGATGCCATTTCAGGGAAAAGAAGAACGGACCATAAGTTGTATTTCCCTGCGGATCTTTTAAAAGACGATTCATCAAAAAAGAACATTAAAAAGCAAATTCGCAACTTACTAGACCTATGAGATAGGTTCTTGATATAAATATGAAGTAGGAGAGGGTCTCATTGTTAAAGGATCATGCCAAAATAATGCAAGCTTTTGCAGCGGCAGGGGAAATTGTTGGTCGGAAAAAACTGCAAAAAATGATTTATATAGCGAAAAAAGTAGATTTTCCTTTCCAAGAGAGGTTTCAGTTTCACTTTTATGGACCTTACTCCGAAGAGTTGACCCTTCGCGTAGAGGAGCTATGCAATATGGGCTTTCTTAACGAGGTAAAGGAGAAAAAGGGCGGGTACATGCAATATCGCTACTCCTTAACAGATGAGGGAATGGAATTTTTAAATATGAACCTAGTGGAACTTCCGGCACTAGAGGATTGTTTAACAGACATGAATAGCCAGAATGCTAGGTTTCTAGAACTCGTATCAACGGTACTTTACTTCGACGAATTAGAAGTAGAGGAAGTAAAGGAGAAAATCTTTACTCTAAAGAGCAAGCAAAAATACACCGAAGACGAAATTAAGCAGGCATATGAATATATTGAAGCATTAAAGGGGAAAGTAGTCCCTGTATAAAAGAGAGGCTTGGACATTTTTTGTCCAAGCCTCTTTCGATAGGTTGTCGGTTGTAATGCAGGCTCGAGCCTTTATTCCAATAGGAATACCAGCGAAGAGAATGCATAACAACCGACATCCAGTCACTAATTTTACTCGTCAGACATCCTTTTTCCAGCAATCCCATAATTATTTTTCGTCATTTCATCAATGAATACAACGACTTTCTCAGCAGGTGCTCCAGTTGTTTCCACAACAGCAGCGGTTACTTTTTCCACAAGAGCTTTCTTTTGGTCGTCTGTACGGCCTTCTAGCATTTTTACGGTTACGTATGGCATGGTGATTGCCTCCTTGAGAGATATGTAAGTTCTTCATACATAATCATAATGTTCCAAACGTGAGAAAGGAATACTCATTTTTCCATTTATCCTATATTTCATGTATAATTTGGCTAAATAGAGTCTTCGAAAAGGAGTTGTCGTGTTGGAGCAACTATCTAGGTTTTTAGCTTTTGATTTAGAAATGATCCCATACGTGGTTATTACGCTTATCATAGCGTTTTCCGTCCATGAATTTGCACATGCGTGGGTAGCCTATAAGTTTGGGGATCATACGGCGAAAAATCAGGGCAGACTAACTCTAAATCCGATGAAGCACTTGGACCCATTTGGCACATTGTTAATTTTTTTAATTGGATTTGGTTGGGCGAAACCTGTTCCTGTGAATCGCTTTTTCTTTAAAAATCCTCGCCTAGCAGGTATTCTTGTATCAATAGCAGGACCTCTCAGCAATCTATTGCTATCCATTCTTGGCTTTGTGTTATTGTATGGATTGGTGGCTACTGGTGCGGCGGAAACCCTACCTCCATATGTGTTTGAGTTTCTTAATATATTTTTGTATTTAAATGTTGCTTTATTTGTGTTTAATCTGCTGCCGTTCCCACCGTTAGATGGATACCGAATCGTTGAAGACCTCGTTCCGGTGAATGTACGGGCAAAAATGACACAGTATGAGCAATATGGAGCACTAATCTTTCTTATTTTAGTTATTACTCCGCTTGATCAATATACGATTGACCCATTGTATTCCACTGTCGTTCCGTCGATTCTTTCGACTTTAGATCAGTTCTTTTATCAGTTATTTTTGTAGGAGGCGTTCATTTTTATGGAAGAAAAAAAGAAGAAAAATATTGGCTTTAATATTATTAAAAGTGATCCAACTGAGGGACATGGAGGATTTGGTGTTGGAGCTCTAACCCTAGATAATGTATCACCGGTTATTATTGATGTGGATGCAGGGGACGCGGTCATTGATGTTGGGGCCATGCATGCAAGAAGTGTGGTGGAAAAAGGGATTAAGTTTTTAAAAACAAAGGAAGAAGTTCCAAATGCAAAGCCGTACTGGCTGGTATGGGTCACGATTGACCGAAAGCAGGAAGGACCTTATTATGCGGGTGTGACCGCTTGTGAAATGACCGTAGATCGTGAAATTCGTCGTGGCTATAAGTCACTCCCTGAGCATGTGAATCGTATGGATAAGTCGATTAAACGTCATATCATCGTCGACCATATGGATAGTCGCTCAAAAGGAATTTTAGCTGAATTTTTGAAAAATCATGACGCGGGTATGTGGGAGAGATCAGAAGAGAAATTGAAGGCTGATCTTCAAGGGTAAGAAAATTATCCTAAAAAGGTTTTTTTAACAAATTGTAAGGAAATACTTGCCGTTTTCCGTTAAAAAAAGTAAACTTTAAACAGCGATAACACGCTATAGCACTAGGACAGAAAAAGCCCCGAGTACATGTGACTCGGGGCTTCTTCGTATTTTTGAATAGTGATGGGTTGTGGCGATGGCCTGTAATCGCAAGTAAGTAGGGTGAACCGCAAATAACTGGAGCAAATAAATTTTGAAGATCGCAAATAAGTTTCAGGAATCGCAAATAAAATCTGAGAATCGCAAATAAATTTTTGAAATCGCAAATATCCTGAAAAAAATTCCCCCATTTTCCTTTCAGAGGCCTCGAAAAACCGCAATTTCTAATTAAAAAGGAGCCAACTCAGGTGAAAACCTGTTAGCTCCAATCAAAAATCCTCTTATACCACGTCTTTTTCTCTTTCTTTTCTTCTTTTTTCTTTTCGGTTGGCTTTTCGGCATCATGTTCAAGATGATTGATGCAGTGCTTGGTTGGTTCTGTTCCTGCAATAAAATAGGTTAGCCGTTTGACAGGGCAGTCGTCGGTAGCTAATAGGCCGCTTTCAGGATCGATATATACTCCAACGGTTCCTTTAGGGGCTTTGAAGTTTTTAATCGGCTCATCAGCTAATGCGTCCTCCATATAGTTGACCCAGATGTTTTTCGCGTACGATTTCTCGGCCACGATTTCAATCGGGTTTCCTTGGTCATAACCTGTCCATACCGCGGTCACTAACTGAGGAGAAAAACCGACCATCCAGCTATCGGAATCTGTGGAGCCAGACTTTCCCGCATAAATCCGTGTCATATCATTGATCATGGAGCTCCCGGTCACATTGGAATAGCCATCGAGCTTTTTATCAAACATCCCTGTCATCATATGAGTCATAACGAATGCTTCATCAGCTTTTAATACACGCTCATTTTCCTTTTCGTACTCATAAATGACTTCCCCACGATGGTCTTCCACTCTTTTAATAAGAACCGGTTTTACTTTTTCCCCACCGTTAGCAAACAAACTATAGGCATTGGCCATATCAATCACCTTAACCCCACTAGTCCCAAGTGCCAATGACGGTACTTTTTCCATTGGAGTCGTAATCCCAAATTGCTTGGCTGTTTTTACGAGTGTGTCTTCTCCTAAAAATAAATGTGTTTTAACTGCATACACATTATCGGAAAGGGCTAGCGCTTGTGCCATCGTGATTTCTTTTCCCGCATACTTATTATTAAAATTATGTGGTGTATACTCCGCTCGGTTATCGTCAAATCGGAAGGTCGTCATTTCGCTTCGCACTAATGATGCGGGCGTAAATCCTTGGGATATCGCCGCATAGTAAAGAAGTGGTTTGATGGTAGAACCTGGTTGACGAACCGCTTGAACGGCACGGTTGAACGGACTTTCCACATAATCTCTTCCGCCTACCATCGCCTTAACATACCCGTTTTTCGGATTCATTGACACGAGTGCTACCTGCAATTCAGAATCCTTTGCCATATGAGTGGAAACATTTTTCTCTGCTAACTCCTGCTGTTCGGTATTAAGTGTTGTATATACACGTAGTCCGCCAAGCTCAATCGTCCGGTCATCCAAACCTAAGTCATTTTTTAATGCTTGCTTGACAGCATCCTGAAAATACGGAGCAATTTGTGTCACAGCATGGGAATGCTCACCAACAAAGGAGAGCGTCTCATGTATCGCTGCATTGGCATCAGCTTCAGTAATGTATTTGCTTTTTACCATAGAATCCAAAATGATTTTTTGACGACTCTTCGCATTTTCCTCAGAAATAAGAGGAGAGTAGATGCTTGGACCTTTTGGAATTCCAGCTAGCATAGATGCCTCAGCTAGAGTCAAGTCAGCGGCATTTTTTCCTAAATAATACTGACTGGCTGCTTGTATTCCGTATGCTCCTTTTCCATAATAGATCGTATTTAAATAACCTTCGAGAATCTCGTTTTTCGTATAATTCATTTCGATTCGTATCGTGTAGAGTGCTTCTAGCAGTTTACGCTTCCACGTTTTTTCATGCTCGAGAAATAGATTCCGGGCATACTGCTGACTAATCGTGCTTGCACCTTGAACTTTGGCCATTGCCTTAAGGTCAGCAAGGGCAGCACCAGCAATTCGTTTAAAATCAAATCCGTTATGCTTATAAAAGGATCGGTCCTCTATCGCTACGGTTGCTTCAATTAAATGGGGAGAAATTTCATCGATTCCTACCCAGTATCTCTTTTCTCCATTATTGCTTTCACCGATAACTTGCCCATCATCCGAGTAATATAGAGACGATTGTGGCACGGCAAGAGGAGGAGGGCCCTGCACCTTGGCGTATAAAAGAACACCGGTCACTAATAAAACAAGTAAACCAAGACCGATTGATCCAAGAATGAGTAAGGCACGTATGTATTTCATCGTTCTTCTAAACCGCTGATCCGTAATAACCTCCAAGGATTGACACCTCACCTTCAGATAGATTTTTCCTGTTTTCCCATCTTTCTTACTAGTATGAAAAGAAAGAGGCTGTTTTAAACGCCTATCTATTAAAAAAAGAATTTTTTTCTTGCAATTTTGCTAGATTCATCTATACTTTTTCTCATGTTTGAGTTTTTTTGGGGAAGAATAACAATACAGGAAATTAGTATTGAAACCGATAGATATTTTTTAAATAAGGAAGGATGGCGTAAATGGGACTTTGGTTTACGGAAAAACAAACTGAGAATTTTGGTATCACAATGAAGGTAAAGCGCACATTACATACGGAGCAAACAGACTTTCAAAAGTTAGATATGGTAGAAACAGAAGAATGGGGCAATATGCTTCTTTTAGATGACATGGTAATGACGTCTATTAAAGACGAGTTCGTATACCACGAAATGGTTGCGCATATTCCATTATTCACTCACCCAAATCCAGAAAACGTACTAGTTGTTGGTGGCGGAGACGGTGGAGTTATTCGTGAAGTGTTAAAGCACCCAAGCGTGAAAAAAGCAACACTTGTTGAAATCGACGGAAAAGTAATTGAGTACTCTAAAAAGTACCTTCCAGAGATCGCAGGACAGCTAGACGATCCACGCGTAGAAGTAAAAGTGGATGATGGTTTCATGCACATCGCTACAGCAGAGAACGTATACGATGTGATCATGGTTGACTCAACGGAGCCAGTTGGTCCAGCAGTAAACCTATTTACAAAAGGTTTCTATGCAGGGATCTCTAAGGCGTTAAAAGAAGACGGAATCTTCGTTGCGCAATCAGATAACCCTTGGTTCAAAGCGGACTTAATTCGTTCTGTACAAAAAGACGTAAAGGAAATCTTCCCGATCACTCGCCTTTACATCGCAAACATCCCAACCTATCCAAGCGGAATGTGGGCATTCACTTTAGGATCAAAGAAGCATGATCCACTTGAAGTAGCTGAAGAGCGCTTCCATGATATTGATACTAAGTATTACACAAAAGAACTTCACAATGCAGCATTCGTGCTACCGAAGTTTGTTAAAGATTTAATCGAAGGCTAATAATAAATAAGACGGGGGGAGATTCTCTCCGTTTTTTACTGTGGAAGGATAGAATGTGGGGGGCAGTTTCCGCCTGAAGGAAGCCTTTGTTACGTAGTAACACCAGCTGACGTAAGGCGAAACTGACCCCCTCTTAATTTAAAGGAGGAAACAAAATGCGTTTTGATGAAGCATACTCAGGTAATGTGTTTATTAAAAGCCATCCAAGCTTTGAGGAAAGTAAAGCCGTATTGTACGGAATGCCAATGGACTGGACAGTAAGTTACCGCCCAGGATCTCGTTTTGGTCCAGCGCGTATTCGTGAGGTGTCCATCGGATTAGAAGAGTACAGCTTATACTTAGACCGTGAGCTAGAAGATGTGAAATACTATGATGCGGGAGATATTCCACTTCCATTCGGAAATCCACAGCGCAGTTTAGATATGATTGAAGAGTTCGTCGATCAGGTGCTTGATGCAGGGAAATTTCCACTTGGCATGGGTGGAGAGCATTTAGTTTCTTGGCCCGTTTTTAAAGCAATGGTGAAAAAGTATCCGGATTTAGCCATCATACATATGGATGCACACACAGATCTTCGTGAGAACTATGAGGGAGAGCCATTATCTCACTCCACACCGATTCGTAAGGTCGCAGATTTAATCGGGCCACAAAATGTGTATTCATTTGGGATCCGAAGCGGCATGAAAGAAGAATTCCAATGGGCGAAGGAAGTGGGCATGCATATTTCTCCGTTCGAAGTGCTTGAGCCTTTGAAAAAAGTATTGCCAACATTAGCGGGGCGTCCCGTGTATGTAACGATTGATATCGATGTTCTTGACCCTGCGCATGCACCAGGAACAGGTACAGTTGATGCAGGTGGAATCACTTCAAGAGAGTTACTAGCTTCAATTCACGAAATTGCACGCTCGGAAGTGAATGTAGTGGGAGCAGACTTAGTAGAAGTAGCCCCAATTTACGACCACTCAGAACAAACAGCAAACACAGCAAGCAAACTTATCCGCGAAATGATTCTTGGATGGGTGAAATAAGAATGGACTCGTGCACCTGCCAGTTTTTGGCGGGTGTTTTTTTGCTTGTTCCTAAATAAAAAAGACCTCAGTGGTAACAAATAGGATAATTGAGTGCCCGAGAGGCCGTCCAAAAGAGTTCAGCGGTAAATGAATAGGTGATTGAGTGCCCGAGAGGCCGTCCAAAAGAGTTCAGCGGTAAATGAACAGGTGATTGAGTGCCCGAGAGGCCGTCCAAAAGAGTTCAGCGGTAAATGAATAGGTGATTGGTGCCCGAGAGGCCAACTAAAAAGACCTCAGCGGTAACTGAATACCACAATGAGTGTAACAGCAAGTAAGTGTTGTCACTATAACCAACAATAATATACAATTCCACTGTTCTCACACCTTGCGTTCCCCCACCAAAATCTTTATAATTATTAAGTTATAGAGAAAGCAATGATAAAAGGAAGTGTATGGCCGTTGCCGATTCAACCAGCGGATCAAATTGCCGTAAAAATTAAGGTACATACGACGATAGAGAATGGTGGGGAAAAGGAAACTTTTGAACTCACAACTTTTGGTCGATACTATGTAAAGAATGCGAGCGGCTACCTTCAATACGAGGAAAGTACAGAAGAGGGGCCGATGAAGACGACGATGAAGCTCACGGATGATGGAATTCTTCTGATGAGAAGTGGCTCGATTAAGATGCGAATGCTGTTAGAAGAAAAGAAACAGCATCGTGGCAGTTATACAACTCCATTTGGAGAGCTGCTAATGATTACAGATACAAAAGAACTTCAGCATAGATGGAACAGTGAGAGTAGTAATGGAAGGATTGATGTTTTATACGATCTTTCGATACAGGGCTCAAAAGCAGGTACATACAAATTGCAAATCGTGTTTGAGGAGGAATAACGTTGAATATCGTTGAACAGGTACAATTGAAGCTTAAAGAGGAAATAAGAGCGGCTGTTATCAAAGCTGAGCTAGCAACAGAGGAACAGCTTCCAGATGTGATTTTAGAAACGCCGAAGGATAAAGCAAATGGGGACTACTCGACCAATATGGCGATGCAGCTAGCGAGAGTAGCAAAGAAAGCACCGCGTGCGATTGCGGATGCGCTTGTGGCAAATTTTGATCAATCCAAGGCATCGATTGAAAAAATTGATATCGCTGGTCCTGGATTTATTAATTTTTACATGAACAATAATTATTTAACAGATTTAATTCCAACCATTCTTACAGCTGGTGAAAAGTACGGGGAAACAACGGTTGGAAACGGGCAAAAAGTTCAGGTTGAGTTTGTGTCTGCGAATCCAACCGGAGATCTTCACCTTGGACATGCTCGTGGTGCGGCTGTTGGGGATTCTCTTTGTAACGTGCTAGCAAAAGCTGGTTACGATGTGTCGCGTGAATACTATATTAACGATGCAGGAAACCAAATCAATAATCTGGCCTTATCGGTAGAAGCTCGCTACTTCCAAGCGCTTGGGATGGAAAAAGACGTACCGGCTGATGGATACCATGGGGAAGATATCATTGGAATCGGTAAGCGTTTGGCTGAGGAGTATGGCGACAAGTTCGTCAATGTTGATGAGAAAGAGCGCTTTGACTTTTTCCGTAGCTACGGGTTAAAAGAGGAAATGGCTAAGCTGAAGCAAGACCTTGAGGACTTCCGCGTGCCATTTGATGTGTGGTACTCAGAAACATCTCTTTATGGAGATGGAAAAATTGATGTAGCTTTAGACAAGCTTCGTGAAAATGGATATATTTACGAAGAAGATGGAGCCACTTGGTTTCGTTCAACCGATCTAGGAGATGACAAAGACCGCGTGCTTATTAAGCAGGATGGTTCTTACACCTACCTAACACCTGACATCGCTTATCATAAAAATAAGCTTGATCGTGGCTTTGAAAAGCTTATCAATATTTGGGGTGCGGATCACCACGGATATATTCCTAGAATGAAAGCAGCGATCGAAGCATTAGGATATGGAAAAGATGTACTTGAGGTGGAAATCATTCAGCTTGTTCACCTTTACAAAAACGGTGAAAAGATGAAGATGAGTAAGCGTACAGGGAAAGCTGTTACGATGCGTGATCTAGTGGAAGAGGTAGGATTAGATGCGACTCGTTACTTCTTTGCGATGAGAAGTGCGGATACACATATGGACTTTGACCTTGATCTAGCCGTATCACAATCCAATGAAAACCCAGTATACTACGCTCAATACGCACATGCTCGTATTTGTAGCATCCTTCGTCAAGGGGAAGAGAATGGGTTCACGTACGATACGAACGCTGATTTCTCTTTAATCGGCGCTGAAAAGGAAATTGAAGTACTGAAAAAGCTTGGTGAGTTTCCTTTAGCAGTGGCAGAAGCTGCCGAAAAGCGCATGCCACACCGAGTGACGAACTATATTTATGAGCTTGCATCTACTTTCCATAGCTTTTATAATGCAGAAAAAGTATTGGATGCGGAAAACGTGGAGCGCACAAAGGCACGCCTTTCATTAATTAAAGCGGTGCAAACGACGTTAAAGAATGCACTGAAATTAATCGGAGTTTCCGCTCCTGAAAAAATGTAAAAAGTGAGAGGCTTCCGGATGGGAAGCCTCTTTTGAAACTTAAAGGTGGAGGAAGACATGATTAGAGACTGTTCAGTTGAAAAGTTTTTAGAAAATAAAGAGCGATATACGACGATCGATGTACGGTCACCAGGTGAATTCGCTGATAGCCATATTCCTGGATCGGTCAATATTCCTCTTTTTACAAATGAAGAGCGGGCCTTGATTGGAACCCTATATAAGCAAGAAGGGCAAAAGGAAGCTAAGTGGAAGGCGATGGAGATTGTTAGTCCGAAAATTCCTGATATACTTGCTCAAATTCAAAAGATTGAAGAGTCTGGTCGCGAGCCCATGGTGTACTGCTGGAGAGGTGGAATGAGAAGCCAATCCGTTGCCACGTTTGCCACACTTGCTGGGCTTCATGTGAGGAGAATCGAGGGAGGCTACCGTGCCTATCGTGAGCATGTGATAGAGCATATCTCTGACTTAATTCCTGCTGAATCTGTGGTCATTACCGGGATGACAGGAACAGGGAAAACAGAGATTCTTCAGCATTTAAAAACGGCGGGGTATCCAGTGCTCGATTTAGAGAAGTACGCGAACCATAAAGGATCGGTTTTTGGCTCGATTGGTGGGGAAACGCCACATAACCAAAAGATGTTTGATGCTCTTCTTTTTGAAGATTTAAAGAAGCTCAAAGGCTCTCCCTATTTCATTATGGAAGGAGAAAGCAAACGAATTGGACATGCAGTGCAGCCGCCTGAGTTAACCGAGAAAAAACTAAAAGGACTTCATATTACGGTTTACTCCTCTATTGAAAAACGAATGGAACGTATTTATGAACAATACGTAAAGCCTTACGAGCATACGGATGCCTTTCATGAACGGGTCGAACTTGCTTTAAAGATGATTATTAAGAGAATAAAATCAGTCGATTTTCAAACGGAGCTGCTAAGATGTGTGGAAGAAAGAGATTATTTGCCCCTTATCAGACTGTTAATGGAACATTATTATGATCCGCGCTACAGCAATAAAGTAGGGGACTATGAGAACCCGGAAATTTTTGTTTGCAGTGATTCGATTTTAGAAGCAACAAACAAGATAGCTGAGATTATTGAGCAATCAAGAAGAGCAAAAATCGAAGTATAAAGGAGCATTGTGGGGAATGCTTTAAAGTATACAAATGATTTTTGGAGGGGTTCTATGAAGCTTGTCCTGCTATCGTTAGTCACAGGTTTTTTCGTCGGGTTTATTTTTGCCCTCTTTCGTCTACCGATTCCGGCTCCACCTGCTTTAGCGGGTATCACCGGGATTGTTGGGATTTATTTAGGTTTTAAAGTGTTTGAGCAGTTAACTCCATGGCTGCAAAGTTTCGGGAGATAAGTAAGTGTGAAGGTCTTGCCCTTAATCGGCTAACCAGGAAAATAAGCGGAGATTTTTCCGTTAGACGCAGAATGGAGTTCATTTTGGGGTAAATAAGGGGAGGTTTTCCGCTTATGCAAAGCAAAACCCCCCATTTTCGAATTTTTCGAGCTAATAGGCGGAATCTCTCCGTTTATATAAGCTCTTTTTAAAAAAAATTACTAGTTAAGCGGAATTTCTCCGTCTATTCATCAGCGCGGGTGCTTAACCTGATCCCTCAGCCTAATAAGTCGGACCTTACAGAGGGTCATTTCCATTCAATCTCAGCACCGCCCACTCGTTTCACCCCCCGAATGCGGCTAATGTCTTCTACAAGTTTGAGGCATGCCATATCCTTCGCCTTTGCTTCAATCATAAAGTCGACATCCACATTCATGGAACGGAGAAGTTCGATCAAGGGCATGATATATTCCAAATCAACAAAATCAGCATGTGCTCGGTACATTTTTTCCGACTTCGGTGAAGAAATATGGATTTTCGGTTTTAATGAATGGCCTTCCCATGTTTGAAAGACTTTTGGAAGCAGCGTATCCAGAGGCTCTTCACTCAAATTGGCCATATGATGGTGATAATCAAAGACCAGACGAATGCCTTCTTTCCGACATACAGAAAGGGTCTCCTCGGTTGTGTACGTTTTATCATCATTCTCTAAGGTGGTGACTTCTTTGATATGGGAGGGGAGAGATTGGATGTTTTCGTGAAATCGTTTTAGTGACTGTGTTTTATCCCCGTAGGCTCCTCCGACATGAATATTCAGGACCCCCTCTTTTTCCACTCCCATCGCTTCTAACATTCTGTAATGATAGTCCATATCAATCACCGCATTCTTTGTTACTTCTTCACGAGGAGAGGTGAACAAAGTGTATTGGTTAGGGTGAAAGCTTACACGCATCTGATGTCTGCGAATTAAATCGCCAAGCTCCTTCCACTCCTTTCGAAACGGGGTGACAAAATCCCAGTTTACCTCCGGGTGGGTAGAAAGAGGGGCGATCGAACTAGATAAGCGATACACTTGAATGCCGTGCGCGATATTATAGGATACCATTCGTAACGTATTAAAGATATTTGCACCCGTAACAGCCATTAGTTTTTCCTCGCGTTCAGAAGCAGGAAGCTGCTTATACCGGGTAAAGGTTAAGGCTCTTGCAGGCGACGCCTCCCAAAGAGAGAGAGCAGTCGATACATAGCCAAAGCGAATTCTCATGGTTATATGAACTCCTAACTAAAGAAAATAAGAAATAGGGCGGGCGATCCATTCGAGTATTTTTTGCTTGAAGCTTAAATGAGTTAAGTCATGAAGGGATAGTTTTTTTCCATCTTTTATATCCGTTTCATATATGTCTTTCATATGTGTGATGATGTCTGGATCGTACATATAGCAGTTAATTTCAAGATTTAAGAAAAAACTTCTTTTGTCAAAGTTGGCGGTTCCAGAATCACAAATCCGATCATCAATGATAATGATTTTTGCATGGTAAAAGCCTTTGACATAATCGTAGACATTGGCTCCCTTAGAAACAAGCGTGCGCAAATAGGGGAACGAGGCTTCTTTCACAAATGGGTGGTCAGGAGTTTGGGGAACAAGGATGGTCACTTCCACACCGCGATCCAATGCAGCCAACAAATCTTGAAAGATGCGCTTGCTAGGGATGAAATAAGGAGAACCGATGTGAATCGATGTCTCAGCCCCTCGAATCATTCCGGAGAAGGTTTCTTCGAGGTAAAACCCTTCGGATGGAATAATTTGGTGACGAATCGGTCCAGAGACTGGATCAGGAAAATATGTGGGAATCTTCAGAAGATGCTCTTGCGTTTCCTCTTCCCAGTCCTTTAAAAACTCACGTTGTAGATCATGAACCCCTTCACCTATAATTTTCAAATGATAATCACGCCATGGGTTCAGCTTTGGATCCTCGTTTAAATACTCTTTTCCGACATTGAATCCCCCAATATAACCAAGTTTTCCATCAATGACCGTAATTTTTCGATGATTTCGAACTTGTGATCGGTAAAAAAGAAAGGGAAATTTCGGTTTATGGCTATACGAAAAATGTATGCCGGCTTGTTTCGCTTCATTTACGATTCTACGTGGAACACTAAAGCTTCCTGCCCAATCGAGGAGCAGTCTAACTTCCACCCCTTCTAATGCTTTGTTTTTTAAAATCTGCAGAAACCTGCGGCCATATGGATCATCTTTTAATATATAAAAAAGAACATGAATATGCTCGTTTGCGTGTTCGATTTCTGAAAATAAGTCAGTAAAGAGGGCATCTCCTCTGGTAAATACATCAATATGACTTTGCCTCATGGGATAACTTTTTCTATAAATAGAAGATAAATGTTGTCTTCTGCCGAGGATAAAGTCGACATACAATAGCAATAGGATGAGTATGAAAGCAAGCAGGATGAAACCAATAATCTTCATCAAATTCTCTCCCTTCAGAGGATATCCCATTGGTTCAGGAGTGATCGTACGTTGTAGTATCTCCTGTTAATGTTCTTTCTATGAAGACAGAAAGTTGCGATAAAAAAATGTTGACTGAATGATCATTCATTATATAATAGGGGTAGATACTATTCAGAAAATTATCCATTTTCACGCAAAACCTGTGCTACTTGAAGGGGAGTTCGAGTAAGCCAGAAAGGGGTAGAAAAGATGAATGCCATGCTTTGGATCAACTTGATTGCTTTTCTAATTGTAACCGCTTACGCAGTTAGTCTGTTTGTTTATGTAGTAAAAACGAGAATCGAGTACATAAAGCTTGGGAAAAAGGTTGAGTTTGATTCTCGAGTAAAGGAAAGACTCGAGAAAATTTGGGTCAATGTATTTGGTCAAAAAAAGCTATTAAAGGATAAGAAAAGCGGAATTATTCATGTGATGTTTTTTTACGGATTTATCCTTGTTCAATTTGGGGCAATCGACTTTATTGTTAAAGGTCTTGTACCTGGTGCGCACTTGCCACTAGGGCCTCTGTATCCAGGTTTTACATTTTTTCAGGAAATCGTCACTTTAATGATTTTAGTTGCTGTTTTCTGGGCATTCCATCGTCGATATGTAGAAAAGTTAGTTCGTTTGAAACGGAATTTTAAATCGGGACTGGTGTTAATTTTTATCGGTGGATTAATGCTTTCTGTACTACTTGGGAATGGAATGAGTATCATCTGGCATGCTCATGAAGCCTCATGGACAGAACCAATTGCCTCATTAGTGAGCGTAGCTTTTTCTTGGATAGGAGAGACAGCTTCCATCGCGATTTTCTATGTGGCTTGGTGGATTCATCTTTTGTTCTTACTAGCTTTCCTTGTGTATGTTCCCCAGTCCAAGCACGCGCACTTGATTGCAGGTCCAGCCAATGTGTATTTTAATCGCTTAGAAAAGCCAGGGAAATTAACCAAGATTGATTTTGAAGATGAAACACAAGAGACTTTCGGTGTGGGGAAAATTGAGGATTTCACTCAGCACCAGCTCATCGACTTATACGCGTGTGTTGAATGTGGACGCTGTACGAATATGTGTCCAGCAACAGGGACAGGAAAGATGTTGTCGCCGATGGACTTGATTGTAAAAATGCGCGATCACTTAACAAATCATGGTGCGGCTATTACGCAAAAGCAGCCATGGGTTCCGACCTTTGCTTTTTCCAGTACAAAAGGAAATCAAATCGCATTAGCAGCTGCTGGTAAAGGAGTTCAGGAGTCTGCGGCAAGTCTAGCTTACAGTCCAAGCTTGATCGGAGATGTGATAACAGAGGAAGAAATTTGGGCTTGTACCACTTGCCGAAACTGTGAAGATCAATGTCCGGTCATGAATGAGCATGTGGATAAAATTATCGATCTTCGTCGTTATCTTGTTCTAACAGAAGGAAAAATGGATGCCGATGCACAAAGAGCAATGCAAAACATCGAACGTCAAGGAAATCCTTGGGGACTAAACCGCAAAGAGCGCGAAAACTGGCGCAGTGAGAGAGAAGATGTTCTCATTCCAACGGTAAAAGAAATGAAAAAGTCTGGTGAAGAGTTTGAGTACTTATTCTGGGTGGGTTCTATGGGCTCTTATGATAATCGCAGTCAAAAAATTGCTTTGTCCTTTGCGAAGCTTTTAAACGAAGCGGGTGTGAAGTTTGCGATTTTAGGAAGCAAGGAAAAGAACTCGGGTGACACCGCAAGACGTCTAGGAAACGAGTTTGTATTCCAAGAGCTTGCGGCGAAAAATATTGAAGAATTTGAAAAGAATGAAGTGAATAAAATCGTGACGATCGATCCTCATGCGTATAATACATTCAAAAATGAATACCCTGATTTCGGATTACAAGCGGAAGTGTACCATCATACGGAGCTACTTGCTGAGCTTGTGAAGGATGGAAGATTAAAGCCTAAGTTCGAAGTGAACGAAACAATCACGTTCCACGATTCTTGTTATTTAGGACGCTACAATGAAGTATATGAAGCCCCACGCGATATATTAAAAGCCATACCAGGCGTTACACTCGTAGAAATGGCTCGTAACAGAGACAAGGGAATGTGTTGTGGAGCTGGTGGTGGGCTGATGTGGATGGAAGAAGAAACTGGCCATCGTATCAATGTGGCAAGAACTGAGCAGGCATTAGCGGTTAAACCGTCTGTGATTTCATCTGGGTGTCCGTATTGCTTAACCATGCTTTCAGATGGCACAAAGGCAAAGGAAGTGGAAGAAACGGTTTCAACCTATGACGTGGCAGAGCTTTTAGAGAAAGCTGTTATTGGAGAGACACAAATCGTGTCATAAACCAAATAGAAATAATTTGCATGATTTTTGTGTAAATTATTTCTATTCTAACTATTTTGATAGTAAAATAGAAGAAGGAAATAAAGCGCTTACAAATTAAATTTACTTCAAAGGAGAAACTCCAATTCTCCTTTTTTCCACCTCACATACTGAGCGAGCGTTCAGTCACATCACAGAATCAATCAAACAAAGAAAAAATCCAAACAAATGAATACGAAAAAGGGGAGAGTAACATGGGGAAAACAGTTATTTTAAGCGGAGTTCGTACACCTTTTGGAAAAATGGGCGGAAGCTTAAGCTCATTTACAGCTTCTGATTTAGGGGGAATGGTGATCAAGGAAGCACTTGGTCGCGCAGATGTGGAAGCAGAAAAAGTTGATGAAGTGATTTTTGGAACGGTTCTGCAAGGGGGACAGGGTCAGATTCCATCACGACAAGCAGCTCAAAAAGCAGGACTTCCATGGAATGTAAAAACAGAAACGATTAATAAGGTTTGTGCTTCTGGCATGCGGAGTGTGACGTTAGGAGATCAAATCATCCGTTTAGGAGATGAAGAAGTCATCGTTGCCGGAGGAATGGAGTCGATGAGTAACGCTCCTTATTTTCTTCCAAAGGCTCGTTGGGGATTACGAATGGGTGATTCGTCAGTTAAGGATTTAATGGTGTATGACGGATTAACTTGTACGTTTACGGGTGTTCATATGGGAACATACGGAAATGGTGTGGCAAAGGACATGGAGCTGTCGCGTGAGGAGCAGGATCAATGGGCGCTTAGAAGTCATCAACGTACCGTTCAAGCAATGGAATCTGGTGTCTTAGCCGAAGAAATTGTAGCCGTCCAAGTTCCGCAGCGTAAAGGCGAACCACTTGTGGTGGCGACTGATGAGTCACCGAGAAAAGATACGAGCATTGAAAAGTTGGCTAAGCTTGCACCAGTGTTTAACTCAGACGGAACGATCACAGCAGGGAACGCACCTGGAGTGAATGATGGAGCTGCCGCATTGGTGTTGATGAGTGAAGAACGAGCAACTCGGGAAGGAAGAACACCAGAAGCATACATTATCGGGCAGGCAGCTGTCGCGGTAGAAGCAAAGGATTTCCCGAAAACACCGGGAATCGTGATTAACGAATTATTGAAGAAAACCGGCAAATCCGTTGAGGAGATTGATCTATTCGAAATTAATGAAGCGTTTGCGGCTGTTGCCTTGGCAAGTGCAGAAATCGCAGGACTGGATCATGAAAAGGTCAATGTGAATGGAGGAGCCGTAGCGATTGGTCATCCGATCGGTGCAAGTGGAGCAAGAATCATCATTACATTAATGTATGAGTTGAAAAGACGCGGTGGTGGAATCGGTGTAGCAGCGATTTGCTCAGGTGGAGGGCAAGGAGATGCGATTATGATTGAGGTGCCAAAGCAGTAGAATTTATGGGGGATTTCCGAACATCTTGTACGGAATGTCCCCTTTTTTAAGAACTCTAATGGTAGAAAAGGGGGATTAGATGGAAATCAAAAAGGTAATGGTCATTGGTGCTGGCCAGATGGGATCGGGAATTGCTCAAGTTTGTGCACAAGCTGGGTACGATGTCATTTTGCACGACTTGAAGGAGGACTTTGTTCTGCGTGGGCTGGGTGTCATCCGAAAAAACCTAGCTCGTCAAATCGATAAGGGAAAAATGACACAAGATCAAATGGAAGTGATTTTAGCCTACATCCAGCCTTCAACCGATTTGCATAACGCAAGTGGTGTTGACCTAGTGATCGAAGCAGCAGTGGAAAACATGGAGATCAAAACAAAGATTTTCCGTGATCTCGATAAAATCGCTCCTGATCATGCGATCTTAGCGAGCAACACTTCTTCGCTACCAATCACAGAAATTGCTGCAGCAACCTCAAGGCCAGAAAAAGTCATCGGAATGCACTTTATGAATCCTGTCCCAGTGATGAAGCTCGTAGAAATCATCCGCGGCTTAGCAACAGATGACGAGGTATATGAACTCATCGAAGGCATGACAAAAACGATTGGAAAAGTGCCAGTTGAAGTGAATGATTTCCCTGGATTCGTGTCCAATCGAATTCTCATGCCGATGATTAACGAAGCCATCTTCACTCTGTATGAAGGGGTAGCAACGAAGGAGGCCATCGACGAGGTCATGAAGCTTGGGATGAATCACCCAATGGGCCCACTCACCTTGGCCGACTTTATCGGGCTCGATACCTGTCTGTATATTATGGAAACCCTCTACGAAGGCTTTGGCGACAGCAAATATCGCCCATGCCCACTGCTCCGCAAATACGTAAAAGCTGGCTGGCTCGGAAGGAAATCGGGTCGCGGATTTTATGAGTATAGTTAACTACCCCTATATCAGGAGGAAATGATATGGATTTACGATGGACGGAAGAACAGCAGATGATGAGAAAGATGGTTCAGGATTTTTCCCGAACCGAGATCAGTCCATTTATTGAAAAAATGGAACAAGGGGAGTTTCCCAGAGGCATCCTTAAGCAAATGGGGAAACTCGGCCTCATGGGGATCCCTGTTTCCGAACAGTACGGCGGAGCGGAGATGGATTTCACCTCATATATCATAGCGATTCACGAGCTTTCAAAAGTCAGTGCCACAATCGGAGTCATTCTCTCTGTGCATACATCGGTCGGTACGAACCCTATTCTTTATTTTGGTAATGAAGCGCAAAAGAAAAAGTACGTTCCTAAGCTCGCAAGTGGGGAATACTTGGGCGCCTTTTGCTTAACCGAACCAAGTGCGGGCTCTGACGCTGCGAGCTTAAAATCACGTGCCGTCAAAAAAGAGAATCATTATGTCGTAAACGGCTCAAAAGTGTTTATTACAAATGGTGGGGAAGCAGATATTTACATTGTGTTTGCCACAATAGAAGGCAAGGGAATCTCGGCTTTTATCGTTGAAAAAGATACCCTAGGACTTGTGATCGGGAAAGATGAGCACAAGATGGGCTTGCACGGGTCAAGAACCGTTCAGCTTACATTTGAAGATATGCAGGTGCCGGTAGAAAACCTACTGGGTGAAGAAGGCCAAGGCTTTAAAATAGCTCTTGGCAATTTGGAAGTTGGACGAATCGGCATTGCAGCCCAAGCGCTTGGAATTGCCGAAGCAGCCTATGAGGCAGCTGTCGACTACGCGAAACAACGTATCCAGTTTGGAAAGCCGATCTCCCATCAGCAAGGAATTGGATTTAAATTAGCTGATATGGCAACGAATATTGAAGCTTCAAAACTATTAATCTATCGAGCAGCCGAGCTCCGTTCCCTGGGGCAACCATGTGGAAAAGAAGCTTCCATGGCGAAATTATTTGCCACTAAAACGGCGATGGAGGTAACGACGGAGGCAATTCAAGTGTTCGGTGGTTACGGCTATACAGAGGATTACCCAGTTGAGCGTTTTTTCCGGGATGCAAAAGTGACCGAAATCTACGAAGGAACGAGCGAAATTCAACGTATCGTTATTAGCAAGCATTTATAGACTTTGAAAAAGCGAGGAGAACAGGATGAATTTCAAATTGTCAGAAGAACATGAAATGATTCGTAAGATGGTTCGTGACTTTGCGAGAAATGAAGTGGCACCAACCGCCGCAGAAAGAGATGAAGAAGAACGATTTGATCGCGAGATTTTCGATAAAATGGCGGAGCTCGGTTTGACGGGGATTCCGTGGCCAGAAGAGTACGGTGGAATTGGCAGTGATTATTTAGCCTACTGTATCGCGGTTGAAGAACTATCTCGCGTATGTGCGTCAACCGGTGTGACGCTGTCCGCTCATACCTCTTTAGCTGGCTGGCCCATTTATAAGTTTGGTAGTGAAGAGCAAAAGCAAAAGTTTTTGCGTCCGATGGCATTAGGTGAAAAGATCGGTGGTTACGGGTTAACTGAACATGGTAGCGGGTCTGACGCAGGTGGCATGAAAACCACCGCACGTCGAGATGGTGATGATTTTATTTTAAACGGCTCCAAAATCTTTATCACAAACGGCGGCATTGCTGATATTTATGTCGTGTTTGCGGTAACAGATGCCACCCAAAAGCATAAGGGCACCTCGGCCTTTATTGTTGAAAGTGATACGCCAGGTTTTTCGGTAGGGAAAAAGGAGAAAAAGCTGGGCATTCGTTCGTCACCAACAACAGAAATCATCTTTGAAGACTGCCGTGTACCTGCCGCTAACATGCTCGGAGCTGAGGGAGAAGGATTTAAAATTGCGATGATGACGCTTGATGGTGGACGTAACGGAATTGCGGCTCAAGCCGTCGGAATCGCGCAGGGTGCACTAGATGCAGCAACCGATTATGCCAAAGAACGTGTGCAGTTCGGAAAGCCAATCGCCCAGCAACAAGGCGTCGGCTTTAAACTAGCTGACATGGCAACAAGCATTGAAGCCTCTAGATTATTAACCTACCAAGCAGCATGGCTAGAGTCGGAAGGCCTTCCGTACGGAAAAGAATCGGCGATGTCCAAATTATTTGCGGGTGACACGGCGATGAAAGTAACAACCGAAGCGGTCCAAATCTTTGGCGGTTATGGATACACAAAGGATTATCCAGTAGAACGATATATGCGCGACGCAAAAATCACGCAAATTTATGAAGGAACGCAGGAAATCCAGAGGCTCGTTATTTCAAGGATGATTACGAAATAAATAGGGACTTAGGGGGTGGTTTTTGGTAAGAGGCTTTTGGTTAATTTAGTTGGGTTGAGTTGAGTTGAGTGCCTGAGGGGGATGAAAAAAGAGCTACGCAGGAACTGAAAGCATGATTGAGTGCCCGAGGAGGAGGAAAAAAGAGCTGCGTGGGAACTGAAAGCATGATTGAGTGCCCGAGGGGGAGGAGAAAAGAGCTACGTGGGAACTGAAAGCGTGATTGAGTGCCCGAGGGGGAGGAGAAAAGAGCTACGCGGGAACTGAAAGCGTGATTGAGTCCCCATGCGAGCGAAAAAACGAGCTGTACGGGCACTTAAGTACCTGTTGATACCCGAGGGCTAAAAATTATCCTGGTTGCGGTAACCAAACCAAATCCTTAGGTGAACAAAATTCCAACCACTAAAACCGAAGCTAACGAAACCCAGCCACATAAAACCCAACACCCAATAACAACTAATCTCTCTAAAGGGGTAGAAAAATCGATGAAAAAAAGAGAAGTTCATGCCTCTGTGAAGGATGAACAGCTCGTCTTGAAAAGGCGTGACCAGATGATTAAAGGGGCGGTTGCGCTTTTTAAAGAGAAGGGCTTTCATCGCACTACAACTAGAGAAATTGCGAAAGCATCCGGCTTTAGCATTGGAACCTTGTATGAATATATACGGACAAAGGAAGATGTGTTGTACCTAGTCTGTGATCATATTTATGACGAAGTGCAGGAGCGGTTGCAAAAGGATTTAGATACGAAAAAGGGAACGTTACAAAGCTTGGAACGAGGAATTGCCAACTATTTTCGCGTCATGGATGAGCTTCAATCAGAAGTGCTCGTCATGTACCAGGAGGCAAAATCGCTGAACAAGGATGCTCTTCCGTATGTACTAAGAAAAGAAATGGAAATGGTCGCGATGTTTGAAGATGTCATTGCCCACTGTGTGGAAAATGGGGAAATCAATCTGACTGAAAAACAGGTGAAAATGATTGCTCATAATATTTTTGTTCAAGGGCAAATGTGGGGATTCAGACGCTGGGCACTCCAAAAGCTCTACACACTTGAGGAATACATCACCCTTCAAACAGAGCTATTGTTTTCAGGCATAACGAGGATGGGAGGAGAACAATGAGTACGGAACCAACGTATACACATAAGCATCATATCCGATTTGTCACCGCGTCTAGCTTGTTTGACGGACATGATGCCTCCATCAATATTATGAGAAGAATCCTACAGGCAAGTGGGGCAGAGGTCATCCACTTAGGCCATAATCGCTCGGTGGAAGAAGTGGTGAATGCTGCGATTCAAGAGGATGTTCAAGGAATTGCGATTTCCTCTTACCAAGGTGGACATGTGGAGTACTTTAAGTACATGTATGACCTTCTAAAGGAAAAGGGTGCCACTCATATCCGTATTTATGGTGGTGGAGGTGGGGTGATTATTCCACGTGAAATTAAGGAGCTTCATCAATATGGCATTGCTCGGATCTTCTCACCTGAGGATGGGAGATTACTTGGCTTGCAGGGAATGATTGACCTCATGCTAGAGGAGTGCGATTATCCAACGATTACGACTGAAGTGGATTCGTATCTTTCAAAGCTAGATTCGGGTGACACGATTGCGACAGCCAAGCTAATTACCTTTGCCGAGCAGCAGGTGGGTGCAAATAAAGAAAGTGCCGCAGCGGTAGAAACGGTGATGCAGCAGGTGAAGGCACGGCAAAAATCAGTTCCTGTCCTCGGGATTACAGGGACAGGTGGTGCGGGTAAAAGCTCTTTAACAGATGAACTGATACGTCGCTTTATTAATGAAGTACCGGAGCAAAAGATCGCGGTACTCTCTGTTGACCCAACCAAGCAAAAAACGGGTGGGGCGTTGCTGGGGGATCGAATTCGCATGAACGCGATTTTTTCTCCGAGAGTATATATGCGAAGCTTAGCGACCAGACAATCAAAGACCGAGCTATCGCTTGCGATTCAAGATGCGATTGCGGTCGTTAAGGCGGCTGGCTTTGATCTCATCATTGTAGAAACAAGTGGAATTGGCCAAGGTGATGCAGAGATTGCGGAGATTTGTGATGTCTCTATGTACGTTATGACAAGTGAGTTCGGTGCCCCGTCACAGCTTGAGAAAATAGACATGATCGATTACGCCGATTTAATCGTCATCAATAAGTTTGAGCGAAAAGGATCCGAAGATGCTCTTCGACAAGTACAAAAGCAATATCAGCGCAGCCGTATGCTTTTTGAAAAAGAGCTGGATGACATGCCAGTGTACGGGACGATTGCAAGTCAGTTCAATGATTCGGGCACAAATGCTCTGTTTGCGGCATTGATTGAAACATTGAATGAAAAAACGGGATCCTCTTTCTCGACCACTTTTACAAAAAATGCTCTTGTAGAAAAGCAGAGCGTCATTATTCCTACTGATCGCCGCTACTATTTACGTGAAATCTCAGATGCTGTTCGAGGCTACCATAAAAAAGCGGAGGACCAGGCAAATCTCGCTCGAAAGCTTTATCAAATAGAAGGTACGCTTGATGCTTTAACAGAAACAGGCACGAGTGAAGATGCGATAAAGGCGTTAGAAGAACTAAAAGCTCAAGTGGAGGAGAAGCTTACTGCAGAAACCCAAAAGGTATTATCTTCTTGGGAGGAAAAACAAAAGCTATATAGCTCTGAGCACTTTGTGACAGTAATCCGCGACAAGGAAATCGTAACGATTTTAAAAACAAAAAGCTTGTCCGGCTTATTGATTCCAAAGGTTGTACTACCGAAATACAAAGACTATGGAGAAATAATTCGCTGGGTGTACAAAGAAAATGTACCAGGTGAATTTCCATACACAGCAGGAGTGTTTCCGTTTAAGCGTGAGGGCGAAGACCCGAAGCGTCAGTTCGCAGGGGAAGGAACACCAGAAAGAACCAACCGACGATTTCATTACCTCTCAAAGGATGACGATGCGAAGCGCTTGAGTACGGCGTTTGACTCGGTTACTTTGTACGGGGAGGACCCAGATTATCGGCCAGATATATACGGCAAAGTTGGGGAAAGTGGTGTAAGCATCTGTACATTAGATGATATGAAAAAGCTGTATGATGGCTTTGATTTATGTCATCCGTCTACTTCGGTATCCATGACGATTAACGGTCCGGCTCCGATCATTTTGGCGATGTTTATGAATACAGCGATTGAACAGCAAGTGGAAAAAAAGGAACAGGAACTAGGTCGACCGCTGACACTCGAAGAATGGACGGGAGTCAAGGCGGCCACTCTTTCAACCGTGAGAGGCACAGTTCAAGCCGATATATTAAAAGAAGATCAAGGGCAGAATACATGTATTTTCTCCACAGAGTTTGCGCTTCGAATGATGGGAGATATTCAGCAATATTTTATAGATCATAAAGTTCGTAACTATTATTCTGTTTCAATTTCTGGTTACCATATCGCTGAAGCGGGGGCCAATCCCATTTCTCAGTTGGCCTTTACTCTTGCAAATGGACTGACGTATGTGGAGTACTACTTAAGCCGTGGTATGCATATTGATGAATTTGCACCGAATTTATCCTTCTTTTTCTCTAACGGACTGGACCCTGAATATACAGTGATTGGTCGCGTGGCCCGTCGTATTTGGTCTACCGTAATGAGAGAAAAGTACGGAGCGAATGAGCGTAGTCAAAAGCTGAAGTATCATGTTCAAACAAGCGGTCGCTCTCTTCATGCGCAGGAAATTGATTTTAACGATATCCGCACGACACTTCAAGCACTTATGGCTCTTCAGGACAACTGTAACTCGCTTCATACGAATGCGTACGATGAAGCCATTACGACCCCAACAGAAGAGTCCGTTCGTCGCGCAATGGCGATTCAAATGATTATTACAAAAGAACATGGCTTATCGAAAAATGAAAACCCTCTTCAAGGCTCTTTTATTGTTGAGGAGCTCACGGACTTGGTGGAGGAAATGGTTCTTCAGGAGTTTGAGCGATTGAATGACCGTGGGGGAGTCCTCGGTGCGATGGAGACGCAATACCAACGCGGAAAAATCCAAGACGAGTCAATGTACTATGAAATGAAAAAGCATACGGGGGAGCTGCCGATTATCGGAGTCAACACGTATTTGAATCCGAATCCTCCGTCAGAAGAAGAGACAGACAATATGGAGCTAGCACGAGCAACAAAAGAAGAAAAAGAACTACAAATTCAAAATTTGCGTGAGTTTCATGAGAGGAACGAAGATCAAATAGCAAAAGCGTTACAAAAACTAAAACAAACAGCAGTCAATAACGGCAATATATTCGAGGAACTAATGGAAACAGTAAAAGTAGCAAGCCTCGGTCAAATTACCCGGGCGTTGTATGAGGTTGGAGGGCAATATAGACGGAATATGTAGGTTTCAAAAAGAGCAAAGTGAAAGCTAGCGCTTTCTCTTTGCTCTTTACACTTTTTTTACATAACTCATACCTAAAATGTCCTAATTTTTACTATAATAGAAGAAGATCAAATGGTCTTTTTCGAAGGCTATTTTCTAAAACATTGTTGCTATATACACACTTTTTCGGAACTATATGTTTCAACAGCTAATCAGGATTTTATCATCCTTAGAAAAGAGCTACTCTCAAAATAGACCAATATACCCAGTGTTATAAGGGGAAAAATCCGGCTTCTGGGATTTTTCCAAAACAACAAACTTTACGAAAACAGCCTTTTCAAACGAAGGACCTAACCATTTATCACGGGATGTGAGATTATTTGAAACAACTTCTTCAATTTATTGCTGTTATTCTTACTGTTGTTTCTGCTATTTATCTATACTCATTGCAGCTTGGTGCCATCCCTTTCTTTCTATTGGCCATTTTTTTCTTTTATTTAGCAGTCAGATTGTTTGTTAAGGAGAAAAAGAGGCAAAAAAGTGAGGGCAAGTACTAAAAAGTTTGGTATCGATTAGATAGAACTAGCATAAAGGTCCATATTTTGTTTATAATGAAGAATATGCAATAATTGTGTACATATTTAATTTGTCGTGTTTTACATAGCGAAAGGAAGTGCAAATATTGAGTTTGAAACAAGTTACTCAAGAAGAATTGCAAGAAATGTCCTTAATTGAGATTGCGTTTGAATTGCTTAAAGAAAAGAAACAGCCGGTCTCTTTTAAAGAATTAATGGATGAGATTACAGAACTGCGTGGATTAACAGAAGATGAAGTGAGAGTGAGAATTGCTCAATTTTATACGGATTTAAATATAGATGGACGCTTTATGACGATTGGTGAAAACCGCTGGGGTCTTCGCGTTTGGTATCCAGTAGACCAAACAGAAGAAGAACACGTAACAGCTGTGAAGCCGAAGAAGAAAAAGGCGAAGAAAGTGGTCGATGAGGACGAGGATCTTGACATTGAAGAGTATGACGAGTTAGAGGAAGAAGAACTCGACTACGATGATGTGGATGATGACTTTGATGACGAAGATGATGATGACGACGATCTTCTAGAGGATGACATTGATGAAGATCTAGAAGACGATGATGAAGAGCTACTCGAAGATGATGAGGAATTCGATCTGGACGAAGATGAAGAAGATGAAGACCTTGAAGAAGATGATTTTGATGATGAGGACGATGAGAAGCTTTAAGTCGAAATTTGTAGGATCTCGACTTGACTTTTTACAGAGCTGTAGGTAGAATACTTTTTGGGCTCCTTAAAAAGGAACAATCGAAACGTAATTTCACGCTCCCCTTGCTATTTCTAGCAGGAGGGGCGTTTTTATTTTTTTTATAGGCTTTTTTCAGGTGTGAAAATCGGTCTTCAAAAATCGTTTGATCCCCTTGCCAATGTAATGGATTGATATTTTAAAAATATGCACAAACTTAATAAGAGGGGGATTACAGATGACAAAGTATATTTTCGTAACAGGTGGAGTGGTTTCTTCATTAGGAAAAGGAATCACAGCAGCATCTTTAGGACGATTATTAAAAAATCGTGGCTTAAGCGTAACAATCCAAAAATTTGATCCATATATTAACGTGGATCCAGGGACAATGAGTCCGTACCAACACGGAGAAGTATTCGTCACAGGTGATGGTGCTGAAACGGATCTTGACTTAGGTCACTACGAGCGTTTCATTGACATTAACCTAACGAAGTACAACAACGTGACAACTGGGAAAATTTACTCAACGGTTCTAAAGAAAGAGCGCCGTGGAGATTATTTAGGTGGAACAGTACAGGTTATTCCGCATATCACTAACGAAATTAAAGAGCGCGTATTCCGTGCGGGTCGTGAAACAGGTGCGGATGTGGTAATCACAGAAATCGGTGGAACGGTTGGGGATATCGAATCATTACCATTCCTTGAAGCGATTCGCCAAATTAAGAGTGATATCGGTCGTGATAATGTAATGTACATCCACTGTACACTGATTCCTTACATTAAAGCAGCAGGCGAAATGAAAACAAAGCCAACTCAACATAGTGTAAAAGAGCTTCGCAGCTTAGGAATTCAGCCAAACATTATCGTTGTGCGTACAGAAATGCCAGTATCACAGGACATGAAGGATAAAATCGCTTTATTCTGTGATATCGATTCGAAGGCAGTCATTGAATGCCAAGATGCAGACACATTGTATGCAGTACCAATCGCACTTCAAGAGCAAAAAATGGATCAAATCGTATGTGACCACTTAAAGCTTCAAAGTCCAGAACCAGAAATGACAGAGTGGTTAGCACTACTAGATAAAGTTCGCAATCTCTCGAAAACTACTCGTATTGCACTAGTTGGTAAATACGTGGAACTTCAAGATGCGTATATCTCTGTTGTAGAATCATTAAAGCACGCAGGATTTGCATTTGATTCGGATATTGATATTAAGTGGATTAACGCAGAAGAAGTGACTGAAGAAAATGCACGTGAGCTTCTTTCTGATGTGGATGGAATTCTTGTTCCTGGTGGTTTCGGAGACCGTGGAATTGAAGGGAAAATCACGACCATTAAATATGCACGTGAAAACAAAGTGCCTTTCCTTGGAATTTGTCTTGGTATGCAGTTGGCTTCTGTTGAATTTGCGCGTAACGTGCTTGGTCACGCAGATGCGAACTCTGCGGAAATTAACCCAGAAACAAAATACCCAATCATTGACCTTTTACCAGAGCAAAAAGATATCGAAGATCTTGGCGGAACACTGCGCCTAGGTATCTTCCCATGTAAGCTAGAAGAAAATACAAAAGCATTTGCTGCTTACAATGATGAAGTGGTGTACGAGCGTCACCGCCATCGTTATGAGTTCAACAACCAGTTCCGTCAAGAAATGGAGCAAGCAGGCTTCATCTTCTCTGGTACTAGTCCAGATGGACGCTTAGTGGAAATCATTGAGCTTGCTGACCACCCATGGTTCGTTGCATCTCAATTCCACCCAGAATTTATCTCAAGACCAACAAGACCTCAACCATTATTCAGAGATTTTGTTGAAGCTTCATTGAAGTCTAAAAACTAATATAGAAGGCCTCCCGCGGATGTTAAAGAGTTCCGTTTCGAACCGAATTGACAGTCGTATTGGCATCATTATGGGTATATAAAATAAACTCGCCATAGTAAATTGGCGAGTTTATTTATTATGAATACAAAAAAAATTATATAAAGCCTCACTCCTTTATAAATAAGATGTTTTGTCCTTAATCAAGTAGCTAGCAAAAGTGAAATAAGCGGAGAATTTCCGGTTAGATGCAAAAAGGAGCCTCGCTTTGAGGTAAATAAGGGGAGGTTTTCCGCTTATGCAAAGCAAAATTTCCTATTTTCGGATTTTTTGAGCCAATAGACGGAATCTCTCCGTTTATTTAAGCCTTTTTTAATAAGAATTACTAATTAAGCGGAATTTCTCCGTCTACTTATCAGCTCGGGTGCTTAACCTGATCCCCAAAAGAAAAGTGAGGACCATCGCTTCCGCTTTTCTATTAATATTCTTCCATAATCTCATCAATAGTAAATTTTAATCCATAATAAACGTATAAGGCAGACATGGATGCGGGGTAGCCATAGCGGTTTCCTTCCTCATCGGGAAGCAGTCCCTTTTTTAATTGAAGGTCGATATGAACGTGAGCTAAATCATTCAGCGCATCTCCATCACCCTCGTCTACAGTAGCAACCGATACAAATGGAATTCCTTTTTCTTCAAGAGCTTTCCCCATCGCGACTGCACGGTCATCGTGAGTGGTTCTCGCCATAATTAATACACGATCAGCAACTGTCACCTGATCGATTTCAGCCAAACCCTCAAGTACACGTGCGCGTTGTAAGGGCTCCTTGCTATGAATAGCTTCCGCTTGAACGGCAGAAAGTTCATTCTCTGCAAAAATAAATATATGGCCATCTCCAATAAGCGCTTGGGCAAGAAGTCTTGCGCCATCCTCTATGGCAAGATCTTCTTTATCTTGGATTTTTTTAAATAATCCAGTCAATTGGGTTGTGAACATTTTTAACATAAAAGGCCTCCAAATCTTAATCTTCATATATTATAAAAGAAACGGACAAGGAAGGTAAAATCATTAACTGTAAAAATTTATATGATTTTGATGTAAAATGTTAGCAGGAGAAATAAAGTAGTATATCGAACTACATGAAGGTGGATAGTCCTAATCGTTTAATTACATACAAAAATTAAAAATCCAGAAAAAGAAGGTGGCTTTTCATGAAAGGCAAAATATTAATAGTAGATGACCAATTTGGTATTAGAATTCTGTTAAATGAAGTGCTACAAAAGGAAGGCTACGAAACATTTCAAGCGGCAAATGGAGTACAAGCACTTGAAATCGTGACGAAAAACCCGCCAGACCTTGTATTATTAGATATGAAAATTCCTGGGATGGACGGAATTGAAATTTTAAAAAGAATGAAAGTTATTGAAAAAGATATTCGTGTCATCATTATGACTGCCTATGGGGAGCTAGATATGATTCAGGAAGCAAAGGATCTAGGAGCACTCACTCATTTTGCAAAACCATTTGATATTGATGATATTCGTGCGGCGGTTAAGAAGTATTTACCAGTAAAAAATAGTTGATTTCCACAAAGTTTGGCAAAATATACAAATGGTAGCGATTGCATTTCATCTATTTTATGACATCCTATAAAAGTGACCAAGATTGATAGCATTTCTATTTTTTATTTGGTATGATTACAAATGAATTTAGCGGATGATCAATCAAAGTCAGGATCTCAAATTACATAACGTTAATTGTTTAGGGAAAACTCTAATAGGGAACCTGTCTATAAAAAGGTCATCATGAATAGGAGGAAGAAGAATGCCTTTAGTATCTATGACAGACATGCTCAAGAAAGCAAAAGCTGAAGGGTATGCAGTAGGACAATTCAACTTGAACAACCTTGAGTTCACACAAGCAATTTTACAAGCGGCTGAAGCAGAAAAATCTCCAGTAATCCTTGGGGTTTCTGAAGGTGCAGCTCGTTACATGGGTGGCTTCAAAACAGTTGTAAAAATGGTAGAAGGTCTTTTAGAAGATTACAAAATCACTGTACCTGTGGCTATCCACTTAGACCACGGTTCAAGCTTTGATAAGTGTAAGGAAGCAATCGATGCTGGTTTTACATCAGTTATGATCGATGCATCTCACCATCCTTTCGAAGAGAATATCGAAACTACAACTAAAGTAGTTGAGTATGCTCATTCAAAAGGTGTGTCTGTTGAAGCTGAGCTTGGAACAGTTGGCGGACAAGAGGATGATGTTGTTGCTGAAGGTGTTATCTATGCTGACGTTCAAGAATGTAAAGAACTAGTATCTCGTACTGGTATCGATTGCTTGGCTCCAGCACTTGGTTCAGTTCACGGTCCTTACAAAGGTGAACCTAACTTAGGCTTCAAAGAAATGGAAGAAATCGGTGCAGCTACTGGTGTACCATTAGTTCTTCACGGTGGAACAGGAATCCCAACAGCTGACATCCAAAAGTCAATCTCTTTTGGAACAGCAAAAATTAATGTAAATACTGAGAACCAAATTGCTTCTGCAAGAACGGTTCGTGAAGTGTTAGCAGCGAAACCAGATGAATACGATCCACGTAAATACTTAGGACCAGCTCGCGATGCGATTAAAGAAACAGTTATCGGCAAAATGCGCGAATTCGGATCTTCAGGTAGAGCGTAATCGAACTTATTTGCTTCATAAGTTGAAACCGCCTTTTCTTGAAAAGGGCGGTTTCAATTGTATTGATGTCATTTTAAAAAAAAAGTCGATTAATGTAAAAGGGAGAGTGGAACAGGTGAAATTTTTTATTGATACAGCAAATATGGAAGAGATTAGAGAAGCGTATTCTTTAGGAGTTGTTGCAGGGGTTACAACAAATCCATCATTAGTAGCAAAAGAAAAAAATGTTTCATTTGAAGACCGTCTTCGTGAGATCACGGCATTAGTTCCAGGTTCAGTTAGTGCAGAAGTGATCGCGCTTGATGCAGAAGGTATGATTCGCGAAGGTCGCGAGCTAGCTGCCATTGCTCCAAATATTACAATTAAAGTGCCAATGACACCAGAAGGTTTAAAGGCGGTATCGACTTTTTCTAAAGAAGGCATCAAGACAAACGTAACATTAATTTTTAGTGCAAACCAAGCATTGCTAGCAGCAAGAGCTGGCGCTACATATGTATCTCCTTTTGTTGGTCGATTAGATGATATCGGTTTCAATGGACTTGATTTAATCTCAACAATTGCAGATATTTTCGCGGTTCATGGTTTAGAAACAGAAATTATTGCTGCTTCAATCCGTCACCCGCAGCACGTGACAGATGCAGCTCTACGCGGGGCGCATATTGCTACGATACCATACAAAGTAATTATGCAATTATTCAATCATCCTCTAACTGATAAAGGCATCGAAGCCTTTTTAGCAGATTGGAAAAATAGAGAAAACTAATAAGTGGGACATTTTTCCTATTTATAACTTTTTTATAATTCCATACATGAAGTTTAAAATTTCGTGTAAACTATAAATTAATGGTATATGTCGTTTTTTGTATTTTTTTAGTGGTAAAATATACCTCGTATAGATTGTCGAAAAAGCATATATGGAAAAATAAAAAAGATGAGCCAAATCAGTACAAGATATAACACGTATTCTGTGTGAATGATATGGCTTAGAAGGGAGTCAACGATGGATAAGCTGATGATTGCCGGTGGAGACCCTTTAAAGGGAACCGTTCGTATAAGTGGTGCCAAAAACAGTGCAGTCGCACTCATTCCAGCGACCATTTTAGCCGATTCACCAGTAACGATTGAAGGATTACCTGATATTTCCGATGTTCAGATTTTACAAGGATTGCTAGAGGAAATCGGAGGGAAGGTCACTTTTACAAACAATGAAATGTGGGTGGACCCTTCCGAAATGATCTCTATGCCTTTGCCAAACGGAAAGGTAAAAAAACTTCGTGCAAGCTATTATTTAATGGGTGCGATGCTTGGCCGTTTTAAAAAGGCAGTGATTGGCTTGCCTGGTGGCTGTCATTTAGGACCAAGACCGATTGACCAACATATTAAAGGTTTTGAAGCACTAGGGGCGACCGTGACCAATGAACAAGGCGCGATCTATCTACGTGCGGACGAGCTTCGTGGGGCAAGAATTTATTTGGACGTGGTGAGCGTCGGTGCAACCATCAATATTATGCTTGCGGCAGTTCGTGCGAAAGGGCGTACGATCATTGAGAATGCGGCAAAAGAGCCGGAAATCATTGACGTGGCTACGTTGCTTACGAATATGGGTGCGAAGATTAAAGGAGCAGGAACCGATGTTATTCGTATTGACGGAGTGGACGAGCTTCATGGCTGTCAGCATACGATTATTCCTGACCGGATTGAGGCTGGTACGTATTTAATTCTTGGTGCAGCAGTAGGAGACGGGCTGTTAATAGATAATATTATTCCTCAACACTTAGAGTCGTTAATTGCGAAGCTTCGTGAAATGGGTGTACCGATCGAAACAAGTGATGACCAAGTATTTGTAGGAAAAGCCGAGTCGTTTAAAGCAGTCGATATTAAAACATTAGTTTATCCAGGTTTCCCAACGGATTTACAGCAGCCACTAACCTCGTTGTTAACTAGCGCTGTTGGGACAAGCATGGTGACGGATACGATTTATGGAGCTCGCTTTAAGCATATTGATGAATTAAGAAGAATGAATGCCAACATCAAAGTCGAAGGTCGCTCAGCGATTATTCACGGACCTGTCAAACTGCAGGGTGCCAAAGTGAAGGCTAGTGATTTACGAGCGGGCGCTGCTTTAGTGATCGCCGGATTGATGGCAGAGGGAGTTACAGAAGTAACGGGCCTTGAGCATATTGACCGTGGATACAGTCATCTTGTCGAAAAATTAAATGGACTTGGTGCAACCATCTGGCGTGAAGCGATGACAAAAGAAGAGCTTGAACAGCTCAAGAACGCTTAAAACCTAACAATAGATAAAGAAAAATAGAAAGAAGGCAGACCTGCTTTCGTCTGCCTTTTTTTATTATTATCCTCCTTACTAACTTCCCTATAAAAATAATGTTGATTAATAATTAATAAAAAGGGTAAAATAGAAATTGTTTTTTAAAAAAAGGCTTACACTAAAAAAGCCTTGTCTTTATAGAATATAACTTTCTCTATCTCTTCTTATACTTCTAGAAAGCCTCAAACATTCAATTCTTTCCATCCATTTTATTGAAAAAATTCATAAAGCCTGTGGTGGAACAACTTATTATGTAAAAGAGTGGTGTACTAATGGAATTAACAATTTCAAGCCTGGAAAATATGAAGCTAAAAGAGCTTTATGAGCTAGCCAAGACCTTTAAAGTGTCTTATTATAGCAAGCTAACAAAAAAAGAACTTATTTTTGCGATTTTAAAAGCACGTGCGGAATCAGAGGGCTTTTTCTTTATGGAAGGTGTTCTTGAAATCATCCAGTCTGAAGGCTTCGGTTTCCTACGACCTATCAACTACTCCCCAAGCTCAGAGGATATTTATATTTCAGCCTCACAAATTAGACGTTTTGATCTCAGAAATGGTGATAAAGTATCTGGTAAAGTTCGTCCACCAAAGGAAAACGAGCGTTATTTTGGACTTTTACAGGTTGGTGCCGTTAACGGTGATGACCCAGAATCAGCAAAGGAACGTGTTCATTTCCCTGCGTTGACACCTTTATATCCTGATCGTCAAATGAAGCTTGAAACGTCACCAAAGCATGTGAGTACAAGAATTATGGATCTAATATCTCCTGTCGGTTTTGGTCAGCGTGGATTGATTGTTGCTCCACCAAAAGCGGGGAAAACGATGTTATTAAAGCAAATTGCCAATAGCATTACGACGAATCATCCAGAAGCAGAGCTGATTGTTCTGTTAATCGATGAGCGTCCGGAAGAAGTAACAGACATCGAGCGTTCGGTTGCTGGAGATGTGGTGAGCTCAACGTTTGACGAAGTACCTGAAAATCATATTAAAGTGGCTGAGCTAGTGCTAGAGCGTGCGATGCGTCTAGTGGAGCATAAGCGCGATGTAATCATCCTTATGGATAGTATTACTCGTCTTGCTCGTGCGTACAATCTGGTTATTCCTCCAAGTGGCCGTACGTTATCAGGGGGGATTGACCCTGCAGCCTTTCACCGTCCGAAACGATTCTTCGGTGCTGCGCGTAACATCGAGGAAGGTGGTAGCTTAACCATCCTTGCCACAGCGCTTGTGGATACAGGATCTCGTATGGATGATGTGATTTATGAAGAATTTAAAGGAACCGGTAATATGGAGCTTCACCTCGATCGCGGCCTAGCTGAACGCCGTATTTTCCCTGCGATCGACATCCGTCGTTCGGGAACTCGTAAGGAAGAGCTGCTTATTCCGAAAGATCATTTGGATAAGCTATGGGCTATCCGTAAATCGATGTCCGATACGCCTGACTTTGTCGATAAATTTCTACGTAAGCTGAAGCAAACAAAGTCAAATGAAGAGTTCTTTGCTAAGCTTGACGAAGAAATAAAAGCAAAAAGGAATTCATAGGGAAATAAATCCCATGTTGCAAAACCTATACCTGCTTGTTATAATAACATCAGTGTGTTTTTCCATTACACCTTGTGTGTATGAATAACTCTGTTTCGAACGACTCAGGGCAAAAGGAGATGAAAGGTAATGAGAGAAGGAATTCATCCTAACTATAAAAAAGTAACGGTATCTTGTGCATGTGGCAACACATTCGAAACTGGTTCAGTAAAGAAAGAACTTCGTATCGAAACTTGCTCAGAATGTCATCCATTCTACACAGGACGTCAAAAGTTTGCTGAAGCAGGCGGACGTGTTGACCGTTTCAACAAGAAATACGGAATTAAAGCTTCAAACTAATAAGAAAAAAGAAACAGGCAAGAAGATTTCAGACCTTGCCTGTTTTTTTATGAGGCTCTTTTCTAAACTTCATTGCTTTTGGAAATGAAAAATGCTTGATTGAGCTAAAATTTTATGAAAATGAACGTACATAGTTAGACAGTGAAAGGATAATTTACGTAAAAACTGTCTACTTTAAAATAGAGAGCGAAGCGGAAGGAGAGGCCGTTTATGTATGTAATGAAGCACCATGGTTGGGTAGAAGTGATTTGTGGCAGCATGTTCTCTGGGAAGTCAGAAGAACTGATCCGCCGCGTAAGAAGAGCCCAGTTTGCCAAACAAAACATTGCCGTCTTTAAGCCGAAAATTGATAATAGATACAGTGATGAAGCTGTTGTCTCTCACAATGGTACATCGTTTATTGCGCGTCCAATCGCGCATTCAACAGAGATTTTTCAGCATATTGATCCTGAAATCGATTTGATCGCCATTGATGAAGTGCAATTTTTCGATGACGAAGTCGTAAAAGTGATTCAGCACTTAGCTGATAGTGGTCATCGCGTTGTGGCTGCAGGCTTGGACCAAGACTTCCGTGGCGAACCATTTACCGTCATGCCAGCATTAATGGCTATCGCAGAGCTAGTAACAAAGCTGCAAGCGGTATGTGCGGTTTGCGGATCACCAGCTAGTCGAACGCAACGTCTCATTAACGGAGAGCCAGCCTCTTACGATGATCCAATTATCCTGGTAGGTGCATCAGAAGCATACGAACCGCGCTGTCGCCACCACCATGAAGTACCGAAATCACCAAACATAATCGAACGAGCGGACTTTACACAGTCAAAATTATAAAATGGTATCCACCCTATGTGTAGGGTGGATTTTTGGTTAAAAGAGAAACCGGAAATAATTAGCGAGAGTAATTTCGAAAAGCGATTGCAACACTATCCATAGGAGGTGTTGGCAGTGAAAAGATGGCTATTTATACTTTTGGCAGTTTTACTTTTGGCGGCTTGTAACAATAATCCGAAGGGCTTGGCTGATCAACAGGAGGATCGTGCGGGAAGGTCATTTGTTGCTAATAAAGATACTGGGCAAGACAATACTCAGTCAAGAGGGTGGCAACGAGGTGATCAAAATCCAAACTTTTTGAATACTGATGGTGGTCGGGTTGATTACGATGGGTATATTGATAAAGCGAGAGAAACGGTGAATGCGACCGATGAGTTCGAAGCAGGATCGATTTGGGTGAATGGAAATCGTCTGTGGGTGACCGCCTATAAAAAAGGGCAGATGTCACGTCAGGAACGAGTGGATGCAGAAGCGCGATTACACAAGAAGCTCGTAAAGGCTGTCCCACGTTATGATATTGAAGTACAGGTCAAAGAAGACCGCTCATAACATGTCCCAAAGGGCATGTTATTTTTCTATGGGGAGGATGGTTTTGACGAGGTGTTTCACCTATACTATAATAGAAATGTTAAGCACTTATAGATTTGCTTTTAGATTCGGAATAACTAGCGTGTAACCACGCGTGACTAATATAAGAGGTGAAGGACTTTGTTTGATCGTCTTCAATCAGTAGAGGATCGCTATGAAAGGCTGAACGAGCTTTTAAGTGACCCAGAGATCGTAAATGATTCGAAAAAATTACGTGAGTACTCGAAGGAGCAGTCAGATTTATCTGCAACTGTCGAAGTGTATCGTGAGTATAAAGATGTAAAAGAGCAGCTTCAAGATGCAAAAGCGATGCTTGAAGAAAAGCTGGATGCAGATATGCGTGAAATGGTAAAGGAAGAGCTAAGTGAATTAGAAGACCGTATGGAAGAGCTTCAAGCTCGTCTACGTATCCTGTTGATTCCGAAGGACCCGAATGATGACAAGAACGTTATCATGGAAATCCGTGGAGCAGCTGGTGGAGATGAAGCAGCGTTATTCGCGGGTGACCTGTACCGCATGTACTCTAGATATGCAGAATCGCAAGGTTGGAAAACAGAAGTGATGGATGCCAACACAACGGGCGTTGGTGGCTACAAAGAAATTATTTTTATGATTAATGGTACCAGTGCATATTCGAAGCTAAAGTTCGAAAACGGAGCTCACCGCGTACAGCGTGTTCCGGAAACAGAATCAGGCGGACGTATTCATACATCAACAGCAACGGTTGCCGTTTTACCGGAAGCAGAAGAACTAGAAGTAGAAATTCATGACAAAGATATTCGTACAGATACCTTTGCATCAAGTGGAGCTGGTGGACAGTCCGTTAATACAACGATGTCAGCCGTTCGTTTAACGCATATTCCAACTGGTGTTGTCGTTTCGTGTCAGGACGAGAAATCACAGATTAAAAACAAGGAAAAAGCGATGAAGGTACTTCGTGCCCGCGTGTACGATAAATTCCAACGTGAAGCACAAGCAGAGTACGACCAAGTTCGTAAATCGGCAGTTGGAACAGGTGATCGTTCTGAGCGTATCCGTACGTATAACTTCCCACAAAACCGTGTGACTGACCACCGCATCGGGTTAACGATTCAAAAGCTTGACCAAATTTTACAAGGAAAGCTTGATGAAGTGCTTGAAGCGTTAATTGTGGAAGAGCAATCAAGAAAGCTAGAAGAAGCATCAAATGAGTAAAAAAGTGTTCGAAGCCCTCGCTTGGGCTTCTTCTTTTTTAAAGGAGCAAGGCCGCGACGAAAATGCAGGGGAATTATTGCTTCGGCATTATATGAATATGTCTCGGTCAAGCCTTTTGGCGAGTTTGCATGATGTGGTCGAAGAACCGATATGGAAGCAGTTTGTTGAATCAGTCAAAAAGCATGGCGAAGGAACTCCTGTTCAATACATGATCGGTTATGAAGAATTTTACGGTCGTCGTTTTTCTGTTAATCAAGAGGTGTTGATTCCAAGACCAGAAACCGAAGAACTGGTGTATAGCGCATTAGACCGTATAAAGAGGTTATTCGGTGAGGAGCAGGTTCAGCTGGTTGATATCGGAACCGGGAGTGGAGCGATCGCGATTACGATGAAGCTTGAGCGTCCCATGATACAGGTAACAGCGACCGATATTGCTGAGACTTCGCTAGTGGTTGCTCGAAAAAATGCTAAGGAGCTTGGAGCCAAGGTTGAATTTTTACAAGGAGACCTGCTCTTGCCATTTATAGAGTGTGGAGCGAAATTTGACGTGGTACTCTCTAATCCCCCTTATATTCCGACCGGAGATGAGAAGGAGATGTCGGTCGTCGTGACGAAGCACGAACCACACCGAGCCTTATTTGCGGGAGAAGACGGCTTGGACTTGTATCGCCGCTTCATGAATGAACTCCCTCAAGTAGTAAAAAATAAAGCGTTAGTTGGCTTTGAAATTGGTGCTGGGCAGTCAGAAGCAGTTAGCGGAATGCTTAAAAAGACGTTTCCAAATGCATCAGTTGAGGTTGTATATGATATCAATGGTAAGGACCGGATGGTTTTTGCGGAAATAGGGTTTTGATTAAGATGATGACTCAGAAGGTGTGTTGAACAACAACTTTTTGAGTCATTTTTTTATTTATGTTTCTATTAAACACTCTGTTGATTGGAGCGGAAGGCGCTTGACTCCTGGGGTATTAGCGCGACAGGTTAGACCCCGCAAGAGCAAAGCGATGAGGAGGCTCGGCGAACGCCGCCCGGAAAGCAAGCGCCTGGAGCGGAAATCAGTACCCCAATTGTTCTACTATTTTTTTTCAATTTACTAGTTTAAGATGAACATCTCTTGTCCACACTGTTGATAGTGAAGGGATGGTGCTAGTAAATGAAAACAAAAACACTTGCGAAATTATATATAATCATATTATCCATAGGAACATTATTAAGTTTATACATACCAAAAAACGAAGTTACTGCCGACGAAGCGATTGTCATCCCAAATGAGGCCATTCGCTTACGAATTCTAGCAAACAGTGATTTAGAAGTAGACCAAGAACTCAAGCGTGAAGTTCGAGATGAAGTAAACGCAGCGATCACCGAATGGGTAGCAGAATTAACCTCCGTAGAAGCAGCACGCGACTTAATTCAATCACGCTTACCAGAAATTAAGGCGATTGCAGAAGAAGTATTAGAGAAGAATGGATCGAACCAAAGTGTAAAAACAGATTTCGGAAAAGTAGAGTTTCCAACGAAGTTATATGGTGAGTTCTTGTATCCAGCAGGTGAGTACGAAGCGGTACTGATTACATTAGGATCAGGAGAAGGGGCGAACTGGTGGTGTGTGTTGTTCCCGCCTTTATGCTTCCTAGACTTCTCTAATTCCGTAGCCGTAAAAGAAGGCGTGGACGAGCAAGAAGAGAAAGAAGTAAAAGTAGAAGAAGAAAAAGTCGAAACTCAAGAAGCAAAAGAGCCAGTGTTCGTAGAGGAAAAGAAGGATGAGCAAGAAGTTGAAGTGAAGTTTTTCCTGGTAGAGCTTTGGGATAAGATCTTTTCATAAGAAAATGGGGCGCAACCGTTGTGGTTGTGCTTTTTTTAATGGGAATGGTTGCGTTCTTAGAGAATTTGGGGATTATACTTGCTATTTAGAAGATTTTATTTGCGGTTTCAAAAACTTACTTGCCATTCCAATGATATATATGCGTTTATTTTCCCATCTCAAAAAATTATCCCCAAATCTAGTTCTACTTTCCCTACCTTTTCATATTCATAGAGTAACAACAAAAAAATAGAGGTGATTTGGGTGGAAACGATGGTTCGTTGTGCACAAGTAGAGGATGTAAGAAAACTAGTAAACTTTTTAGAAAAGGCAAACCTAGGAACAGATGGAGTAGAGGAAGCTGTGGATTATTTTCTTCTATTAGAAGACGAAGCTGGAAATATTCAAGCAACACTTGGAATCGAACCACATGGTCCCGTCGGATTGTTGCGATCATTAGCCATTACCTCCCGTGCGAGTGAAAAGGAATTGCTGTTAATTTTTGAACAAATGCTATTATTAGCGAAGGAAAAGCAGATGCAATCATTATATTTAGCCACAAACAAAAAAGGATCTGTCCAATTTTTCGAGATGATGGGTTTTCAACAGGTGGAAAGAGAAAAGTTACACGAAAAAATATTTGAGTCCGCTCATGTTCAACATATCCTAACTGTGGATAACTCTTTGTTCATGGAGTTGAAACTGGATTAATCCACAAAGTTACCCACAAAATAGCAAATGTTATACACAATTTGTGGATAAAACTTGAGTTATACACCATCTTCTTTTATACTTTCTTACGTATTACAAGAAAAATAGGGAGAAATACTCAAGGTGGAAAACATACAAACAAAGCTATGGTCAGTGGATAAAAATGTGGATAATCCAAAAAACTATCCACAAATTGCACAGGCTGCATCAATTTTAAGAGAAAATGAAGTGGTTGCATTTCCTACTGAGACGGTATATGGACTCGGAGGAAATGCACATTCGGATAAAGCAATTCACAAAATATATGAAGCAAAGGGTCGCCCGAGCGATAATCCACTAATTATTCACATTGCCGACAGGGAACAACTAAATGAATTTGTTACCCACATTCCGGAAAAGGCTAATAAGCTAATGAATGAGTTTTGGCCGGGCCCGCTTACGATCATCTTTGAAAAAAAGACATCTGAATTGTCTCAGCTAGCAACAGCGGGTTTAACCACAGTGGCAGTAAGGATGCCGGGTCATCCCGTTGCTTTAGCAGTGATAAAAGAAGCGGGAGTTCCGATTGCTGCGCCAAGCGCGA
This sequence comes from Bacillus coreaensis, assembly GCF_050586445.1. NCBI lineage: Bacteria > Bacillati > Bacillota > Bacilli > Caryophanales > Bacillaceae > Bacillus > Bacillus coreaensis. Next base: position 123,380 of record NZ_JBOCCY010000004.1, read on the forward strand.
ACAGTTCAGGCAAACCGAGTCCGACGAAAGCGTCTCATGTGCTAGAGGATTTGAATGGAAAAATCGCTGGTATTGTGGATGGTGGAGCAACAGGAGTGGGAGTGGAATCAACCGTCATTGATTGCACAGAAGAAATTCCGATTATTTTACGGCCGGGTGGAGTGACAAGGGACGAGCTTGAGCAAGTGGTAGGTGAGGTTCTAGTGGACCCAGCTCTAAAGGATCAGAACGAAGCCCCGAAATCACCTGGCATGAAGTATCGTCATTATGCACCCAAATCACCTCTTTTTTTAGTAAAAGGAGACAGAGACAAGCTTCAGCAACTGATTGAAAAAGAAAGAAGTGAAGGTCGAAAGGTTGGCGTGTTAACGACAACAGAGAATGAAGGGTTTTACCAAGCAGATGAAGTGATTTTCTGTGGAACAAGAGAAAATTTGGCTACTGTGGCAAGCTCTTTATACGATGTGTTACGCTCGTTCGACCAAAGAGAGGTAGACATTATTTTTAGTGAAATGTTCCCTTCTACAGGAGTGGGAGAAGCGATTATGAACCGACTGATGAAGGCAGCAGGAAACCAGATTATTGAATAAGCATTTTTGAATGATTTTCTCATTCTAAACCCTTTTGGACGTGCATATGCTGAATTAGCAAGTCCAAGGGGGCGAAAGTATGTCATCGATGGTTGGAGAATTGGTCACACTAATAATAATGGCATTTGCACTAGGAATGGATGCATTTTCCGTGGGCTTGGGAATGGGAATGTTCAGGCTCAGACTTCGGCAAATTTTAAAAATTGGAATCACCATCGGGTTATTTCATATTTGGATGCCGTTATTAGGGATGATTGCAGGAAGATTTTTGTCCGAGCAGTTTGGTGCATTTGCTGCTTATTGTGGTGGAGGCCTGTTAATTGTATTAGGTTTGCAAATGCTTTGGTCGTGCTTTAGAGAAGACGACAGTTCCTTTATCACTCCGGTAGGTTTTGGGTTACTTGTATTTGCACTAAGTGTTAGTCTTGATAGCTTTTCGGTCGGGTTGACACTAGGTATTTATGGTGCCAAAACATTTCTAGTCCTAACTTGCTTCGGAATTGGTGCCACTATTTTAACTTGGTTAGGTCTTCTTGTAGGGCGTAAAGTTCAAGGGTGGCTTGGAACATATAGTGAAGCATTAGGAGGCACGATTTTGCTTGCCTTTGGGATTAAATTATTGCTACCATTCTAATACAATAAACCATAGTAAAAAGGTGTTTTCGATATGAAAATGCCTTTTTGCGTTAAAAGTCGGACTTTAGTAATAAGGAAATATGTCATATAATAAAAATGGAGGAGAGAATTATGATTAATGTTCTGTTTGTATGTACCGGAAACACGTGCAGAAGTCCAATGGCTGTGGCTATTTTAAAAAGTAAAAATATACCCGGAGTAGAAGTTCGTTCTTCCGGAGTATTTGCGATGAATGGAAACGAGGCATCTTCACATGCAAAAAAAGTACTAGACACTCAACAGATTGTGCATGACCATCAATCCTCTTTATTAACGGAACAGCAGGTAGAGTGGGCCACGTATATATTAACGATGACAGCGGGTCATAAAGCGAATATTGTTGCCACGTTCCCGTCAGCACAAGTGAAAACCTTTACATTAAAAGAGTTTGCTGGTGAATTTGGGGATGTGAGTGATCCTTACGGTGGATCTCTGTCTGTTTATCAGCAAACATTCGAAGAACTGAAACAATTAATTGAAAAAAGCTTACACAAATTATCGTAACACAACCAGGGGGAAGGCTTTATGGGGGAGAAAAAGGCATTCAAGTTTGGCCTTAGGAAAAAGCTAGTTTTATTTACAACTATTTTAGCAGTGATTACGTATACAACGAGTGCGTTATTTATTGATGTATTATTTCCGATCATTCAGGACGTTATTGGAATGAATAAAGCGGGCTTTTCCATCATCACTTATTTAATGGGGATCATTTGGTCCGGGATTTTAGCATTTTTAGCGGCTGGTTTTATTATTAAGCCCCTTCAAAAGTTAGAGCGAGTCACATTAAAAGCAGCTCACGGGGATATTGGTGAGGATGTGGAGTTATCCCAATCGGATGATGAAATTCGCTCGTTAGGCGTTGCGTTTAATCATATGCTGTTTAATTTACGTGATATGGTCCAAACCATTGATGAGAACTTCAAGCAAACGAATGAAAAAGTAATTGCCATTTCAAAAGAAAGTGCCTTGGCGGCAGAAAGGGCAGAAATGATCGATCGAACGGTCAATGAAATCTCGCTTGGAGCGGAAAACTCAGCGGCTGCGACTCAAAACTCAGCCAGTTCGATTGATGAAGTGACTCACCTGGCGGAAGAAGTTCAATTAACGGCAAAGCAGTCGAAAGAAATTTCCGATGAAATGGTTGAGGAGCTTGACCAGTCTAAAAAGGTGATATTCTCACTAGTATCAGGTATTCAATCGCTAGCTGAAGATAATAAACAGTCACTAGTATCAGTAAAAAAACTAGAGGAAAATGCGTCGCAAGTGGAACACATTATCCAATTGGTTGGGGATATCGCGGCCCAGACTAACCTTTTAGCGCTTAACGCATCGATTGAAGCAGCTCGGGCGGGTGAGCATGGAAAAGGCTTTGCGGTTGTAGCGGATGAAGTTCGTAAGCTAGCGGATGAAAGTGCAAAAGCGGTTCAAGGAATTTCTGAGCTGATTCAAAATATACAGGGTGAAGTACGAAGTGTGGTATCTCAAATAACAAACCAAGTAGAAACAACACTTGGACAAGCTGAAAAAGGTAATGCGACTAACCAAGCAATTGGAGAAATGACAAGGACAGTCGTTCAAATGGCGTCAGCAGTAGAAAAAATTTCAACTCTTGTTGACCAGCAAATGGAAGGAATTCAGCGTACGGCCACGCAATCACAGGAAGTGGCTGCGATAGCAGAAGAAACGTCAGCAGGAGCAACAGAGGTAGCCGCGGCGATCGGTCAGCAAACAGAGGTCATCGAAAACGTTGAGCGCCTTGCACACGAGTTGAACGACCAGGCAGTTAAACTTAAAGGAACGATCACTAGATTTAAGATGTAAGAGATATGGACTCTGCAAACGGATGCAGGGTCTTATTTTTTTAGAAGCACAACCTTTATCTTTATATAAGGTTATGTCAAAATAAAGGTAGTTTTTACAAATGGGAGGCGTAACGATGAAGGTAGCAATTGCATCTGATCACGGTGGCGTAAATATTCGAGAAGAAATTAAAAGTCTTATGGATGAAATTGGCATTCAGTATGATGATTTTGGCTGTGAATGTGATACATCAGTCGATTATCCTGATTTTGCTTTGCCGGTTGCGCAAAAGGTAGCAAACGGGGAATACGATCGTGGAATCTTGATTTGTGGGACAGGAATCGGTATGAGTATTGCTGCCAATAAAGTAAATGGCATTCGTTGTGCCCTTGTTCATGATGTATTTAGTGCGAAGGCAACACGTCAGCATAACGACAGCAATATGCTAGCGATGGGAGAAAGAGTTATCGGACCTGGACTGGCACGTGAGATTGCTATGGTGTGGCTTGAAACAGAATTTGAAGCCGGAAGACATGCAAATAGAATTGGGAAAATAAGCGATTACGAGAAAAGCAAGTAAGTCGATGGAGGGGTACAAATGACAAGTGAATTGTCCATTTGGAAAAACCAGCTGCAAACGATTTTAGCAGATCTTTCGGACCAAGTAATGTTAACGGATAAGCATGTACTTGTGATTGGCTGTAGTACGAGTGAGGTGATTGGGAAGAAAATTGGTACAGCGGGTACAAATGAAGTAGCTGAGCTCATTTTTTCAGGTCTTCGTGACTTCAGTCAACAAACAGGGGTTTCCCTTGCTTTTCAGTGCTGTGAGCATTTAAATCGTGCCCTTGTTGTTGAGCAAGCGACTGCTGATCAAAAGGGATGGGAGGAAGTGTCCGTTGTTCCAGTGAGACAAGCTGGGGGAGCGATGGCTACATATGCCTATAATCACTTTTCTGAACCGGTAGTCGTTGAGTTTATTCAAGCGGATGCGGGGATTGATATTGGAGATACTTTTATTGGGATGCATATAAAGCATGTAGCAGTTCCGGTTCGAGCATCGATTTCTGAGCTTGGCAGTGCACATGTGACGCTGGCTCGAACGCGTCCGAAATTAATTGGAGGAGCTCGAGCAATATACGAACATTCGAAGGGTAATGAGTCTTGTTCATAAAGCTTTTGCAGATTTTGCAGAAGCTTTTTTCTTTCGAATAGCGAAAAATGTTGGAAAAAGACGAAAATAACGCTTACAAAAATATTTTTTTCGTGCCTGTCATATGGAGGTTGTGTTAAGATAAAGTAGGAATTTTCGAAACTGCTATATAAATTAGTTTTTTAACATACAAGGGGGATTACGATGAAGCATTTAGCACAGCAAGATACGCAAGTTTTACAAGCTATTCAAGACGAATTAGGGCGTCAAAGAACGAAGATTGAACTAATTGCATCAGAAAACTTTGTAAGTGAAGCGGTAATGGAAGCACAAGGATCTGTTTTAACAAACAAGTATGCAGAAGGCTATCCAGGCAAGCGTTACTACGGTGGCTGTGAGCATGTGGATGTGGTAGAAGACATCGCCCGTGACCGCGCAAAAGCAATCTTCGGTGCGGAGCATGTAAACGTACAACCTCACTCAGGTGCTCAAGCCAATATGGCAGTTTACTTTACTGCTCTTGAGCAAGGTGACACGGTACTTGGGATGAACTTATCACATGGTGGTCACTTAACACACGGAAGTCCGGTTAACTTCAGTGGTGTTCAGTATAACTTCGTAGAATACGGAGTGGACGAGCAAACACAAACGATTAACTATGACGTCGTTCGCGAAAAAGCATTAGAGCATAAGCCGAAAATGATCGTTGCTGGTGCTAGTGCATACCCTCGTGCCATCGATTTTAAAAAGTTTAGAGAAATCGCTGATGAAGTGGGCGCTTACTTAATGGTCGATATGGCTCATATTGCTGGTTTAGTAGCAGCTGGTTTACACCAAAATCCAGTACCATACGCTGATTTCGTAACAACAACTACACATAAAACATTACGTGGCCCTCGTGGTGGAATGATCCTAACTAGTGAGGAATGGGGTAAGAAAATCGACAAGTCGATCTTCCCGGGAATCCAAGGTGGTCCATTAATGCACGTTATCGCTGCAAAAGCAGTTGCTTTCGGAGAAGTGTTACAAGATAGCTTTAAAGAGTATGCTGGAAACATCATTTCTAACGCAAAGACATTAGCAGAAAGTCTTCAAAAAGAAGGGATCAACCTAGTATCTGGTGGAACAGACAACCACCTTCTATTAATTGATGTACGTTCTTTAGGCTTAACTGGTAAAGTAGCTGAGCATGTACTTGATGAAGTAGGAATCACAGTGAACAAAAACACCATTCCATTTGACACAGCAAGCCCATTCGTAACAAGCGGAATCCGTATCGGAACAGCAGCTGTTACTTCTCGTGGATTTGGTGCGGCTGAAATGGAAGAAATCGCAGGCATCATTAGCTTCACGTTGAAAAACCATGAAGATGAAGCAAAGCTAGCAGAAGCAAGAGAGCGCGTATCTGCATTAACGAGCCGTTTCACTTTATACCCAGAAAGACAAATATAATTTTTTGCTAGCCAGCCTCTTGTTTTTTAAAGGGCTGGCTTTTTACTTTGTCTCAGAATTGTTATATCCAATTTCTGTTCGAGGTTGCCCGCGGGAAGTTTTTTCTGTAAAATTAGACGAAGTGTTTATGAATCGAGTTAGAAAAGGAGAGATGCTAGATGGCAAAGGTATATGTGTTTGATCATCCCCTCATTCAGCATAAGCTTACATACATCCGCGAAAAAAATACAGGAACAAAGGACTTCCGTGAGCTAGTAGACGAAGTAGCAACATTAATGGCGTTCGAAATTACTCGTGACATGCCGTTAGAAGAAATCGAAATCCAAACACCAGTAAGCACAATGAAATCAAATGTGTTATCTGGGAAAAAAATAGGGATTGTCCCTATTTTACGTGCGGGAATCGGAATGGTAGATGGTATCTTAAAACTTATCCCTGCAGCAAAAGTTGGACATATCGGTCTGTATCGTGACCCAGAAACATTGATGCCAGTTGAGTACTACGTTAAGTTACCGAGCGACGTAGAAGAGCGTGACTTCATCGTAGTGGATCCAATGCTTGCGACAGGTGGTTCAGCGATCGAAGCGCTCCACTCATTGAAAAAGCGCGGCGCGAAGCATATTAAATTTATGTGCCTAATCGCAGCACCAGAAGGCGTGGACGCTCTTAAAGAAGCACACCCGGATGTAGACATCTACATCGCAGCGCTAGACGAAAAATTAAACGACCACGGCTACATCGTCCCTGGATTAGGTGACGCTGGTGACCGTTTGTTTGGAACGAAGTAAGAATGGGCTAACCGCCGGGGCGGTTAGCTTTTTTTGCATAGAGTAGTTGATGTGCGCTGAAGGGTACTTGGATAACTAATCCCGCTAGCACAAGGATTGTGTCTGAATAGAGGTGTCATTCGGCCAGGAAAGAGCGCTGGGACCAGGGGTGTGGTCTGAATAAAGGTGTGATTGAGACAAAAAGAGTGCAGGGTCCAGGCGATGAGTCTGAATAGAGGGGTCATTCGGACAGGAAAGGGCGCTGGGACCAGGAGAGTAGTCTGAATAGAGGAGTGATTCGGACAAAAAGAGAGCAGGGTCCGGGCGGAGAGTCTGAATAGAGGTATCATTCGGACAAGAAAGAGCGCTGTGTGCAGGAGAGTAGTCCGAATAAAGGTGTGATTCGGACAAAAAGAGTGCAGGGTCCGGGCGGAGAGTCTGAATAGAGGTATCATTCGGACAGGAAAGAGTGCTGTGTGCAGGAGAGTAGTCCGAATAAAGGTGTCATTCGGACAAAAAGAGAGCAGGGTCCGGGCGGAGAGTCTGAATAGAGGTATCATTCGGACAGGAAAGAGTGCTGTGTGCAGGAGAGTAGTCCGAATAGAGGTGTGATTCGGACAAAAAGAGAGCAGGGTCCGGGCGGAGAGTCTGAATAGAGGTATTATTCGGACAGGAAAGAGCGCTGGGACCAGGGGTGCAGTCTGAATAAAGGTGTGATTCGGACAAAAAGAGTACGGGGTCCAGGCGATGAGTCTGAATAGAGATATCATTCGGACGAAAAAAGGACTGGAACTATGTTCAAGTTCGAATATAACTCAACCTTCAATTCTCTGGGAATAAAAAAAGGCACTATCGATCACTCCCACATACGCATAACTCACCACCCTATGGCAAAACATAGTAAAAAACTTCGGAGGTGCTAACACAAAGTGAAACTGAAAATCTTCACTCTTTTAACAGCCGTAGTATTCTCATTTGTTTGCACTCCACCAACATCAGCAAAAACACTCATTCATCCTCCTATTCCTGAGGAAGACCCAACAACTGAAAAAGTGGCAATCGTGACATTGCCGGAAAAAACAAATGTACACCAAATTAAAGAGCTCATCACACCATACCCTGACCTTGAGCTCCGCCATATTTTCACTGAAGCTCTGAATGGTTTTTCGGTTAAAGGGACGAAGGGATCTCTTGATAAGCTCGCACAAACGTCCAAAGTCGAGTCAGTTTCCCCGGTGACAACCTACAGCGTACAATCGGAAACGAATACGGAGATCATCGGTGCAGAAACGATCAGGGGCTATTTTGATCCGAAACATCAAAGACTTACCGGAAAAGGAATCACCGTTGGGGTCATTGATACAGGCATTGATTACAATCATCCTGACTTAAGACGAAGCTATAAAAGAGGCTATGATCTGGTTGATATAGATGATGATCCGATGGAAACGAAGGGAATGTATGGCCAAAGCACCTTACATGGGACACATGTAGCTGGCATTATTGCGGCAAACGGAAAGATCCAAGGGGTGGCTCCGGACGCGAAGATTATTGCCTATCGTGCACTGGGTCCAGGTGGCTCGGGAACAACAGAGCAAGTGCTTGCTGCAATTGAAAAAGCCATCAAGGATAAGGTCGATGTATTGAATCTATCACTAGGAAACAATGTGAATGGACCTGATTTACCAATATCACTTGCTCTAAATAAAGCGGTAGATAACGGTATTGTCGCTGTGACCTCGTCTGGAAACTCTGGCCCGAATATGTGGACGGTTGGTTCCCCTGGTACGGCTGCAAAGGCCATTTCGGTTGGTGCCTCCACACCCCTATTAAAAGTTCCATATCTCACGATCGATGGAACAAAAGATACTTTAAGGCTTGAACCGATACAGGGCTCTATGGATTGGAAGCTTGATCGGTCGTATGAAGTGGTATATGGGAAGCTTGGGAAGAAAGAAGACCTTGCAGCTGTGTCTGGAAAAATTGCTCTTATTCAAAGAGGCGAACTAACCTTTTCGGAAAAAGCATGGTATGCACAGGAGGCTGGTGCCGTCGCTGTGATTATTTTTAATAATATGAATGGTGAGTTTGCTGGAAATCTCGATCGTCCGATTGATATTCCGGTTGCTACCATGTCTAGAGAGCTCGGGTTAGACATCGTAAAATCAATGGCTAGCCAAAAAATACTTGCAAAAACAAATATAATAGAAGAAAAGGATTTGCTTGCTAGTTTTAGTTCGAGAGGACCTGTTACTTCCACTTGGGAGATTAAGCCGGATGTGGTAGCGCCGGGAGTAGCCATAACAAGCACGATACCTGGGGGCTACCTAGCCCTTCAAGGAACTAGTATGGCGGCTCCGCATGTGGCTGGAGCAGCAGCGCTTATCAAACAAGCACATCCAGATTGGGGACCGGAAGATATCAAGGCTGCTCTCATGAATACGGCCATTCCTATTGTGGATGCAAAAAACGTTCCTTATAAAACGTACGAGCAAGGTGCTGGAAGAATAAGAATTCCTGAAGCGATTCAAACCGGTACGCTTGTCAAACCAGCTTCCTTGCAATTTGGGAAATTCAAGTTAGTAGAAAGGCAGCATGAACATACACAGCAGCTTACTTTTAAAAATGTAAGTAATCACCGGATGTCCTATCGATTTGAGGTTCCTCATCAAAGGGATGGCATACAGTTTGAACTGCCGCAATCTTTTTCGGTAGATGCGGGCAAAGAAAAGACGGTGAACGTTACGATGAGTGTGGATCCCAAAGAACTTACGAAGAAGATACATGAAGGTCATTTAACCATCATGGCTGGCTCTCAAAAGGTGAGTGTCCCCTATCTGTATGTTTTAGAGGAACCGAACTATCCTCGGATTATGGGGTTTGAATTTGGTCCGGGAGATAAACAGGGTGTGTATCATTACGAAGTGTATTTGCCGGGTGGAGCAGATGAATTTGGTATTGCTCTCTTCGATCCAGACACGTATCGGTTCGTTAAATTCTTAGATTGGAAACGGAATGTAGGGAGAGGAATGCTGAAGATGGACATCCTGCCCGAACAACTACCAGAAAATGGATTATACTTAGCGAAGGTTTTTGCAAAAAAAGCTGGAAAAGAAGATATGGTCGAAACAGGGATTGCTGTCTCGAAAGTGAAAGAGCGGTAAGGAAAACAGGGGCGAGAACAACGCTCGCTCCATATGCAATAGGAAAATAAAAAACTTTTTGAACATAATGTGAACAAGAATTTCTATTGTTTGAATTGTGAACTTTTTCACTCCAAACTAATTGACATTGACAAGTGCCTATTGTATGCTTACAAAGGGTATTAATGATAGGGTTTTCAACATGGGTACTGTATAAATGATGCTTTCCTAAGCAAGCAAGTCCATTGTAAAAAACAAACTTCTATCTACCAGTCTCTTTAAAAGGACGTGCCTGAAATGAATCAAAAAAACCGTCGTCCATATCAAGCAATGGCGTTAATGTCGGGGATTCTTTCGCAGTTGGTAGGCTCCGTATTAATCGGCATTTTTGCTGGAAGATGGCTTGACCGTTCACTGGACACCGAGCCGCTCTTTTTAATCATCGGACTACTCCTCGGATTAGCCGCTGGCGTATATGCCATGATCAGACTAATTCAACATTTCTTTTCAGGAGATAATAAGTGATGCCCGAAATACAACTGATCTACATCCGGCAACGAAAGTACATATTCTTCTTACTAGCTTTATACGTGCTAGGGTGGGGATTTACCTCATATCAAACTGTTTTTTTAGGGCTTATTTTAGGTACGAGCTTAAGCCTTTTTAATTTGTGGTTATTGGCCAGAAGGACTATTAAATTCGGCGATGCGATAGCAAAAGGCGAAAAGGTCCGTTCCCTCGGCATGTTTTCAAGAATGGCGACGGCTGTTTTAGCCGTGATGATCGCTCTTGAATATCCTGACAAGCTCCATCTTTATAGCGTAATTATTGGATTAATGACCTCATACGTGGTTATTATGATAGATTTTTTTCTTCAAGCATTTCATTCACATAAATAGCGGGGAAGAGAGGTGAATACTGTGCATCATGAAGCTCCTTTAAGAGAATTTATGGGCCTAACCTTTAACTTATCAAATGTCTTGATGATAACAATTGCTAGTGTGATTGTCTTTATCATCGCAGTGCTTTCCACTCGCTCATTGGCTATGAAACCAACGGGGATACAAAACTTCTTCGAATGGGTAATGGATTTCGTCAAAGGAATCATTAATAGTACAATGGATTGGAAAGATGGTGGAAGATTCCACATTCTGGGTATTACATTGATTATGTATATATTCGTATGTAATATGCTTGGACTTCCATTCGGAATTACTTATGACGGGACATTGTGGTGGAAATCACCAACAGCTGATCCAGTGATCACACTGACATTAGCAACGATGGTCGTCGGGCTTTCTCACTATTATGGTGTAAAGCTGAAGGGAGTAAAAGAATACGGTCGAGATTTCGTTCGACCAATGTGGTTCTTGTTCCCGCTGAAACTTATTGAAGAATTTGCAAACACCTTAACACTCGGGCTTCGTCTCTACGGTAACATTTATGCAGGAGAAATCCTTCTAACGTTACTAGCAGGAAGTCTAGCAACTGGAGTCGGCGGCCATCTCGCTGCGGTTATTCCAATGCTTGCTTGGCAAGGGTTCTCAATCTTTGTCGGCGCGATTCAGGCGTTTATCTTCACCATGTTAACAATGGTTTACTTGGCACACAAAGTGAGTCATGACCATTAATATATACCTGTTCATTTAATGAACAAAATAACACAAAATCATGTTTATACAATTTAAGGAGGAACTTTATAATGGGTCTTTTAGCAGCAGCAATTGCAATTGGTTTAGCGGCACTAGGTGCAGGTATTGGTAACGGTCTTATCGTATCTAAAACAGTTGAGGGTATCGCTCGTCAACCAGAAGCTCGTGGTATGCTTCAAACAACAATGTTCATCGGGGTAGCGTTAGTAGAAGCGGTTCCGATCATCGGCGTAGTTATCGCGTTCATGGTTATCGGCGGCTAATATACGGTTTTTTAACAAAACAATGGCGAAGAACATTTTACGTGAAGCTTCGCCATTCCTTTATGTTCATCTATTAACATTTGTAACGTTATAAATTGTAAGTGTACGACTCTTGAAGGGAGTGAGCAAGGGTGTTAACAAGCAGTCTAGTATTAGGTGCAGCTGGTGGTGGGTTTAACGAAGGAGATATCCTTTTCCAATTAGTAACTTTCATCATCTTGTTAGCATTACTTAAGAAGTTTGCATGGGGTCCATTAATGGGCATCATGAAACAACGTGAAGAGCATATTGCTGGAGAAATTAATGCTGCTGAACAAAGCCGCGGTGAAGCAAAGCAATTACTAGAAGAGCAACGTACGCTTTTAAAAGAAGCTCGTACAGAAGCTCAAGGATTAATTGAAAATGCGAAAAAGCAAGGCGATGTACAGCGTGAAGAAATTATTGCGTTAGCGCGTGCGGAAGCAGACCGTCTGAAGGAATCTGCTAAGCTTGAAATCGAACAGCAAAAAGACCAAGCGGTTGCTGCTATTCGTGAACAAGTCGCTTCATTATCTGTACTTATTGCTTCTAAAGTAATTGAAAAAGAACTTTCAGCTGCGGATCAAGAGAAGCTAATCAATGAATATATCCAAGAGGCAGGAGAAGGGCGATGAGCAACTCGACTGTAGCGAAGCGCTATGCGTTAGCTCTTTTTCGACTAGCAAAAGAGCATCAACTTCTTGACCAAATGGAAAATGAAATGCGTGTAGTTAAAAATGTAGTAAAAAATAACGGCGACCTAGGTGTTGTCTTAAAGTCTCCTAAGCTTACGAATGAGAAGAAAAAGGAGATTATTAAACAGGCATTCTCTGGTGCTAGCGTGTACGTTCTAAATACGTTAATGATCTTAATTGATCGTCATCGTGAAGACTACATTGAAGCAGTAGCTGATTATTTTATTGAATTCGCAAATGATGAAAGAGGAATTGCTGAGGCGAAAGTGTACTCCACTCGTCCGCTAACAGAAGCTGAGCAACAAGCATTATCTGCTTCGTTTGCAGCTAAAGTTGGGAAGCAATCTCTCCGTATTGAAAATATTGTTGATACCAATCTGCTCGGCGGCATCAAGCTTCGAATCGGAAACCGAATTTTCGACGGTAGCTTGCGCGGAAAGCTGGAGCGCTTGGAACGTCAATTGTTAGGCTAAGATTCGTAGATAGGGGTGAAACTCATGAGCATCAATGCTGAAGAAATTAGTGCGCTGATAAAACAGCAAATCGAAAACTATCAGTCGGAAATTCAAGTGAGTGATGTAGGTACTGTTATCCAAATTGGTGACGGAATTGCTCGTGCTCATGGTCTTGACAATGTAATGTCAGGTGAGCTAGTTGAATTTTCGAACGGCGTTATGGGTATGGCGCAAAACCTAGAAGAAAATAACGTTGGTATTATCATCCTTGGACCTTTCACTGATATTCGTGAAGGTGACGAGGTTCGTCGTACAGGACGTATCATGGAGGTTCCAGTTGGTGAAGAGCTAATTGGCCGCGTGGTAAACCCTCTTGGACAACCGGTTGACGGTATGGGTCCAATTCAAACAACAAAATCTCGTCCAATTGAAGCTGGAGCACCTGGTGTTATGGATCGTAAATCTGTACACGAGCCACTTCAAACGGGAATTAAAGCGATTGACGCACTTGTGCCAATCGGTCGTGGTCAACGTGAGTTAATCATCGGAGACCGTCAAACAGGTAAAACATCTGTTGCTATCGATACCATCCTTAACCAAAAGGATCAGAACATGGTATGTATCTATGTAGCCATCGGACAAAAGGAATCAACGGTTCGTAACGCAGTTGAAACCCTTCGTAAAATGGGTGCATTAGAGTACACAATCGTTGTAACAGCTTCTGCATCTCAACCAGCTCCATTATTATACTTAGCTCCTTATGCTGGTGTAACAATGGGTGAAGAATTCATGTACAATGGCAAGCACGTACTAGTAGTATACGATGATCTTTCTAAGCAAGCTGCGGCTTACCGTGAATTATCACTATTACTACGTCGTCCTCCAGGTCGTGAAGCATATCCAGGGGATGTATTCTACTTACACAGCCGTCTATTAGAGCGTGCTGCAAAGCTTAGCGATGCAAAGGGTGCTGGTTCAATCACAGCTCTTCCATTCATCGAAACTCAAGCAGGTGACGTATCTGCTTATATTCCAACAAACGTAATTTCGATTACGGACGGACAAATCTTCTTACAATCTGACCTATTCTTCTCTGGTGTACGTCCAGCGATCAACGCAGGTCTTTCTGTATCACGTGTAGGGGGCTCTGCCCAAATCAAAGCGATGAAAAAGGTTGCAGGTACACTGCGTCTTGACCTTGCTTCATACCGTGAGCTAGAAGCATTTGCTCAGTTCGGATCTGACTTAGATAAAGCAACGCAAGCAAAGCTTAACCGTGGAGCTCGTACTGTTGAAGTTCTTAAGCAAGATCTTAACAAGCCGTTAAAAGTAGAGAAGCAAGTAATGATTCTTTACGCATTAACTAGAGGTCACTTAGATGATATTCCGGTAACGGATATCCAGCGTTTCGAAGGTGAGTTCTTATCTTGGTTAGACCACAACCGTAAGGACGTGCTTGACCAAATCGTAACTACAAAAGACCTTCCAGCTGACGATGTATTAGTTTCTGCAATTAACGACTTCAAAAAGACGTTTGCTATTAGCGAGTAATTAATGAATGGGAAGAGGAAGACCGGTTCTTCCTCTTTCCCAAGTGTTTCACTTTGAAAACAAGGTGGTGAGAATCTGTGGCATCATTACGCGATATAAAATCTCGTATTACTTCGACGAAGAAGACGAGCCAAATTACAAAAGCCATGCAAATGGTATCTGCTGCAAAGATGAATCGTGCGGAAATGAACGCGAAAGCTTTCGTTCCTTACATGACGAAGATTCAAGAGGTTACTGCTTCGATCGCACAAGGAAGTAAGGGCGTGCAAAACCCATTGCTTACAAGCCGTCCGGTAAAAAAGACTGGGTATGTAGTCATTTCTTCTGACCGTGGTCTTGCGGGTGCATACAACAGTAACGTGCTAAGGCAGCTATTTAATACAATTAAAAGCCGTCACAAATCAAACGACGAATTTGCGATTATCGCAATCGGACGTGTTGGCCGTGACTTCTTTAAGAAACGCAATATGCCGGTTATTCTGGACATCATTGGAGTTCCAGATCAACCAAGCTTCGCTGAAATAAAAGACATCGCTTCAAAGACCGTTGGTATGTTTGCTGACGAGACATTTGATGAGTTGTACCTATATTACAGCCACTACGTAAGTGCGATTCAACAGGATGTAACCGAGAAGAAGCTTCTCCCTCTAACTGATATTCAATCAGAAGGGAAACTTACATCTTACGAGTTTGAACCATCTGCGGAGGAAATTCTTGATGTCCTATTGCCACAGTACGCGGAGAGCCTAATTTATGGTGCCCTTCTTGACAGTAAAGCAAGTGAGCACGCTGCAAGGATGACTGCTATGAAGAATGCAACAGACAACGCAAATGATCTAATCAGCAACCTAAGCCTTGTCTACAACCGTGCACGTCAAGCGGCAATTACACAAGAGATAACAGAAATTGTTGGTGGAGCAGCTGCGTTAGAATAGCGGAAGCGGCTTGACCAGCTCCGACAGGCATAAGACGAATACCGCAGGAGGTCCTGACCTCTGGAGGGTTTTGGCTTATGACCCCGAGGAGCTAGCCGCTGGAGCTGGACACCGAAACACAATACAATACCATACCATTCTTCTATGGGCCTGATATCCATAGATTATATTTGCTAAGTTTTATGAAGTATTAGGGAGGGAACACAATGACTAAAGGACGCGTTCTTCAAGTTATGGGTCCGGTTGTTGACGTAAAGTTCGAAAGCGGTCATCTACCACAGATCTATAATGCACTTAAAATTGTAAACAACGCGCAGAGCGAATCTGAAGTTGATATCAACTTAACCCTTGAAGTTGCCCTTCACTTAGGTGACGATACAGTTCGTACCATCGCAATGGCTTCTACTGATGGATTAACTCGTGGAATCGAAGTAGAAGACACTGGTGCTGCTATCTCTGTACCAGTTGGTGATGTAACACTTGGACGTGTATTTAACGTACTTGGTGAGGCAATCGACTTAAATGAGGAGATTCCTGCGAGTGCTCGTCGCGACTCTATCCATAGAGAAGCACCAAAATTCGAGCAACTTTCTACACAAGTAGAAATTCTTGAAACAGGTATCAAAGTAGTAGACCTACTTGCTCCATATATTAAAGGTGGAAAAATCGGTCTATTCGGTGGTGCCGGTGTAGGTAAAACAGTTCTTATCCAGGAGTTAATCAACAACATCGCTCAAGAGCACGGCGGTATCTCAGTATTCGCAGGTGTTGGTGAGCGTACACGTGAAGGTAACGACCTTTACCACGAAATGACTGACTCTGGAGTTATTAAGAAAACAGCGATGGTATTCGGACAAATGAACGAGCCGCCTGGAGCACGTATGCGTGTTGCTCTAACGGGTCTGACAATGGCTGAATTCTTCCGTGATGATCAAGGACAAGACGTTCTTTTCTTCATGGATAACATCTTCCGTTTCACACAAGCAGGTTCTGAGGTTTCTGCCCTTTTAGGTCGTATGCCATCAGCGGTAGGTTACCAACCAACTCTTGCTACTGAAATGGGTAGACTGCAAGAACGTATCACATCTACTAACGTAGGTTCTGTTACATCTATCCAAGCGATTTACGTACCTGCCGATGACTATACGGATCCGGCTCCAGCTACAACTTTCGCTCACTTAGATGCAACAACTAACCTTGAGCGTAAGCTTTCTGAGATGGGTATCTACCCTGCGGTGGATCCACTTGCTTCAACTTCTCGTGCCTTGTCACCTGATATCGTTGGAGAAGAGCACTACTCAGTAGCTCGTCAAGTACAATCAACATTACAACGTTATAAAGAACTTCAAGATATCATTGCGATCCTAGGTATGGATGAGCTTTCTGACGAAGATAAGCTTATCGTAGCTCGTGCTCGTCGTATCCAGTTCTTCTTATCTCAAAACTTCCACGTGGCTGAACAGTTCACGGGACAACCAGGTTCATATGTTCCTGTTAAAGAAACGGTTAAAGGCTTCAAAGAAATCCTAGAAGGTAAGTATGACCATCTTCCAGAAGATGCATTCCGTCTTGTAGGTAGAATTGAAGAAGTAATCGAATCTGCAAAGAAAATGGGCGTAGAGGTCTAAAATAGGACCAGGAGGGTAAAAAATGAAGACGATTAAAGTCAGTGTTGTTACTCCCGATGGCCCGGTGTATGAATCAGATGTGGAAATGGTAAGTATGAAAGCTCAAAGTGGTGAGCTAGGGATCTTACCAGGACATATTCCAATGGTCGCACCGTTACAAATTGGATCTGTTCGTTTGAAAAACGGCGGCAAAACAGAATACGTAGCAGTAAGTGGCGGTCTTTTGGAAGTTCGTCCAGACCAAGTATCAATCTTGGCTCAATCTGCGGAAGTATCTGATAGCATCGACGTCGAACGCGCACTACGTGCAAAAGAGCGTGCAGAAGAACGCCTGCGCGAACAACAACGTGCACACGTAGACTTCAAGCGTGCCGAAATGGCATTGCAACGTGCCATCAACCGTATCTCTGTTTCAGAGAAGCGATAAAACAATCAATCAACCCCCTTGGGCGATCCTAAGTCAGATCGTCGGAGGGGGTTTTTTATGTTTATATTTTGGTGGAGCGGGGAATAAGAGGGTGTTAGGTTCCCATGAGCGAGGAAAAAGCAGTGTGAGGGTAACCATTGTCAGGCTTTAGTGCCCGTGAAGCTGGGAAAAAAGCTCGTTTGGTAACTGAAAGGGTGATTCAGTGCCCGTGGAGCAAGCAAAAAAGTTTGTATGGTAACTGAAGAAGGGTTTCAGTGCCCGTGGAGCAAGCAAAAGGGGCTCGTATGGTAACTGAAGAAGGGTTTCAGTGCCCGTGGAGCAAGCAAAAGGGCTCGTATGGTAACTGAAGTAGGGTTTCAGTGCCCGTGGAGCAAGCAAAAGGGCTCGTATGGTAACTGAAGTAGCGTTTCAGTGCCCATAGAGCAAGCAAAAAAGTTCATACGGTAACTGAAAGGTCGATTCAGTGCCCATGGAGCAAGCAAAAAAGCTAGAAAGGTAACTGAAAGGCCAATTTAGTGCCCGTATAGCAAGAAAAACCACTCGACCGGTAACTGAAAGACCAATTCAATGCCCATGGATCATGAAAATACTCTTCCATGGTAACTGAATCAAACAAAGACTCACCAGCACAACTCAATGATCTACTAATCCTCCAAAAATAATAATATTTTCATATTTTATTGATTATTCTCACAGACAAACACCGCTTTTTACCATTTAATAGAATAAAGATTATTATTTCACATACTATATCCTCGAGGGACAAGAAAACATTTTTTTAGAAATTCCAATAAAAGTCTTTGGCTTGTCGACACAAATTTGTAACAGTGTTATAATGAATTCGGTTACATAATTAAATGTTTAGAAAATTATAAGACATTGGAGGGGATGGACATGGAGCTGTTAAATGTATATCAGAATAACTATCTGATTGTCTTTGTGTTTCTATGTCTTGGTGTTTTATTACCTGTGGTTGCGCTGTTTCTGGGGAAACTATTGCGTCCGTATAAGCCTTATGATGCGAAGTACACCACATACGAAAGCGGAATTGAACCATTTCACGATTCTAGAGTGCAGTTCAATGTCCGCTATTATATTTTTGCTCTAATGTTTGTAATCTTTGATGTTGAAACCGTGTTTCTTTATCCATGGGCAGTAGCTTATGAGAAACTCGGTATCTTTGCATTGATTGAAATGCTTATTTTCGTATTAATGCTGCTTGTAGGACTTGTCTACGCTTGGAAGAAGAAGGTGTTAAAATGGACTTAAAATTGGAAAACATCTCACCAGAAGAATTAGAAGAGTTAAAGAGAAATGTATTTTTAACAACCCTTGAACAAATTAAAGCCTGGGCGCGAAGCAATTCATTGTGGCCAATGACGTTTGGGCTTGCTTGCTGTGCGATCGAAATGATGGGCGTAGGTTCTTCACACTATGACCTTGACCGGTTCGGATCGTTTTTTCGTACGTCACCACGTCAGTCAGATGTCATGATTGTGTCAGGTACTGTGACGAAGAAAATGGCACCAATTGTCCGTCGACTATACGATCAAATGCCAGAGCCTAAATGGGTAATCGCGATGGGGTCATGTGCTACAGCAGGTGGACCTTATGTGAAATCCTATTCGGTGGTAAAGGGAGTTGACCAAATCGTACCGGTCGATGTGTATATCCCAGGCTGCCCTCCAAACCCAGCAGCACTTATTTACGGAATTAATAAATTAAGAGAAAAAATTCGCTATGAGGCTAAGACTGGGAAGAGGGTGATTTAATCCATGAGTGGGGAAAAGGACCTGGAACAGTTAAAGAAGGAAGCTGCGGAAAAAGCCAAAGCTGCCGCACTTGCAAAAATGAAAGCAAAGGAAGCTTCAACAGATGCATCCAATGATAAGCCGATGACGGATGAGGAAAAAGCAAAGGCAAAAGCTGCTGCATTAGCAAAAATGAAGGAAAAAGAGCAAGCTGAGGTAGTGTCGTCTAGCTCGGAGGACACGGATTTAGCAAAACAAAAAGCTGCCGCCGCTGCCAAAGCGAAAGCCGCCGCAGCCGCAAAAGCAAAGGCCGCTGCACTAGCAAAACAGCAAGGTGGAGCAGAAGAAGCACCAGCAGAAGGTGACGAAAAGGCCAAAGCCATCGCCGCTGCCAAAGCGAAAGCCGCCGCAGCCGTAAAAGCAAAGGTCGCTGCACTAGCAAAACAGCAAGGTGGAGCAGAAGAAGCACCAGCAGAAGGTGACGAAAAGGCCAAAGCCATCGCCGCTGCCAAAGCGAAAGCCGCCGCAGCCGCAAAAGCAAAGGCCGCTGCACTAGCAAAACAGCAAGGTGGAGCAGAAGAAGCACCAGCAGAAGGTGACGAAAAGGCCAAAGCCATCGCAGCCGCGAAAGCGAAAGCCGCCGCAGCCGCCAAAGCAAAAGCTGCCGCACAAGGCGGTGCTCCTGGAGATGATGAAAAAGCAAAGGCGATTGCCGCCGCCAAAGCGAAAGCTGCAGCTGCAGCCGCTGCAAGAGCAAAGGCAAAGCCTGCGGAAGAAGAGGCTCCTGAAGAGCTGGTCCCATCGCCAAACCAACCGTATTTGGATAAATACGTGAAGGTGATTGAAGAGCATCTTGGCAAAGATGTATTGGAAGACTTCTATATTAATAATCTGTCGAAGGACGTACCAACCTTGGTGGCAAAGCCGGAAACCTATTATAAAATTGCTGAGTTCCTTCGCTACAATGAGCAACTTGGTTTTAACTATTTATCAGAGTTTCATGGGGGAGATTTTGAGACGCACATGGAAGTGTATGCTCATCTTTACTCATATAATAACAGGCAATCCGTTGCGTTAAAGGTGAAGATTGATCGTGAGAAACCTGAGGTGGAGTCGCTTTCTAAGCTTTGGGCAGGTGCCAACTGGCCAGAGTGTGAAGCGTATGACTTACTGGGAATTCAGTTTAAAAATCATCCGAACTTATACCGAATTATGCTCGGTGATGATTGGATTGGTCACCCTCTACGCAAAGACTACGAACCATACGATGTGGAGGTGTAACGAGTGCTTCGAACGGAAGAAATGCTATTAAACGTAGGGCCTCAGCATCCAAGTACGCATGGTGTTTTCCGTCTGGTGTTAAAAATTGATGGAGAAATCATCAAGGAAGCAAAGCCAGTCATTGGATATTTACACCGCGGAACGGAAAAGTTAGCTGAAAATCTACAATACACGCAAATCATTCCTTACACAGACAGACTCGATTATTTAGCAGCGATGACGAACAACTACGTGCTCTGTCATGCAGTTGAAACGATGATGGATTTAAAGATTCCGGACCGAGCAGAATACCTGAGAGTCATTGCGATGGAGCTTGGTCGTGTCGCGAGCCATCTGGTTTGGTGGGGTACATATTTACTCGATATTGGAGCGGTAAGTCCGTTTCTTTACGCATTCCGTGAGCGTGAAATGATTATTAATATGTTAAATGAATTATCCGGTGCACGCCTTACCTTTAACTACATGCGTGTAGGTGGCGTGAAGTGGGATGCACCTGAGGGTTGGATTGAAAAAGTGGGCGAGTTTATTCCATATATGCGTGAGCAGCTGAAAGGCTACCATGACCTTGTGACGGGGAATGAAATATTCATGAACCGTGTGAAGGGTGTAGGTCGCTACACGAAAGAAGATGCGATTAATTACTCACTAAGTGGAGCTAACCTAAGATGTACGGGAGTCAAATGGGATCTTCGTAAAGATGAGCCGTATTCAATTTATGACCGTTTTGACTTTGATGTTCCTGTTCAAGAAGGTGGAGACGCATGGGCAAGATACCATGTTCGTCTAGATGAGCTCGAGGAATCTTTGAAAATCTTAGAACAAGCGGTCGAGCAGTTCCCGAAAGAGGGAGAGATCCTCGCGAAAGTTCCAAAGATTATTAAAGCACCCAAGGGTGAGGCTTACGTTCGTATTGAGTCACCTCGTGGAGAAATTGGATGTTATATCGCGAGTGATGGAAAAAAAGAGCCGTACCGCTTGAAGTTTAGAAGACCTTCTTTTTACAATTTGCAAATTCTTCCGAAGCTATTGGAGGGAGAAAATATAGCAAACTTAATCGCGATTTTAGGTGCAATTGATATTGTCCTAGGGGAGGTTGATGGCTAATGGTAGAGGGACTGCTGCAATCACAACCAGGACTCTTAAACTTTGGGATTTTCTTTTTACTAGCAACGGTTCTATTATTAGTGGTTTTAGGATTTGTTACGTATGCCATTTTAGCAGAGAGAAAAGTCATGGGATTTATGCAGTTGCGTCAAGGACCGAATCAGGTTGGTGGACGCTGGGGCCTTTTGCAAACGGTAGCTGACGTATTAAAGCTTCTATTAAAAGAAGACACGATTCCAAAGCTAGCAGACCGCCCGCTCTTTATCCTTGCTCCTGTCATTGCATTCGCACCGGCATTTATGGTGCTAGCAACGATTCCGTTAACTGATCATCTGCAGTTTGCTGATATTGGTGTGGGGTTATTGTACTATATCGCCATTTCCGGTTTAACCACTGTGGGAGTGGTAACAGGTGGATGGGCATCGAATAATAAGTACGCACTGCTTGGTGGGATGCGTGCGGCTGCCCAAATGATTTCCTACGAAATCCCACTCGTTATGTCGGTGATTGGGGTTATCCTTTTTGCAGGCAGCTTGAATTTGAACGATATCGTCGCCGCTCAAGATGAGCAAGGCTGGTTCATACTTTGGCAACCGATTGCGTTTCTTGTCTTTATCATCGCGTCCGTTGCTGAATTAAACCGTACACCGTTTGATTTGCCAGAAGCCGAGTCCGAACTAGTAGCCGGATTCCACGTCGAGTACTCAGGCTTCCGTTGGGCATTTTTCATGCTCGCGGAATATGTATACTTATTCGCAATGGCATCACTAACAACCGTACTATTTCTAGGAGGATGGCTACCACCATTCGACTTCTTAGGATTCATCCCAGGAGCCGTATGGTTCGCCCTAAAATTCAGCGTCGTCATCTTCTTCCTAGTCTGGATCCGAGTCACCTTCCCACGCCTAAGAGCAGACCAACTAATGGAATTCGGATGGAAGGTGCTATTACCAGTAGCATTAGCGAATATTTTCTTAACCGCAATTGTTAAAGAATTGTTGAAACTTTTTTAAAAAAATCTGTTAAGTCAAAGTGGATTTTACACTCTGTTGATTGGAGCGGAGGGCGATTGACTCCTGGGGGATCAGCGTTACAGGAGAGACCCCGCAGAAGCGTTAGCGCCGAGGAGGCTCTCCGAACGCCCCCCGGAAAGCAAGCGCCCGGAGCGGAAATCAACACCCAGTTTAACAGAGTCAAACTAGAGAGGGTGAGTCAACGTGCTTGGATTAGCAAAAGGGTTAGCCTATACACTCAAGAACCTAACAAGGGAAAAAGTAACCTACGATTATCCAAATGAGCCGCTGCCACTTCCGGACCGGTTCCGTGGGATACAGAAGTTTTACCCCGAAAAATGTATCGTCTGTAATCAGTGTGCAGCCATTTGTCCAACCGATTGCATTCAATTGACCGGGAAAAAACACCCTGACCCTACGAAAAAAGGAAAAATCATTGATACGTATGATATCAATTTCGAAATCTGTATCCTATGCGATCTTTGTACGGAGGTATGTCCGACAGAGGCCATTATTATGACGAATAACTTTGAGCTCGCGGAATATAGCCGAGATGAGCTATTTAAAAACCTAGAATGGTTAGATGAAAACGATGAAAATATTCGGAAGGTGAATAAAGCATGACAGTTACGGGTGAATTAATCGCATTTATGTCGCTAGCGCTCGTTGCGGTCATTGGCGGCGTTCTGTTATTGAATTTAACGAAGGTTGTTCATATGATCGTGGCTCTTGTGTTCACCTTTGTGAGCATTGCGGGAATTTACGTGATGCTCTCTGCTGAATTTGTCGCAGCGGTTCAAATATTAATCTACTCAGGCGCCATTACCATCATTATGCTATTTGGGATTATGCTTACCCGTCATAATGATACGAGCGAACCAGAAGAAGGTTGGATTCGAAAGACTCTCCTTTTTATCGGTGTCCTTGGTTTTGCGGTTGTGATGTATATCGGGTTGTATGATTTAGATTTGGCCTCTGTACCAAATACTCTTCATGAAAATAATACCGAGCAAATTGGTGTGGCGCTTTACTCAAAGTTTGTCATTCCATTTGAAATCACTTCTGTCATCTTGTTAGTTGCTTTGATCGGAGCGATTGTGTTAGCGAAAAAAGATGATGAAAAGGAGGCGAATAAGGAATGAGTTCAGTTCCCGTTTCAGCCTACCTGACGCTTGCGTTAATTCTGTTTTGTATCGGATTGTACGGTGCATTAACGAAGCGAAATACGGTTATCGTATTAATTTCCATTGAATTGATGCTAAACGCAGTCAATATTAATCTGGTTGCCTTTAGTAAGTACGGTGCGAATCCAGGGATTACGGGTCAAGTGTTTGCATTATTTTCGATCGCTGTGGCAGCAGCGGAGGCAGCCGTTGGGTTGGCGATTTTAATTGCCCTTTACCGTAACAGAAAAACCGTTAATATGGATGAAATGAACACCTTAAAGCATTAAGAAAAATATGACTCGCTTATTACAGCGGGCCTCAATCAAACGCGCAACATACCAAAACCGGAGCGCGTTCTAAAAAGGGGATTGTGATATTGATGGAAAATGCATGGATCATACCGCTTTTCCCGCTACTATCATTTTTGTTCCTTCTTCTGTTCGGAAAAAAGCTAAAGGAAAACAGCGCCTATGTCGGTATCCTGCTAGTGGGTGTGTCGTTTGTTTATTCGCTCATCGTCTTATTTGCGCGTTTTACACAACCGACCTATAAAGCAGAGGGCATATGGCTTTCGATCGGAGATGTTCAACTAACAGCGGGTTTTGAAGTAAACCAGTTAAATGCGCTAATGCTCGTCATCGTATCTCTCGTTAGTTTGCTTGTACATACGTATTCAAAGGGATATATGCACGACGATGAACGCTTTCATGTGTTTTATGCGTATTTAGGATTATTTACGTTTGCAATGCTTGGTTTGGTTTTATCACCTAACCTTTTACAAACGTATATTTTCTGGGAATTAGTCGGGGTTGGTTCCTTCCTCTTAATCGGTTTCTATTTTTATAAGGAAGACGCCAAAAAGGCGGCAAAAAAAGCTTTTATCATGACCCGTATTGGGGATGTTGGCCTTTTTATCGGGATGATTCTATTATTCTGGCAGGTAGGAAGCTTTGAATATGATGAGATTTTTGCTGCGGTAGAGGCGGGCTCGATTTCTGCAGGCATGATCACATTAACGGCAATCCTGATCTTTATTGGAGCCGTTGGGAAATCTGGTCAATTCCCGCTTCACACTTGGTTACCGGATGCCATGGAAGGTCCGACACCTGTGTCAGCATTAATCCATGCGGCAACGATGGTTGCGGCAGGGGTATACTTAGTAGCGGCTTTATTCCCGCTTTTCACTGCGAGTGAAACCGCGTTAATGACCGTTGCTGTGATTGGGGCAGTTACCGCGATCTTTGCGGCTAGCATCGGTTTAGTTCAAACCGATATCAAACGGGTACTTGCTTACTCAACGGTATCTCAGCTTGGTTATATGATGTTAGCACTTGGATCGGCAGGCTATGTGGCTGGGGTATTCCACCTGATGACACACGCGTTTTTCAAAGCGTTATTGTTCTTAGCCGCAGGCAGTGTCATCCATGCCGTTCATACGCAAAACATTGAAGAAATGGGTGGCTTATGGAAAAAGCTTCGCGTCACTGGTCCATTATTTTTAGTGGGAACATTGGCGATTAGTGGAGTTCCATTATTCTCAGGGTTTTTTAGTAAAGATGAAATCTTAATTTCAGCTTGGGTTCATGGAAACACAGCATTATTTTGGTTAGCTGTGATCGCTGCTTTCTTTACGGCTTTTTATATGTTCCGTTTATTCTTCCTCGTCTTTACGGGTGAGGCTAGAAAAGAAATCAAAAATGTACACGAGTCACCTTCAGTGATGACACTTCCTATGGTGGTGCTTGGCGTACTGGCTGTGGTTGCTGGATATGTGAACACACCTTGGTTTGGGACATTTTTAGGCGATTGGTTAGTGGAAGGCAATGAAGCGCTTGGCCATGGTCACGTCGAAGGTCCAGCGTGGATCATGATTGTGGCAACACTAGTGTCACTAGCAGGAATTTTCCTTGCGTATCTTATGTATGGGAAAAAGTCTCTGTCACGCGATTGGTTATCCAGCCGTGCACCAGTGACGTACAGTGTTTTATACAATAAGTACTTTATTGATGAGTTTTACGAGTTAACGATTGTGAACATAACCAAGTTCTTTAGCTTGTTCCTCAAGTATATTGAAGTGTTTATTGTGGAAGGAATCATCAAGCTAGTCGTGGAAGCTGTCCAGATGTTTGGAAAAACAGGTTCACGCGTGCATAACGGTCAGATGCAAATGTACGGAACCGTTGCTTTCGTTGGCTTAGCTGTATTGTTTGTGATCTTTGCTGTAACAGGGGGGTACTTCGGATGAATTTGATGTTAGCACTCATCGTGTTTTCCCCGTTACTTGGGATTCTCGTTTTATCATTTATACCAAAAATGCAGGAGAGTTCCATTAAGCTAGTTGGGATTCTTGCCACTTTGCCAGCGATGGTTCTTTCATTGGCTGTTTTCTCTCAATATAAAAATGGCACAGAGCTGTTTGCGTACAATCTGAAATGGAACTGGATCCACTTTGGAATGAGTGAAGGAGTATTTGAAATTCCGTTTGAGTTAGGGATGGATGGCTTCTCATTGGTCATGGTTGTTTTAACAAGCATTCTTTCTTTGTTAGCGGCCATTGCTTCGCTTCATATTAAAAAAGAGTGGAAGGGCTACTTCATGCTATTCCTTCTCCTTGAAGTAGGGATGCTCGGAGTATTCGTGGCCGAAAACCTCATTCTGTTCTTCTTATTCTTTGAAATCACGCTCATACCGATGTTCTTTTTAATCGGAAAATGGGGTTATCATGAAAAAGAAAAAGCGGCTTATAGCTTCCTTATTTACAATGGACTTGGTTCAGCTGTCCTACTGATTGTCATTATGGTGTTGTTCGCTCGCACAGGAACATCCAATATTGATGTGTTGCAGCAATTGCTTACTGCAGATGCAGGTCATGCACGTATCACAGACAACGTAAAAATGGGGCTATTACTAGCATTATTAGTTGCATTCGGTGTAAAGCTGCCAATTTTTCCGCTACATACATGGATGCTACGCGTTCACGTTCAGGCTCCACCATCGATCGTTATGCTTCACTCAGGAATTCTTTTGAAGATTGGGGCATACGGGTTAATTCGCTTTGGAATGGGCATTTTTCCAGAACAATTCACCTCCATTGCTTGGTTGCTTGCCACACTCGGTGTTGTGAACTTGCTGTATGGTGCCTTTCTTGCACTGATTCAAAAGGATTTCAAGATGGTGCTCGCGTACTCTTCAATTTCTCATATGGGAATTGTGTTAATCGGAGTGGGAGCGCTCAATGAAGCGGGGATACAAGGAGCGATCTTCCAAGTGGTTTCTCACGGCTTGATCTCTGCCTTATTGTTCTTCTTAGTAGGAATCTTTTACGAACGTTTCCATACGTCTGAAATTACCAAGCTTGGCGGAATGGCAAAAGGAATGCCGATTGCAGCTGGTTTCTTATTAGCTGGAGCAATGGCTTCACTTGGTCTACCAGGAATGAGTGGTTTCGTAAGTGAGTTCATGGCATTTTTAGGATTATTCGAAGCCATGCCGGTACTCGCTGCAGTCGGCTGCTTTGGAATCATTTTAACAGCTGTGTACTTACTGCGAGCGGTGTTAGGGATGACATTTGGAAAAGCGCACCGTGAATTCACTAGCATATCGGATATTCGTTCCTTTGAATGGGCACCGGTTCTCGTGCTTGTGATGTTAATTGTGTTAATTGGTGTTTACCCAAGTGTACTAAGTGAACCACTACAAGCCACACTTGAGACTATCATGCTTGGGTTAGGAGGGTGATGAAGGATGGATCTTGAACAAATGTTATCGTATCAATGGGCAATTATGACACCGGAGTTCATCATCCTTGGTATTGCAACCGTCCTTTCCATCATGGACTTGTTCATGCCGAAAAACCAAGATCGAAAAATTCTTGGTTGGATAGCATTCACAGCTATTATTGCAGCGTTTGTCTCACTATTAGGATTGGTAGATTTAGAATTAACGAGTATTTTATATGATACGTTTCGCTTAGATTCATACGCAAAAGCATTTAAGTTGTTACTGCTCCTTGGTGCAGCGCTTGTTATGTTACTCGCAATCAGCTATGAACCAAAGGAAGGGATGAATGAATACAAGGGAGAGTTCTATTATTTGTTTTTAACCGCTTTGCTCGGAGCAATGGTTATGACGTCGAGCGGAGACTTAATCACATTATTTGTCGGACTTGAACTTTTATCACTTTCTTCTTATATATTAGCGGGCATTCGTAAAAAGCATCTTCCATCCAATGAATCAGCCATGAAATATGTCATCAATGGTGGAATTTCAACAGCTGTCACACTGTTTGGATTAAGCTATGTGTTTGGTTTAACAGGATCAACCAATTTAACCGAGATTACAGGTGTGTTATCAGCGAATTTTGATACACAGCAGATCTACTTGCTTGGGTTATCCTTTTTACTAGTATTTGTTGGTTTATCGTTTAAATTGGCATCGGTACCGTTTCATATGTGGGCGCCGGATGTGTATCAAGGGGCACCAACTCCAGTTACTGCGTTTTTAAGCGTAGTGTCCAAAACAGCTGGATTCGTGATATTGCTTCGTATTCTATTGACTGTATACGGGGCGGCACCATCTGGTTCGAGTACCGCATCATATCCAATGTTAATTAAGATGCAGGATTACATCGCACTGCTTGCAGGAGCGACGATGATCATCGGGAATGTGATTGCGTTACGTCAGCGTAATGTGAAACGACTATTCGCATACTCGAGCATCGCGCATGCGGGTTACCTATTGGTAGCGATAGCGGCATTGTCAGCGTTCATGTTTGACGCGATGTGGTTTTACTTAGGAGCTTACTTG
Organism: Bacillus coreaensis; assembly: GCF_050586445.1. Lineage (NCBI taxonomy): Bacteria > Bacillati > Bacillota > Bacilli > Caryophanales > Bacillaceae > Bacillus > Bacillus coreaensis. The sequence goes on from NZ_JBOCCY010000004.1 coordinate 151,705, forward strand.
TTTATGAATCTTGGTGCATTTGCCATCATTCAACTGATCAGTGGAAAATCTGATAATGAAGATATTAGTGCATTTGCTGGCCTTTATAAGCGTTCACCAATCTTGGCTGTTTCGATGGGAGTGTTCCTCCTTTCGTTAGCGGGAATTCCTGGAACAGCAGGCTTTATCGGAAAGCTGAACATCTTTATGGGAACGTTCTATGTGGATCCAGCACACTATGTGCTAGCATCGGTCATGATCGCCACGACCGTCATTTCGTACTTCTACTATTTTGGCATTTTTACACAAATGTTCTTCCGACCAGCAGCAACCGATGAAAAAATTCAACTGCCAGCTGGAATCATTGTCGTGTTAGTCATTACGGTCGCAGCAACGATTGTATTCGGTCTATTCCCGAATTTGGCGTTTGATTTCTTGCACAATCACTTCAACGGCTTTTCGGACATGTTTCAATAAGTAATAATGGGAGAAAAACTAGCAAGAGTTGGGGGACTTTTGCTAGTTACACAACACGGTAAGATGGGGTTTTAATAGAGGAAGCAAGAAGAGGGTTGGGGAACCCTCTTCTTTTTTATGTAAGGTTTTAAATACTGGGATGTGGGGAAAAGAGGGTTTTATGACGTGTTAGAGGAGAAAATTTAACTGGTGTGCGTCATAAAGATCCGTTTATGACATGAAATGATAAAAATCATGATACATAAGGTCATAACCATGGTTTTATGACGCTTCACGCGATTACCCATAGCTTGAATATGTCATAAAACCTCCACCGATAAAAATCCCTCAAAAAAATGAAACTTTTCCTGACCCTCATTCGTCAATAATGAGGTATGTGGTTCTGTTTTCGTTAAAAAAATGATACAATGAAAGGTAGGCTTGCCCAAAGACCAATTGTACAAAGGGAGAGAAGAAGTACCGATGATCGCAGAATTTGGACATCAAGCGTTGATTAGTATTATGTCGCATTTGTTTTTTATTGCACTTGCCTGGTGGGCGCTACAGTCCATTAATTACGAAAAACTACTAAGAGCGAACCATGTGTTACAAGCACGAGTGTTATTTATATTTTTATCCATTGTGATTGGTTCTACTGTTAGTAATTTTTTCCTGGATTACCTGCTTTGGTCACAACAACTACCACTACTCTTTCAAATGATTTGTAAAATATAGGTCTTCTGACATTTTTATTAGCGTCTAAATTTAAGTACAATTCTCTTTGTGTGTTACTGCACAAAATCTTACATAAGACTTGTCAAAAAGTGACGACAATTCCTAAGTATGACCTTGAGCTACCTGGTAACAATGGTAGTAAGGGGAGGAATTGTAGATGAAAAAACTTTCTTATGTCTTATTAATACTTTGCTTAACAGGTTTTGCCATTATAAACATTGGGAATAAAACGATAGTAGCTAAAGAACAGCTTGACTTACTAACACTTGCATCTGTCGTGGAAGGGGAACAAATTCCCATCACTGAATGGTCTCTACATGCAAGAGAGAAAATGGATCATTTAACCAGCCTTGAGGACGTGAAGGAGTTCGGTAACGACTTGCAAAAAAAATTTCCTGAATGGTCATGGAACGTGAATTCTAAAGCGAATATGTGGGAAGCTACAGGTATAAGCACCACTGACCATGGTCCAAAGGAAAAAATCCAAGTTTTAACAACCCTCACAAATCAGCACCCTCAAACGTATATCATTTATGAGGTGAATGACGAGAATTTTTCGCAACAAACCACACAATTTCTTGAAAAGGAACTACCATTGCTGCTCTCTGACATATTTCGAGGAAAACCAACAATTTTCTCTTGTATAAAAGGCGAATTCAGTGATAAGATGAATACGTCTTTGCCTGATACTGTCAATCAATTGCTGTCACAGTTTAAGGCGGAAGAGATCGAATCATTAGACGAAAATAATTTTGTATCAACATCGGCGTATTCGCCTATGTTGTCAGAAAGTTTAACAAGCAACCAGAAAGAAATGAATCTACAAGTAGGACTTAGAACGCAAGGATTGGGCGCAAAGACTACCCTAGTAGTTGGCACACCAATCATTACGATTGAATATTAATATAGAGAAAATGGACGCGGAGGGGAATACACTTGGAAAAAATCATCGTCCGCGGCGGAAGAAGGCTTAGTGGCTCAGTGAAAGTAGAAGGCGCTAAAAATGCAGTTTTGCCTGTGATCGCCGCAACATTATTAGCAAGTGATGGAAAATGCGTAATTAAAGATGTGCCGACGCTCTCCGATGTATATACAATCAATGAAGTGTTACGTTATTTGAATGCCAATGTTGGATTTAAAGATAACACGGTAACGGTTGATGCATCTGGAGTATTAAGAGAAGAAGCACCATTTGAATATGTTAGAAAAATGAGAGCATCTGTACTAGTAATGGGTTCATTGCTAGCTCGAAATGGCCGTGCACGAGTTGCATTGCCGGGTGGCTGTGCGATTGGTTCACGTCCAATTGATCAGCATTTAAAAGGCTTCGAAGCTATGGGTGCTAAGGTAAAAGTTGGAAACGGATTTATTGAAGCCGAAGCTCCAGAAGGTCGCTTACACGGCGCAAAAATCTATCTAGACTTCCCAAGTGTCGGTGCGACTGAAAATATTATGATGGCCGCGACTCTTGCCAATGGTACAACAGTGATGGAAAACTGTGCGAAAGAGCCAGAAATTGTGGACTTAGCGAATTTCCTTAACAAAATGGGTGCCAAAGTAAGAGGAGCAGGAACAGGTACGATTCGCATTGAAGGTGTAGACGTTCTATTTGGTTGCGAGCATCATATTATTCCTGATCGTATTGAGGCTGGAACATTCATGGTCGCTTCCGCTATTACTGGTGGAAATGTGCTTGTAAGAGGAGCCGTTCCAGAACATTTAACCTCACTAATTGCGAAAATGGAAGAGATGGGCGTTATTATTGAAGAAGAGGCGGACGGCTTACGTGTCATTGGACCAGAAAAGCTTAAAGCTGTTGATATTAAAACAATGCCACATCCAGGATTCCCAACAGATATGCAATCACAAATGATGGCATTACTTCTTCACGCAAAAGGAACAAGTATGATTACGGAAACGGTATTTGAAAACCGCTTTATGCACGTGGAAGAATTCCGTCGTATGAATGCTGATATTAAAATTGAAGGTCGTTCAGTGATTATGAATGGACCATCTAACCTGCAAGGAGCAGAGGTTGCTGCAACAGATTTACGTGCGGCTGCTGCGCTTATTTTAACAGGGCTAGTGGCTGATGGCATTACTCGTGTAACAGAGCTTAAGCATTTGGACCGTGGGTATGTTGACTTCCATCATAAGCTTGCAGCACTTGGTGCAGATATCGAGCGTGTGACAGAAGTTGTTGAAACAATCCAAGAAACATACGTTAGCGATATGAATGCTTAAATAAATATATATTCGAAAATGTAAACCGTAGAAGTATTCCATACTCTGCGGTTTTTTACATTTTTATTACATAAAAAAGATGACCACCTAGAATATTGTGATGCTTCCATGATGTTTTTATTCATGAAATTTGTATTCGAAAAGATTATTGTTAAAATCTTAAAGCAGATTTTAACGTGGAAATAGCTATTTTGCGCTGGAAAATTTAGTTTGCAGGCTCTTTTCTTATTAAATTTAAGCTATTTACAGCGGAAACTTAGCACAATCAATAAATTTATGTTCCAAAAAGCAATAAAGTATAAGTAAAGAACTTTCATGAAAGAAGAAAAAGTCATATTTGCTTGTCCAAGTCCATATGTATGAATGGAGACGGGACTACATATTCCTTGTTACCTAATGCGTACTGGAGGCACAAGCATAATGAAACTAAAACCATTTGTAATCGTATCCGCCATTCTATTCGTCGTCACACTCATGATTCCTACACTCGTCGTGCTCCCTTTTTCAGAGGGTAAGGTAAGTGGTAAACTTGGAGAGGAAACCGCTAAAGAGACGGTAGCTGAAGCACCACCAACGGGTCCGGCTGTAGAAGTTGCTGTCTACCGTACGGCATCAGAATCGGTTGAGACATTAGAACTCGATAACTATGTAACGGGCGTCGTTGCATCGGAAATGCCAGCCACGTTTGAACTTGAAGCATTAAAGGCACAAGCTCTTACAGCCAGAACCTATATCGTGAGACAAATGATCAGCTCGGAAAAGCTAGAGGTACCTGACGGGGCGATCGTGACGGATACGGTACAGCACCAAGTATTTAAAAATGAAGAAGAGCTTCGGAAAATTTGGGGCAAGGATTATTCTTGGAAAATAGAGAAGATCCGTAAAGCTGTACAGGAAACGAGCGGACAGATACTAACCTACGAGGGAAGCCCAATCGATGCAACGTTCTTTTCAACTAGTAATGGGTACACTGAAAATGCCGAATCAGTCTGGCAAGGGGCACTTCCTTATTTAAAAAGCGTTGAGAGCCCTTGGGATGTGAACTCAAAGGAATTTAACGGACAAAAGGTCGTTTCAGTGGCAGACTTTGAACGCTTGTTAGGAGTAAAGATTGGCTCAGGTGATACAATTGGGAAAGTGGTTGAACGAACATCCAGTAACCGAGTCAGCAAAGTGGATTTTAGTGGCACGGTTTTGACAGGGCAAGACATTCGTACGAAGCTGGAGTTGAAATCCACCGACTTTACGTGGGAGCGAAAAGGCGATCAAATCGTAATTAATACAAAGGGATACGGCCATGGCGTGGGTATGAGCCAATACGGGGCGAATGGAATGGCGCAAGAAGGCAAGAACTACGTAGATATCGCGAAGTACTACTATCAAGGAGTAGAAGTCGTATCATCAAACGATCTGCTCACGAAGATTACTGCCCAGAAATAAGCTAGAGCTTTTGCTCTAGCTTATTTTTTTTCAAAAGATAAAAACGGTTAACGGCATAATAAGCTACGGTGACACCAATGACGTCCTTTACAAGGTCAATCCACGTGGCGGAGCGGTAGGGAACGAAGGACTGGTGGATTTCGTCTAGTGCCCCGTACAGGCAAGCGATGATCGCAAAGAGTAGGCTCGTCTTTTTTGTTAGCTGACCATTTCCATATAGTGCAAGGGCGAATAAAAGATACAGAATACCGAATTCAACCAGATGTAATGATTCTTTAATGATACGATCGAGGGACAAATCAGTTAGTGCGACGAATTCGTCCGCCGGGAAGCTGGAAAGTGTCCAAATGAGCGCCATATATGCAAGGGGAAGGGCCCAAAGAAATTTTTTCATAAAACATTCTCCTATCATGAATAATTGTAAAAGCTTTGTCGAAAAATAAGTCTAAAAAATTTTTTTATCACAAGGTATATATTTCTCTCACATTGTTCAAACTGGTTGCTGAGGTGATGATAAATGAGAGAGGAAGAAAAGAAACGATCTTCTCAAGATTCAAATGTTAAGCGCTTTTTAAAGAAAAGATGGGCATTCCCAGCAATTTATCTAGGAAGCGCAGCGATCATTTTAACCGCGGTTTTATGGTATCAAAACGGTGCAACAGACTCAGACAAGTTTGGGTACAACAACGAGGCTACTGACGTTACAGACAAGAAGTTCAATGAGCCAGCTGTTGAAGTATCACGTACAATGGAAAACTTTGTAATGCCGGTAACAGATCCAAACAAAGTCGAAATTCAAAAGCAATTCTATGATAATAACGGCTCAGAAGAACAGCAAGAAGCAGCCCTAGTATTCTACGACAATTCATACCATCCAAACACTGGTATTGATATTGTGCAAAAAGACGGGGAAGCATTCGATGTTGTTGCAGCTCTTAGCGGAACCGTTACGAAAGTGGTTGATAACGATTCCCTGCTTGGAAATGTGATTGAAATTGAGCATGACAAAGGAATTGTAACACAATATCAATCAGTTAGTGACATCAAAGTAAAAGTGGGCGATGAAGTAAAGCAAGGTAAGTCAATCGCAACTGCAGGTGAAAGCCTTGTTAATGAAGAAGCTGGCGTTCACGTACACTTTGAAATTCGCAAAGATGGAGTCGCTCTAAATCCAATTGACTACTTCCAAAAGCCTTTAAGTGCACTGAAAGATGTTAATGTGTCTGATATGGAAAACAGCGGAAAAGATGATCCAAATGCAGTAGAAGAAGAAGAGGAAGCAACGGATGATGAAGCAGAAAAGAAAGCTGCTGAAGAAGAAGATGCGGACAAGTCTACTGAAAAAGAAGGAACAGATTCTGGTAAAGAAGAAACTCCTGGAACTGAAGAAGGAACTGACAGCACAGATAATTCTGATGCATAGGTTATGAAATGAGGAAACCCGCCATGTGCGGGTTTTTTTGTTGAGGAGAAGGAACTTTGTTATCAAATGTCCACCTGAGACGGACAAAAACCAAAATTTGTCCACGTGCGGTGACAGACACCCTAGTTAGCAATTTCTTAATTATTGGAAAAATTCAAAATCTATCGTATAATATTTCGAAAGACGAAGTTTAATAGGGGGAGTTTCATTTGTCATACCTTACATATCCGTATCGATCGCAGCGAATGGCGACGATTGCTAGAAATGGCATGGTGGCGACATCTCAGCCACTGGCAGCACAAGCAGGGCTAGATATGCTAAAAAAGGGCGGAAATGCCGTGGATGCGGCGATTGCGACAGCGGCGTGCTTAACCGTGGTTGAACCAACGTCAAATGGCATTGGTGGCGATGCCTTTGCACTTGTTTGGATCAAAGATAAACTGTACGGTTTAAATGGGAGCGGACCTTCCCCGCAAGGAATATCGATTGAAAAAATGAAAGAGCTTGGGCATGAACAAATGCCATCGCACGGCTGGATTCCCGTCACGGTACCTGGTGCACCCTCTGCATGGGCGGAGCTCTCCAAACGCTTCGGACGTTTGCCATTAACGGAAGTGTTACAACCGGCAATTTCATATGCACGTGATGGCTACCCAGTTTCCCCAACGCTTGGGAAGTATTGGGCTGGTGCTTATAAAATTTACCAGAAACGCTTTGGAAATGACCTTCCATACAAAGAATGGTTCCGCGTGTTTGCTCCAGATGGAAAGCCACCACAAATCGGTGAGATGTGGAAGTCGGAGGATCATGCAAATACCCTTCAAGAAATTGCCGAAACCAATGCTGAAAGTTTTTACAGAGGCCGATTGGCAGATGAAATCGACGCTGCTTCTAAGGCTCATGGAGGATTTTTACGAAAAGAGGATTTAGCAGCCTACAAAGCAGAGTGGGTCGATCCGATTAGTGTAAACTACCGAGGCTACGATGTGTGGGAAATTCCACCGAACGGACAGGGCTTGGTTGCGCTTATGGCACTCAATATATTAAAAGGCTACGAGTTTTCACATCGTGAAGATTTAACTGGATTGCATCTGCAATTAGAAGCGATGAAGCAGGCATTTACGGATGGGAAAACGTATATTACAGATCCAACCACGATGAAGGCAAGAGTTTCAGATATGCTCTCAGAGAAATTTGCCGAGCAGGCGCGCGAAAAAATCACAGACGAAGCTCAAATACCAGAACCAGGCACTCTTCCAAAGGGTGGAACGGTGTATTTGGCGACTGCTGATGGGGAAGGAAATATGGTTTCTTTTATCCAAAGCAACTATATGGGCTTTGGCTCTGGAATCGTCGTTCCAAACACAGGGATCGGACTGCAAAATCGTGGCCATGATTTCTCATTAATTGAGGAGGACGAAAATGCGCTTGCTCCTGGGAAAAAGACGTATCATACGATCATTCCTGGTTTTATAACGAAGGATGGCGAGGCAGTCGGACCGTTTGGTGTGATGGGTGGATATATGCAGCCACAAGGTCATGTACAGGTAGCGATGAATATGATTGATTATGACCTCAATCCACAAGCGGCGCTGGATGCTCCTAGATGGCAATGGATATCAGGAAAGAAAATAGAAGTAGAGCATGATTTCCCGAATCATCTGGTTCAGGGTCTAGTGAGAAAAGGACATGAGATGGTTGTTGCTCATGATTCTGGCGGATTTGGTCGAGGTCAGGTAATTGTTCGCAATCCAGAGACTGGCGTGCTTACGGGAGGTACGGAGAAACGTACGGACGGTAGCATTGCTAGTTATTAAGGGGAGACTTCTCTATGAAAAAGCTATTGTTAACGGGGTTTGAACCGTTTCTAAATCATCCGATCAATCCAACAGAGGACATCGTGTTAAGACTGGATGGAGCACAAATTGGTGATTACGAGGTGAAGGGGGTACTTTTGCCGGTAGATTTTGAAAAAGCACCAGTGACGATATTGGAAGCGGTTCGTGAGTTTGATCCTGATGCGGTCCTGTCGCTAGGCCTTGCTGCTGGACGAACGGAAATAACACCAGAGCGGATTGCCATTAATTGTCGCGACGGGGCAGCGGATAATAGCGGGAGAGCTTTAGTAGATTCTAAGATCGTTGAAGAGGGAGCGGACGGCTATTTTTCTACGCTTCCTATTCGGATGCTAGTGGATGCTCTTAATGAGAAAGCTTATCCTGCATCTATCTCCAACAGTGCGGGTACGTATTTATGCAACAATGTGATGTATACCGTTTTACATGAGTTAAACGAGAAGCAACTAAATATTCCAGCTGGCTTTGTACATGTTCCGGCCTCCCACGAACTTGTGATCGATGAGAAAAAAGCGATGCCAAGCTGGTCCTCAAGAGACTTGCATGAAGCCGTTAAAATAATGATTAAGACATTGAGCATGTGAGCTTTTCACATGCTTTTTTTATGTTGCCTTTTTGGTTGGGGTTTCTAATTTCAACATAGTGATAACTCATATGATAAACTCTTTGAAAGAAAAAAGTTTTCGACGGATGTTTTAAAAGGAAAGTATTGGTAATGCTGTGTTTCCTAGTTCTATCTTCAAATTTCGACAAGCCCTCTGAAAATTTAATGGCTAGTCTTACTTGACCAAGAGACAGTTTATGTAGATAATAAATATTGAATTTTCGTAAAATTTCAGAAAAGTAAAAATTGTTAACGCTTTCACATAAAAGGAGGCAAGAAATGATCTTTTTTGGCTTACTTCTCATCTCTGTCGTTTGTTTGTTTTTTGCATTTAAAAAGAAAAGACCCTTCTTCTTAGTCATTCCTTTCCTATCCATTTTCGTCTACTTTATCGTACAAATCATTCTAGTTCCTATGCCATTCATTGATACCATCAAATTTATCTTCAGCTTAAGCTAGTACGGTTGTTGGCTTTTTCTCGCATAACTGGCGGGTAAAAGTTCATATACATTTTTTTGAATAGAAAGGAGGATATGTTTTACAAAAAAACAGTTCATCTAGACACGCACAGGAACATCATTTTTCATGGGGGTGTAAGTGTGAAGAAAATTGATAAAGAAGTAGCCGATCGTTATTTCCGAGAAAGAACTCGCAATATTATTATTTATTTTATCGTCTGGTTTCTCGTTTCTTTTGGGGTGGTCTTTTTTGCTGAGCCACTAAGTCAGTATTCCATTAATGGATTTCCACTCCATTATTTCATGGGAGCTCAAGGGGCAGTGATTACGTTTATCATTTTACTATTTGTTAATGCGAAGCTTAGTGACAATGTGGATAAAAAATACGGAATTGATGAGAGCAAAAATGAACAAATCAGTTCTGGAAAAGTGTTTGAGCATTAAAGTGGAATGCTCGGGGGGTCTCAAATAGAAAAAGACGAAATCAATCAATAGGGGGGAATACATTTGGATACACAATTCTTGGTCTCATTAACGATCATTTTAGCGACGTTTGCCCTGTATATCGGGATTGCCATTTATAACAAGGCGAAGGCAACCTCTGATTTCTATGTAGCCGGACGCGGGGTACCACCTATTTTTAACGGGATGGCCATTGGGGCGGATTGGATGAGTGCAGCTTCATTCATTGGTATGGCGGGTACGATCATGCTACTCGGATACGATGGTCTTGCTTATATCATGGGTTGGACGGGCGGTTACTTATTACTGACGTTCTTGCTTGCTCCTCAGCTACGTAAGTACGGTCGCTACACGGTTCCTGAATTTATTGGTGACCGCTTTGACAGTCATACGGCTCGTGTCATTGCGGCTCTCATTACAATTATTATTTCTTTTACGTATTCGATCGGTCAGCTGTCAGGCTCTGGGGTAGTTATCGGCCGACTGTTTGAAATCGATGCGAAGCTTGGAACGATGATCGGGGTTGTGTTAATTGCCTTCTATGCGGCGTTCGGAGGAATGAAAGGGATTACATGGACGCAGGTAGCTCAGTATATTATTTTAATTATTGCCTACTTGATTCCAGTTATTTTTATGAGTTTACAAATTACAGGCAACCCAATGCCATGGCTATCATACGGGGAGCTTGTTGGAAAAATGGGTGAACTCGACCGGGAGCTCGGCATTTCTGAATACTTTGCACCATTTACAAACGGAACGAAGTGGCAGTTCCTTGCTCTTATGTTTACACTTATGGCTGGAACGGCTGGACTTCCACACGTAATCGTTCGTTTCTATACGGTATCAACGATGAAAGCGGCACGTTGGTCAGGAGCTTGGGCATTGCTTTTCATCGGATTATTATACTTATCGGCACCAGCTTATGCGGCGTTTTCACGCTTTATTTTAATGACAAAAGTGGCTGGTAGTAAAATTGCGGAGCTTCCGGCTTGGACAAAAACATGGGTCGACACTGGAAAGCTTCAGGTAGCGGATGCTAATGGTGATGGCATTCTTCAGTGGAGCGAACTAGTAATCTCAAACGATATCGTCGTTATGGCGACACCTGAAATTGCCAACCTAGGTGTATTCGTCATCGGTTTGGTAGCTGCTGGTGCGATGGCTGCGGCTTTATCAACGGCAGGTGGATTGATGATTGCGATCTCCTCTTCCTTTGCACATGATATTTATTACCGTGTGTTGAAGCCGAATGCTACTGAAAAGAAACGTCTTTCTGTTGCACGCTGGTCGATCGTTATCGCGACTTTATTTGCAGGGTTGATCGCACTTAACCCACCGGGAGCCATTACACAGATTGTGGCTTGGGCGTTTGCGCTTGCAACAGGAACATTCTTCCCAGCACTTGTTCTTGGGGTATGGTGGAAGCGTTCGAATGCAAAAGGAGTAATCGCTGGATTATTAGTCGGCTTGGGTGTGACGTTAACGTATATTTTTGCCGCAAAATACGGTGGATTTACGATTTTAGGCATAATTGATACAGGGGCGGGAGTGTTTGGAGCAGCTGCGGCGTTCCTAACGAATATTATCGTTTCTTTATCAACGGAAGCTCCATCTCAGAAAATCCAGGAGGAAGTTATTGACTTACGCTATCCAGAGCAGATGGTGTATAAGAATGGCGAGGTTTGGATGAACGATGGAACCAAACAACTATAATGAAACCATTTTTGAGGCTGTACGGTTTCACCCCTTTTTTCAAGGGGTGGATGTTCGTACGGCCCTTTCCCTTATCGAGCTTTGTGAGCTGCGGATGTATGAAAAGCACGAACCGATGCTGAAAAAAGAAACGCAGCGTGACGGCTTGCTCCTCATCTTATCGGGGATTGCTGAAGTGTATATAAAAAATGAGCACAGGACGCAGGAGGAAGTGCTAGAGATTGTTCAAAAAGGGGAGTTGATTGGTTTTTCTAGCTTGGCTGATTTCTTAGGTGCCTCCAAACTAGGCAAGGAGTCAGCCACTCAAGTGGAGGTACGAGCGGTCGAACCGTGCAAAGCCCTTTATATCCCTTTTACCGTCATTGCCAAGCGGTGGAATGACCCCAATGTGCATGATTATTTATTAGCCCAGGTGAGTGTGCGGCTTAAGGATATTTATGCCTCGTTAGCAGAGCAGGTTCAGCTTGCACGTGATTTTGGGGAAAGAGATGCGTTTATGCTGCGCGTTCAAGATTTGATGACGGAACAAGTAGTGAGTGTTTCCCCGACAACAACGGTTCAAGAGGCAGCCCTTCTGATGTTTAAAGAGCGCACAAGCTCTGTACTAGTAACGGAAAATGGGAGACTTGAAGGAATCATTACAGAACGAGATATGGTTGAGCGGGTAATTGCGGCAGGACGATCTCTGGATTGTGTCGCGCGCGATGTCATGACACCCCATCCGGTTACGATCTCACGTTTCTCCTATTATTATGATGCGTTATCTTTAACTCTTTTAAGAGGAATCAAGCATTTGCCGGTCGTAGAAGGTGAAAAACTCCTCGGCGTGGTTACGTTATCGGACTTATTACGGAAAAAGAATGAAAATGTGATGAAGACGATTCAAAAGATCGAGCAATGCACGGAAGAGACAATTGTTTCTGTGAAAAAGGCGATTTATGACATACTTGAAACGCTTATTAAAGACAAGATTCCTATGTTAAAAACGTTAGAGATTGTGACACAGTTGTACGATCGACTAGTAAAGAGAGCAGTGGAGCTTTCAGTCGATAAGCTAGGGGAAGAGGTTCCCTGTCACTATGCTTTATATCAAATGGGAAGTGCGGGCCGTGGGGAGCAGTTTATGCTCACGGATCAGGATCATTTTCTTGTTTACGAGAAGGAAGAGTACAAGGAGTATTTTACAAGATTAGGCATGGAGATGACAAACATGCTTGAAAAAGCAGGATATGCCCGGTGTATTGGTTTGATGATGTGTAGTGAGACGAGTTGGCGTGGGACCATCTCTGAGTGGCAGGAAAGGGTCAGAGGGTGGATGCTGCAAGCGACGAATGACCATCTCTTATTAGCGCAAAACTTCTTTTCGTATCGCTTTTTAACAGGATCTCATACGTTGCATGAGAGATTCGAAGAGGGAATACGAGAGCTATTACAGCGCTCCAAAATCTTTTTGTATCGATTGTCTCAAGTGGAGAGAGAGCATGTGATTCCGACTCTAGATCAACCGATAAGGTCATTATTCAAGCTGGAGCGAAAGCAGCTTGATATGAAAAAGGAAGTGTTATTTCCTTATCATCATAGCTTGCAAATTCTCACTCTTTTGCATGGGGGAGTGTCTGGGACGTCTATAGACAAGATCGTCTTTTTAAAAGAGAAAGGGGTTCTTTCGGACGTGTTTGCTAACGATTTGAAGCAGGCGGTGGAAGAGGTATTGCGTCTGTATGTCACTCAGCGCTGGCAGCAGCAAGGAAGGACCCATATCGAGTTTGCTAGACTATCAACACGTGAAAAAGAAGAGCTTATTCTCAGTTTAAAATCATTAAAAGAGCTGCAAAGCCAAGTGTTTGCTAATTTTACTGTATAGAAGGAGGGAAGAGATGTTCTTTCTACGAAAATCACTCACTTGCCCGCTTCTATATCAGGAAATACCGTTATCCACTCCACTAGAAGAGCTGAAATTTGTCGTTTTTGACACGGAAACGACAGGGTTCGAAATAGCTACATCAGACAGATTGATAGAAATTGGGGCGGTTCTAGTAGACGGTTTTAAGGTTTGTGAGGCTTCAAGCTTTCAAACCTATGTGAATCCATCTCGACAAATTTCTCGGGAAATAACGGAATTGACGTCTATTTCTAATGAACAAGTGGCTGGTGCACCCTATGCATTTGAGGCCATTTCTGATTTCTTTTCGTATGTGAGAGAGCAGGAAACGGTGAGTTTGGTTGGGCATTATGTAAGCTTTGACACGCTTGTGTTGAAAAATGAATTGAAACGAGAAAGGATCGGGCTAAAGGGGACTTTTACGATTGATACACTTGATCTGATCGGGTTTCTTGCTCCGTCCTATGATATGCGCGACCTCGAGCGATATGCGCGTGCGTTTGGAACAAGAATTTATGAGCGGCATCATGCAGTAGGTGATGCGAAGACAACGGCGTATTTATTTGTGGAGCTTATCCAACAATTTCGCGATCGCGGCTATCGTACATGGGGGGAGCTGGTGAAGGCAACAGAGAGTCAAGCGCGTTCGTTACAGCTGTAAGAGCATGGGGAAAACCCCATGCTCTTACGTTTATTCCGGTTGTATAGATACTAACGCACCATTTTTATAGGAAAGAATGTACTCTTTACCTGATAGCTTCTGATAGGCCTCAGCCGTTCCGTAAGACACTTTTAAGGGAAGTGTTGAAGTGGCTGTTTGGAACTCGACGGTAAACTTGTCAATCGCACCAACTACCTTTGCTCTTGTGGTGATAGGTGCTTCAGTAATCAGTAATTTTTGTCCGATTAAGATCATTTCTGTATTTAGGCCATTTTGTCCTTTTAACACATCAATGGACGTACCAAAGCGCTTTGCTAAGCCATAGATGGTATCTCCAGGTGCAACGGTATAAAACTTCGCAAGCTGCTTTGCTTTTTGTGATATTTCCTTTTCCTTACTTGGAATCAGTAAATTTTGTCCGATTTTGATTGTATCCGATGATAGTTTGTTTGCTTTTTTAAGTTCTGAAATCGTTGTTCCGTATTTGACAGAAATTCGATATAACGTATCTCCGGAAACTACCTTGTGTGATTGAAAGGAAATCTCTTCATAGTCCTCTTCTTCCCCAAGGTGAGTAGGAACCTCAAGCTTTTGTCCGATATAAATCTTGTCGGAAGCCAGCTTATTTTCCTTCATCAGCTCGTTTACGCTTACATTGTATTGTTTGGCAATGCGTGTAAGGGTATCACCCTTTTGAACGGTGTAGAAGCCTGCTTCTGTTTCTGCTTTTGCTGACTTCATACCAGATCCAAATAAGGATGAAGCTGTAATCGCTGCCATCATGGTCACACCAGCAAGTTTACGACGGTTTGCCTTTGAAGCAGCTTTTCTTTCGTTTTGAATCCTTGTTTTTCTTGAATAGTCCATAATATCTCCCCAAAATGTAGTAGTAAAACCAATATTTATGTATAAATTCACCTCATTCTACGTAATATGTCCCTGGGTAGACAATAGGGATAACCTCTCTAAAATTTCTACAGAGTTCTTCAAACCTTTCACCTATTTTTCAACAAACTGTGAAAGTTTTTGGCATAATACGACCTACGCTTTTGGGTGGTATTTCCAGAATTTACGGCAACAGGGTCAAAATGACCGGTAAATGATAGTTGCTTGTCCTTTATATCGAATGGTCCTTTTAACTTGTTTTTGACGATTTTGTAACATTTATTACGAAAAAAATATGTGAGGATAGATCGTTTTTGTCCGATTTTTCAAAAAATTTTCAATAAGCCTTGTCCCTATTGTGTTTTTCGTGCATATATTCTCAACCAAGCTAATAAAATGGTTACAAACCTACAAAGAGAGTGTATGAGGTGAGGAGTCGTTTGCAAATGCGCGAGATTTAGTTCCATACATGTTTATTCCTTGTAACGTTTAGAAAGTGTCACACTTTCTGCCGCACACAATGCTCAGAAGAAATTTCTTTTTGAAAATAATAATGGATGTTGTGCGGGTAACAGTACACCAAAAGCGGAAGCGGGTCTCATTTCACACTTCTCACATCCAATTTAGGGAGGGCGAGTGGTGTGCACGATTACATCAAAGAGAGAACTATCAAGATTGGAAAGTATATCGTGGAGACGAGAAAAACAGTTCGCGTAATCGCGAAGGAGTTTGGCGTGTCCAAAAGTACAGTCCATAAAGATCTAACCGAAAGACTACCCGAGATAAACCCAGAACTGGCAAACGAAGTGAAGGACATATTAGATTACCATAAATCGATCCGCCACCTGCGCGGGGGAGAAGCGACAAAAATGAAGTATAAGAAAGAAGAACTAGAAGGCGAGCCTGTTCAGTGATTTTTAAAACCTTCCATGAATGTATGGAGGGTTTTTATTTTGTTTGTGATGATCCGGCGATTGGTGCAGATAATACGTGTATTGACCTTGTTTTACATAGAAAAGGATAGTGAACTTTCGTATTCAAAAGTTTTTTTGACATTTTGTCTGTCTTTTTGACAAATTATTATTGTAATTTACCAATTTGTGATAAAATACTCTATTAGAGACATTAGGTTCGTAATAGGTAAGTCTCTTTTCCTACACACCGAGTTTTTAATAAGAATTTAACCCATGATATATATGAGAAGAGCACGAATACGATTGTTACCTTTCAAGGAGGAAATGAGAAGGATGTTTGCGAGAGATATTGGAATCGATTTAGGAACAGCTAACGTACTGATCCATGTGAAAGGCCGCGGCATTGTGTTAAATGAACCATCAGTTGTGGCTATAGATAAGAATACGAATCGTGTGCTTGCCGTTGGTGAAGAAGCGAGAAAGATGGTTGGACGTACACCAGGGAATATCGTTGCGATTCGCCCACTTAAGGATGGAGTAATCGCTGACTTCGACGTAACAGAAGCGATGCTTAAGCACTTTATTAATAAGTTAAATGTGAAAGGCTTTCTATCTAAGCCACGCATTTTGATTTGCTGCCCAACCAACATTACAAGTGTGGAGCAAAAGGCAATTAAAGAGGCGGCTGAGAAGAGCGGTGGGAAGAAGGTATACTTAGAAGAGGAGCCAAAGGTAGCAGCGATTGGCGCTGGGATGGATATTTTCATGCCAAGCGGAAATATGGTTGTTGATATCGGGGGCGGAACAACAGACGTTGCTGTTCTTTCTATGGGTGATATCGTTACTTCTTCTTCTATTAAGATGGCTGGAGATAAGTTTGATAACGAAATTCTTCATTATATCAAGCGTCAATATAAATTATTGATCGGTGAGCGTACGGCAGAGAATATCAAAATCAATATCGGGACGGTTTTCCCAGGTTCTCGTTCAGAGGAAATGGAAATTCGCGGGCGTGACATGGTATCAGGACTTCCACGCACGATTACGGTTCGTTCAGAAGAAATCGAAGGAGCACTTCGCGAATCAGTGGCTGTTATTGTACAAGCCGCAAAATCTGTTCTTGAGAGAACACCACCAGAATTATCTGCGGACATCATTGACCGTGGAGTGATTTTAACAGGTGGAGGAGCACTACTACACGGCATCGACATGCTTCTTTCCGAAGAGCTGAAGGTTCCTGTATTAGTAGCAGAAAACCCAATGGACTGCGTAGCGATCGGAACAGGCATCATGCTTGATAACATCGACCGCCTACCACGCAGAAGACTAGGCTAAAACCAAACAAAAGGCACTTCCGTCCGGAAGTGCCTTTCGTTTGACGTCTTAGGGTGTCTGTCACCCTTCGTGGACAAAACAACCCAATTTTCCACCTCAGGCGGACAGTCTGATGAGTGTCCACCCCAGACGGACAAAAGTGACCAATCTGTCTTTCTTTGGTGACAGACACCCTCCGTGGACAAAATGGGGTGATTTGTCTTTTTGTGGTGTCTGTCACCGAGGTTTCGAATTTCCTGAAAAAACATAATGTGCTTTTCGACATTTTTTTTTATAATAGAAAGTAAGTGTGGTTTTGAAATATATTCTGATATTTATATAGATAGTTGAAAATGAAGAGGTGACAAGATGTTTAGAGGGTTTTATACGGCTGCGTCAGGTATGATCTCCCAACAGAGAAGAACAGAGATGTTCTCTAATAATATGGCGAATGCGAATACTCCAGGATTTAAGGCGGACCAGGCATCCATGCGTGCGTTTCCTGAGATGCTATTAAAACGGTATGATTCGCTATCCATTCCAACTGAAAAAGGGTTAAACCTTACGACCGGAACGACGATTGGTGCAATAAATACGGGTGTATATATGCAGGAAGCTGTTCCGAAGTTCATTCAAGGCGATTTACAAGCAACAGAGCAACGTACGGATATTGCACTAGTTGATGTGTATATGCCGGCTAATGCGCAAAATGGCCTAGCAGGATCGGTTTTTTATAGCGTACAAGGTGCAGATGGAACGGTAAAATATACTCGTAATGGTGACTTTACATTAGATGGACAAGGGTTTTTGACGACTTCTAGTGGCAACCTAGTCCTAAATGATCAGGGACAACCGATCCAGCTTTCAAGCGATCAGTTCACAGTAAGTGAAGATGGCCTTATCACCGGTGCAAATGGAGAAACAGCTCGCCTAGGAGTAGGATTTGCAGAAAATCCACAGCGAATGATTAAAGAGGGCGATGGGTTATACCGCACAGAAGATGGAAATCCACTTGTCAATGCCTTTGACACAGATGGCATTCAGTTTAAACTGCAGCAAGGGTATTTAGAACGCTCTAACGTCGATGTGAGCCGTACAATGACAGATATGCTAACGGCATATCGTGCTTTCGAAGCCAACCAAAAGGTGCTTCAAGCGTATGATAAGAGCATGGACAAGGCAGCGAATGAAATTGGAAGAATTGGATAAGGAAGGAGGCACTCATTCATGAATCGTACGATGATTACAGCGACAAATACATTATCCCAGCTTCAAAAGCAAATGGATATTATCTCTAATAATATGGCAAACGTAGATACAAATGGCTATAAAAGAAGAGAAGCTACCTTCACCGATCTATTGGTTCAAGAGTTTAACAACCAAGAGCGTGCGAATAAAGAAGTGAACCGACTGACTCCCAATGGTATCCGCCAAGGAACAGGAGCAAAGCTTGGACAGGCTCAACTCGTTATGACTCAGGGAGCACTTAAACAAACCGATCGCTCACTAGATACGGCTTTTACAAAAGAAGGGCAATTTTTTAAAGTACTTGTTCAAACTAATGGAGTAAATGAAGTTCAGTATACGAGAAATGGTGCGCTTTATTTATCGCCTCTTTCCGATACAGAAGTGATGCTTGTTAATGGCGATGGATTGCCAGTACTTGACGAAAATAATAATCCGATTACAATAAATGGTGAAGCCAAGGATTATAATATCGATGCGAATGGCCAGTTAACGGTAACGAAAACGGCAGGAGCGACAGAAGTGTTTAACCTTGGAGTAGTTCGTGTGAACAAGCCACAATTCTTAGAGCAACGTGGTGGAAACTTACTTGGTCTTCCAGCAAATGTGGCTGAAGATGAAGTATTAACAGAGCTAAATGGAGGGCTACGAGCAGAAATCAGCCTTCAACAGGGAGCGCTCGAACAATCGAATGTGGACCTTTCAAAAGAAATGACTGAGCTAATCAATGTTCAGCGTGCATATCAATTTCAATCTCGCTCCGTGACACTTGCAGATCAGATGATGGGACTTGTGAACGGAATTCGTTAAAAGGGGAATCAACCATGGCTGTAAACAATAGTAACCAGGAAGCTGTTTCCTTACGCGAGCAGCGAAAAAAGGAACGCAGAGAAGAAAAGGAGAAAGCGCTGAAGGAAGGCCGAAAGCGAATTCGCGTTCGTCTGATTCCGATCTGGCTTCGGGTTATCATCGTTGCCATTCTACTTGTTGTAAGTACCGTATCAGGTGTAATGGTCGGATACAGCGTCATGGGTAATGGCAAAGCCAAGGATGTGTTTGACAAATCAACGTGGACGCATATCGTTGAATTGGTGAATAGTGATAAATAAGCAGAAAGCAGTCAAATATTTGACTGCTTTTTTTGTTTGCTTTTCCTACTGGCTTTCCGATACAATAGTATATATAAAACCTAGTATTAGTAGGAGGTACTAAATCTCATGTTGAATATAGAACAAATTAAAGAAATCATTCCGCATCGTTATCCATTCTTGCTAGTGGACCGAATTTTAGAGCTTGAAGAAGGAAAACGTGCAATCGGTATTAAAAATGTGACAGCGAACGAAGAGTTTTTCAACGGACATTTCCCTGAGTTTCCTGTTATGCCTGGTGTTCTCATTGTAGAAGCTCTTGCACAGGTGGGAGCCGTTGCGATGCTCGTTAAAGAAGAAAATAAAGGCCGTCTGGCATTTTTTGCAGGAATTGATAACTGTCGCTTTAAGCGCCAAGTTGTACCTGGTGATCAGCTTCGATTAGAAGTCGAAATGACAAGAGTACGCGGCACTTTTGGCAAAGGCAAAGCGGTTGCTACGGTAGAGGGCGAACTTGTATGTGAAGTGGAAATTATGTTTGGTCTTGGAGACAAAAAGGAATAGATTAAATGAGGCCGAATCATTGGATTTGGTCTATTTTTTTGGAGGATATATGAAAAAGCTTTTGATTGTTTTACTAATACTAATAGCGGTGAGTTATTCTTTATTTCAAGTATCCAAATCTCGAAGCTTTCAATTTTTTGGAGGCATAGTCGAAAAAGTAGAGACGGAAGAAAAAGTCGTCGCATTAACGTTTGATGATGGGCCAGGGGTTCATACCGATGAGATTCTGTCCATTTTAGAAGAAAAAGGGATAAAAGCGACCTTCTATTTAACAGGAGTAGAAATTGAAGAAAATATGGAAGAGGCAAAAAAGGTTGTGCAGGACGGGCACGAAATAGGCAACCATACCTATTCTCACGAGCGGATGGTGTTAAAATCACTAAGCTTTATAAAAAATGAAATCGAATCGACGGATGAGTGGATTCGGGCAGCTGGGTACGAAGGTGAGATTACGTTTCGACCTCCTTTTGGAAAAAAACTATTGTTCCTCCCATATTACTTGAATAAGCATGATCGACCAACAATTATGTGGAATAGGGAGCCAGAGACCGATCCAGACATTGCCGCTGATTCTAAGAAAATAACCGATGATATTGTGACGCATGTTGAGCCTGGTTCGATTATTTTACTGCATGTGATGTATGAAAGTCGGAAAGAGAGCTTGAATTCGGTGGGGCCAACTATTGAAGCTTTGAAAAAGAAAGGATACACTTTTGTGACGGTTTCTGAGCTTTTACAGTATGAATGAAAAACATGGGTTGTAGGAAACTCTAAGGAAAAAAGGAGTTTCTGATCATGAAATTGAGACAGCAATGGACAGTTAATGTGATCATGGTGATTCTCTCTTGGGCCACGGTGTTGTTTTTAGGAAAACAAAATATTAAGAGATTTTTGCCTGCATCGATCTTTGCTGTAACCTTTGAAGCCATTAATGTGTTATATGCAAAAAAGAAAAAATGGTGGGTCTTTTATAATAAACCTAAATCGTATGTAACGGGGGAAATGTCTTTTAATATTGGTCCGTTTATCGTGGCTTCTATGTGGATATTAAAGTGGACCTACGGAAACCTAGGAAAGTTTTTGTTACTGAATGCAGGGATGAACGCCTTTTTTGCCTTTATTGTGATCCGGGTTTTAGCCCGCTTAAAAGTAGCTAGGTTAAAAAAAATCAGTCAACCCCAATTTTTTCTTTACTTCTTTTTCAAATCGTTCTTTTTATATGGATTTCAGTTTATGGTTGATAAGGTAAGGAAGTAAATGAAACGTCAACAAGCAATGCTCGTTGACGTTTTCTTATGAGGTAGAAGTTAATTTGGGTTTGGTCATCATTTTTTCACGGAATTCGCGTAATAGCTCTTCTCCGCTTAATCCTTTGTCAATCAGGTCACTTAACAGTAGCTCTGCGTAATTTTTCGATCTTTTTAAAAAGCCTTCAAATAAAACAGAAAGACGACCATCGATTTTTTTCACAGAAAGAACCCTAGTGGTAAAACTGGCAGGATCGTTTTCCTTTTTGGATATGACAACTTGCGCTGGTGTTTCTTTTTCCGATTGTAGAAGCTTCGTAAAAAAATCATGATAGTTAGCACCTACATACGCTTCAATTAGCCATCTGTTTCTTTCGTCCTCTTTGTTGATAATTAGTCCGTCATGGAGAGTAATATCTAGTGCTTCACTGTCGTCAATGATTTGTAAAGAAATCAATTTGAACGTTTTCATTTTGATACCTCCCGAACAAGCTTTCCTAAATTATAACATATGCAGAGATGAAAGCGAATTCTGCTTCCTTTTGAAAAAATCCATGCGAAATGGTCAAGGAAAAGCTCTATGAATAAGATATTAGCATGAGCTAGTTTAGAGGTGATTTCTTTGTATTTAGAGGGTGAAGAATTAAATGTGGTTGGGGCCAATTTATTGGCGATAGGTGCTTTCATTTCGGCCGTTGGGGAAACGGGGGCTCATCCAGTGGAAGAAATCAATAAGAAGCTCATACGTGATGGCAATGCGGTACAAGCGGTTGGAAATACCTTGCAAGGAGTTGGCCGGTTAAAGCTGATGGATGAGCCGGAGGAAGAGAAGAATGTCCTTGGGATGGTCGGAACCTTTTTGCAGGCAAGTGGAAATACGATTAATAGTTTGGCAACCAATATGGAAATAGAAAGCCCCTCACAAGAGAATACAAGGTTCAATTCATTAGGAAGCACGATTCAATCGATGGGGGCGGCGCTAGAAGCAACTGGTGTTGCCCAAGTCGGAGAAGGAACGGCACCAAACCTAGAGTTGGCTGGATTGAGTCTGATTACGTTAGGTACGATCCTCGATTCAATCGGTGTACTAACTCCGGAGGAAAAGGAGAAACAAAAGCGAATCCTTCTTTTTACAGGAGGGTGGGTGGAATTTGCGGGAACAGTCCTTATTGCCTATGCGTTGAACAAATAGCTTTGTCGAAAAAAACTTTTGAAAAGGTGAAAATCATAATTTGGAGAGGTAGTTAGAGGACAAATTTGCATTTTTATCTAAGGGAATGATGAAAAATTCATGGGAAATAAATAGGAAAATTGAACCATGACTATTTTACATAGGTATCCTTTTCCAATTATGATAAGAGCATCAATTGGAGAGGAGATGAAAGATGATTAATCAAGTGACATTGGTAGGGAGGTTGACGAAAGATCCGGATTTGAGAGTGACCCCAGAAGGAGTATATGTCTGCAATATCATCCTCGCAGTAAACCGACAATATCGAAACCAAAAAGGAGAGGTGGACACAGACTTTGTTCATTGTACCTTATGGCGAAAAACCGCCGAAAACACATCTGCCTTTTGTAAAAAAGGCTCCCTCATTGGCATTACCGGCAGAATCCAGACACGCAGCTATGATCAACAGGGGAAAAGAACGTATGTAACCGAAGTGGTCGCTGAAAACGTTCGATTTATCGGTCCGAGAAGAGAAGACGACCGGGCCGCAAAAATCCCACTTCCAACTCCTCCACCAGAAAGAGAGGTCGTTGCTCCTTGATACAAATGAACGAACATGTAGTGGAACAGCTGATTGAGCTCGTGGGTAAATCCCATGAACATATCTCTCTGTTACAAATGAGAATCGCTCAGTTAGAATGTGCGATACGAGAAACGCACTTAAGATACTAAAATAATCCTCATATTTTCTCCCTTAGATAGAATCAATGACCGCCCCACTCCCCCTCACTATTCGAGCAGCTTTATTGGCTGCTCGATTTTTTGTGTAATGTCGATTGGAATGCAGAATCGAGCCTTAATTCGATAGAAATAACAGCAAAGAGAATGCAGTCCAATCGACCACCTTCTATATGTTTTTTTATGGCAGTTTTCTATAAAAATAGTTGTTATTCTTGACTTTAAATTATTCCAAATGGGTTTTGAAATTAATTCCCTAATTTTTTTTCAGTTTTAGATAAGAATTTATCAAATGCTTCACTAATATCAATATCCATGCGTTCAGCCAAAACGGTCAGCCACCACATACATTCACCAAGTTTGTGTTCAAGTTCAGGTATAGTGTCTCCATTTGTTGTCCAACGACCTTGTTGAGACATTGTTAGACGACCAATCAAACCTGCATCCGTAAGAAAAGCTAATGCATCCTCTTCTACAGTCCATTCTTTCTCATGATGCTGTCTTTCTAAATGATGATATAGTTTTCTTATTTGTTTAGAACGCTCAACAGCTTTACTAAAGTCCAAATTTTCCAATTATATTCCTCTTTTCGCTTTTATTAAAAACCTCTCGTAATTCAAGCTTTTCAAATATTTAAAATCCTAGCTTGGTTCATGCTACTTACATGATCGAAAAATCCTTATTTTTGATTATTGCTACACCGATTACGATAGCTCAATAAGGACTGCGCATCGAATTTCGATAGTCGTAAGCTATCGCACGTTTCTGTCATTGCAAATACAAATGATGTTAATAAAAACTCTTTTTATGGTGTTTTAAGCATTCTGTCGAGTCGAATGTACGTTCTCATTATATCAAGGTTTCGGAAAGAGTTCAAATATCAACACTGTTCTTTAACAGAGACATTTACCAAAATTTTCAAGTGGGTGAATTATTTTTTGAAAGGTCACTAACATCACGATAAACGTGTCTCCGCATATCTGAGCACTTTCATAAACGGCATTATAGCAACAAAAACAGCGTTTTTTATAGTAAAATGAAGATAGTCTTTATTAAAAAGGTGGCGAATCAACTCGACTATGTACGTTACGAAGGTAATTTTTCAGATTGGTATATTGATTGGTTTATTTTATATAGGCAGTTTCTTCCAAGGCTTTCTCCATATTCCTCTTCCTGGTAGTATTATTGGATTGTTATTATTGTTGCTTTTATTATTTTTTAAAATTATTCTTGTCGTTTGGATTCAGGACGGTGCGAGTGTTCTTATCACTTTTCTTCCACTGTTACTAGTACCAGCAACGGTCAGTGTGATGAATGAACCATCCCTTTTATCAGGAAAAGGGTTAATCTTATTCGGGATTATCATGGTAAGTACGATCGTGACGATGATATCGGTTGGGCGGTGTTGTCAGTTCTTGGAAAGAATGGCCCAAAAAAGGAAGGAGAAAATTCAGTGCAACAATTCCTTGTCTCAATAATAATTGTGGTATTAACGGTTGGCATGTATCTTTTGATGAACCGGTTGTACTTGAAGTATTCCTTCGCGTTTCTTCTTCCCTT
Source organism: Bacillus coreaensis (assembly GCF_050586445.1). Lineage (NCBI taxonomy): Bacteria > Bacillati > Bacillota > Bacilli > Caryophanales > Bacillaceae > Bacillus > Bacillus coreaensis. The sequence goes on from NZ_JBOCCY010000004.1 coordinate 176,344, forward strand.
ACTGACAACCACCATTGCGATTATAGTGATATTAAGTGTGTTTCAACTATCCTATGAAACGTATATGATTGGTGGAGAATGGATCAACCACTTGCTTGGACCCGCAGTTGTTGCTCTTGCCCTTCCGTTGTATAAGCAGAGAAAAACGTTAATGGGTCAGCTGGTTCCGATTGTGGGAGGGGTGGTTATGGGGTTAGTAGTAGGTATGGTTAGCGGAGTGTTGCTGGCGGAGGTTTTAGGAGTTTCACAAAATCTCATTCTTTCTATTATTCCTAAATCGATTACCACTCCCGTTGCCATCCAGGTGACAAAAGCGATCGGAGGATTTTCGTCTATGACGATCGTATTCGTGTTGCTGGCAGGCCTGACAGGAGCGGTGTTGGGACCTACTATCTTTAACTGGTTCCGAATTACAAGCCAATTAGGGAGGGGAATGGCCTTTGGAAGTGCCTCTCATGCGATTGGAACCTCGAAGGCGAAGGAATTTGATGAATTAACGGTTTCGATTAGCTCGGTTGCTATGACGTTAAGTGCGATTTTAGGTTCGAGTTTTGCGACGTTGATTGTTTGGTTGTTTTATATATAAAAGAATTGTCGAACACTTTTTCTAGAATTGGAATAATTTTCTGTTATTCTGTTCTCATAAAGGGAGGTTGTCTTTATGAGGGCAGAAAGGCGTAAGAAAAAGCGGAGATGGGTCAGGGTAACAGGAATCATCCTGCTGCTGCTTTTTCTTGGTGCAGGTGCATATGCATATTCGGTGTATCACTCGCTGAGTAAAGCGATGGAGACGATGCATGATCCAACGAGTAGGAAGGTTTCCGACAAGAGGGCACAGGAGGTTTCGCTCGAGGCGCAGGAGCCGTTCTCTGTGTTGATGCTTGGTGTGGATGAGAGAGAAGGAGACAAAGGCCGATCAGATACGATGATTGTATTGACGGTGAATCCGGAATTAGAGACAGTGAAGATGTTGAGTATCCCTCGTGATACGAGGGTGGAGATCGTTGGTCGTGGTACCGAGGATAAGATTAATCATGCGTACGCCTTCGGAAATGAAGAAATGGCGATGGCAACCGTTGAGAACTTTCTCGACATCCCGATCGACTATTATATAAAGGTGAATATGGAAGGTTTTCAAGATATTGTGGATGCAGTAGGCGGAATTACAGTAAACAACTCGTTTGAGTTTTCTAACGGGGGCGTTACTTTTAAAGAAGGTGAAATCGGCTTAACGGGTAAGGAAGCTCTTTCGTATGTGCAAATGAGGTACGATGACCCACAAGGTGATTTCGGAAGACAGCAGCGCCAGCGCCAAATTATTCGAGGAGTTATCCGTGAAGGGGCAAGCTTTAGCTCACTAACCAATTTCGGTGATATTTTCTCCGCACTCGGAGAAAATGTACGAACGAACCTAACTTGGGATCAAATGGTCGATATCCAGAAGAATTATCGGAAATCGGGGAGGATGATTGACCAACTCACGATTCAAGGTGAAGGCGGGTACATAGGGAGAGTGTGGTACCTTTTTGTCTCCGACGAGGAAAAAGAACGAGTGCAACAAGAACTAAAAGGACACTTAGCAGTATAAAGGAAAAGACCCAGCCATCGTGGCTGGGTCTTTCTACGTCCCGCTTGCGGTGACAGACACCCTTCGTGGACACTTTTGTCGGTTTTGTCCACCTGAGACGGACAGTAGACAGAGTGTAAAGTGTCCACCCCGGGCGGACAAAATGGCCCGATCTGTCTTTTTGTGGTGACAGACACCTTATTGCTAGGAGAGTAGGATTAAGTCGCGGAGCTCGTCGGTGGAGAGCTCGGTGATCCAGTTGTCGCTTTGGATGATGGCATCGTTTAGCGTTTGTTTTTTCTCTAGCATGGCGTCGATTTTTTCTTCGAGTGTGCCTGTGCTGATGAATTTGTGAACGTGGACGAATCGTTTTTGACCGATTCGGTAGGCACGGTCGGTTGCTTGGTTTTCGACGGCTGGGTTCCACCAGCGATCGTAATGGATGACGTGATTTGCCGCTGTTAGATTTAACCCGGTTCCACCGGCTTTTAAACTTAGCAGGAACACAGGGAACTCGCGGTTTTGGAATCGTGTGATCATTTCATCACGTTTGGCTTTTGGCACACTTCCGTTTAAGAAAGGAACTTCAATGCCGTACTTCTTATTTAACACACGTCGGATGATTTCACCCATTTCGATGTATTGGGTGAAAATCAAGCCGCTTTCTTCGCGCTCGAGTACCGCTTCAATGAGCTCGGTTAATTTTTCAAGCTTAACTGAACGTTCAAGAAGCTGTAACGGATTTTCTTCCTTCAAGTAAAGGGCAGGGTGGTTGCATAGCTGCTTTAAGCGGCTCAACAATTGTAAAATAAGTCCCTTTCGTTCGAGGCCAGTAAGCGTTTCGATCTGAGCAAATGTATCTTGGACGAGTTGCTCGTATAATGATGCCTGCTCGGCAGTGAGCGGACAGTATTCCTTTTGTTCCTGCTTATCCGGTAGATTGAGCGCCACTTCTTCATCTTTTTTCGTCCGTCTGAGTAAGAATGGTCGAATCAATGCTTGAAGCTCACTGATTTTTTCCTTCTCATTGTCTTTTTCAATCGGCAAGACGAACTTTTTCTGGAAATTCCCTAAGCTTCCTAAGTACCCGTGATTGGTAAAATCAAAAATGCTCCAAAGCTCGGTTAACCGATTTTCCATCGGTGTTCCCGTTAGTGCGATGTGGTGCTTACCGTTCAGCTTTCGGACCGCACGAGATTGCTTTGTTCCAGCATTTTTAATATTTTGCGCTTCGTCGATCGCGACCGAGCTCCATGTAATGGGCTCGAACTCGGCTGTGTCGATATGAGTGAGTCCATAGGAGGTGAGGACGACGTCGGACTCTAACGCTTTTTCCTTGAACTTCTCCTCTTTCAAACGATTCGAACCGTAATGGAGATATACTTTCACATTAGGTGCAAAACGTTCGATCTCCTTTTGCCAGTTGCCAAGTACAGAAGTTGGACAAACAATCAAAGCGGGTGCTGGATTTTTGTCCTCTTTTTTCACTTGTAAAAGGTAACTGATCAACTGAATCGTTTTTCCAAGTCCCATATCATCAGCTAAAATCGCACCAAACCCATACTTACGCAAGAACAATAGCCAGCTCATGCCTTGTTTTTGATATGGTCTCAGCTCACCAAGGAAGCTTTCTGGGACCTCAACCTCGGGAATCGAACGAACGTCCTGAAGTTGCTTGATCATTTGCTTCCATTGACGGTTCAGCTCAATTTGTATTTTGGCAAACGCACGTGGATCATCCAGCGATTGAGAAGGATCTTCATCATCTCCACCTAAAAGCTCCTGCTGGATGAGGTCTCTTACGTGTAAGCCTTCTTTTTCCGCCTTTTTCATTAAGTCTTGAATGGTACGGATAAATCCTGGGTCGAGCTTGATCCAACGACCGCGAATAAACACGAGGCGTCTTTTTTCCTCAACCAGCTGATGGAACTCATCTTCACTCAGCTCCACTCCGTTCATCGAGAAGCGCCAGTTGTAATCAAGCATCGCCTGGAGTCCCACAAAGGACTGACCGCGTGAGCCCGTTCCCTTGAGCTTGGCTTTGACCTTCAAGTTCGCGTTCTTCATCGCTTGCCACCAAGAAGGGAGGAGAATTTCGACTCCTAATGCCAGCAACGTTTCACTCGCATCAGACAAGAACATCCAAGCATCGTTTTCCGTTAACTGACTGGTGACTCCACGTCTTCCTTCCAGCCATGGAAAAAGCTCCACCCAGCGCTGTTGCTCACGTTCAATATACGAATCATACGCCTGCCAGCTTTTAGGCATATTGCTGTCATCTTTGGCATCGACAATCAGATCGGGTTGATTTTTTCCGCGTAAAAAGACTTGAAGCTCCCATGTTCCATCAAGGTCCGCTGGCTCTTCTAAGCGCAAACCTAATGAAAACGGTACTTGAGACTCTTTCAGTCCAATCCATTCGCTCCATGTTTCTTCATCAAAATAGGTAGCCAATGCGCGTGGAGAAAGGGCTTGGTTTTTCAAAGCATCAAGCTTTACTCCGACTTTTTCGTGCCATTCCTGGTTTCTGTCGAAAAAGGCGCTAAGGGAGGAATCGAACCATTTTTCTATAAAAAGTTGAACGGTTTCATCCTCAGAAATTTGTTGCTCGAAAAAAGACGGATCAAATTCCTGCTTGACCCGCTCAGGAAGCGCCCAGCGGAATTCGTCTTGTTCCCATGCTGAAAAGTCAGGAAGCCAATCTTTTTCCGAAATCGCTTCGTGCAGCGAATGGGCAGAGGCCAGACAGATTTGCGCCGTTTCATCCCAATCCCACTCGATAAGCTGATTGAATTGCTCTTGTGCTAAAAGGGACACAAGCTGCCAAGCGTCGATGGACACGCCGGGATGTTGGTCAATCGTTTCTTCATCGACAAAGGTACCGTAATACGATTCCTTGTGACGGTTAAAAAGAAGCGATTTCCACTGTGACGGTTGGACGTCGTCGTTATGGTCATTGGTTGCCCAAATAAAGTATCGGTTGTTTTCTATATGACGAATGTGTATGTGTACGAGTCTCGTTTTAAGCATGAATCAGCTTACCCCTTTGACATTCCTCGTGAAACGCTCGAAGCCGTTTCGTGCGCTCAAGTAATAGGTCGAAAAATTGCTCAAATTCGTCTTGGCGCTTGAGTTTTTTGTATAGTGTTCGAAGCTTTTTTAGCTCACGAACGGCTTGGCGATAGTTGCCACGATTTTTCAAATCAATATTTTTCTGAATCGATTGATGGTAGAGCGGCAATAGGACGGCTGGGTCCTCTTTTTGAAGCTCTTTGATTTTGTCGGTCGAGATGGAGGTCATGTCATAGCCGATATAGGCTTGCAGGTCGCTCCATTTTTCGTATTGCTTTTCCATATATAAGTATTGCTCGTATTCACGGTAGCTATAGGGAAGAAGCTGCATGAGAATTTTTTCATACAGATCAATCCGATTAGTTTCAGCACAATAGGATTGCAGCACTCTTGTTGCATACCTTGTGAAGTCAAAGCACGCGTAGCTGTTCGGCAAGCTGAGTAAATAAGGGCGTAAATAGCCTATAAATGCCTCGACGAATGGCCCCATGCGTTTCCAGTCACGCTGTGATTTAAAGTCCTCTAACCAGATGAGAAGAAAAGGACTAATGTCTGCTTCGTGTTGAGTGATGATGGATAGAGCTTTTTCGTCTCGTTTTAACAACAGATTTAGATGAATGTAGCCAATGGATAGGGCGTAGGAGCCATTGATTTTCCCAAGGTTCGCTAGTTTTTCTAGCTCTTCTTCACGCCAATGCTTCTTTTTAAAAAGAGAACTCCAAAGCAGCTGATAAAGCTGGATTCGTTCAAACTCTAAAGCAACCTCGTCAATGAGAAGGTCGGTTACATCATCTTTGAGTCGGGCGATGAACTCATCAAAGGCGAAAGGAAGGGCGTGTACGCTTAGGCGGTTGATGAGCACTTCGATTTCGTCAATGAGTGAGAAAAATAGCTGCTGGTAGTTGCGTTCAATGTCATACGAGCTATGACCGGATTCCTGACTTAAGTTGAGTAACTGGCGGAACGAAAAGATATTTCCGACCAATTGATACAGATTCTTCCACTCTAATTCAACCGGTGCGGTGGCACGCAGTCGTCTCGTATAGGCCTGGTACAGTTCTGGGATGAGGTAGGGCTTTGGTGTTCCTTGGCCATTCATGATGGATTGGAAGCTGTTTTGAAAGGTTTGAACCCAATGATCGTAATCGGGTTTGATGGTACCTGATCCTTTCATTAAATCCTTGGCCTTCATGAGTCCGAGCTGATGCGCCGTTTTTTTCTCATGAAGAGGGGTGCGCCATTCCTCGACCCAGTCAGCCACACTGCCGACTTGGGAAAATGCGTAAAGGAATGTAGCGACGATATGACGGCAAATTCCATCAGCTGGGCAGGAACAGGAGCTTGTTTGGAAGAAGTTCAACTCCACCTGAACAAAAACCGGTGTAACATCCTGAACCGTTGATGTAACCGAGCCATCCTCGTAACGGACCTTTGTAACGAGTCCTTGCCTATATATAAGAAGTCCTTTTTGCATCAGCTTCGCATCCGGTTCATAACCCGGACTTAGGAGCTTCGAAACATCTGCGGCAGCCGTTTCAATTAATTCTTTGTAAACCTCAGGGATATGTGACATCCGTCCGACCCTCCCGTTATCAAAAATAGTCTATCCTCCATTATACCACCGAATGCGGTGACAGACACCCCTCGCGGACAGAATGTGGGAAAGTGTCTTTTTGCGGTGTCTGACACCCTTCGTGGACAGAAATACTGTTTTTGTCCGTGTGGCGTGGACAGTGGGGGCGAACAACCAAAAAAACTGACCCAAATTAGTTGGGTCAGTCAGTGATTCTTATGTTCGAGCACTTATTTCTTAAGCTTCTGCCAAGTTGCGTCGAAGGCTTTCATGGTGTCTTCTTTAGATGCTTGGCCGCCAACGTATGCTTGAAGCGCTGCACCGAATTCTTGACCAGCACCGTCTGGGTACTTCATGAACTGCCAAGAGTATGTTTTGCCTTCTTGAGAGTACTTCAGAAGGTCAGCGCCTAGAGGTCCGATGTCGTCAGCAGATGCTTCAACAGACTTGAATGCAGGGATGTACTTGAATTCTTTTGTTAATGCCGTTTTACCAGCTTCAGAGGTAACCATCCAGTTTAAGAAGTCTTTTGCTACTTCTTTTTCTTCATCCGTTGAACCGTTGTGAACAACCCAGTTACTTGGAACGTCAACCATTAGCTTATCTGTTTGAGCTTCGTCATCTGTAAGTGGCATTGGAATAAATCCAACTTCAATTTCAGGGTTGATCTTGTCTAACATTGGTTGAATCCAGTTTCCTTGTTGCGTCATTGCAGCTTCGCCAGTAGCGAATAGCGTTACTTGTGTGTTGTAGTCAGTTGTTAATGGATTTTTGTTACCGTACTTGATCGTTAAGTCGATTAAATCAAAGTACTTGCTTACGAATTCGTTGCCTTCAATTTTACCAGAACCGTCGTTTAAGCCAGTGAAGAACGCGTCAGTGTCTTCTTGGTAAGCAAATGGAACGTTTAAGCCGTGGTTTGCTAATACCCACCACTCGCCATAACCGATCGAGAATGGAGTGATGCCAGCATCTTGAAGCTTCTTAGCTGCTGCTTCTAATTCAGAGAATGTCGTAGGAAGCTCCGTGATACCTGCTTTTTCAAATAGTTCTTTGTTATAAGCAAAGCCGTAACCTTCCATGTTTAAAGGCATACCGTAAATTTTCCCGTCAGATGTCATTCCATCTAAAGTACCATCGAATGCGTCAGCTACCCATGGTTGATCAGATAAATCTTCTAACTTATCCTGCCAAACCAATAATTGTGCATCTCCATCATTTGTGAAAATATCAGGTGCTTTATTAGAAGCAAATTTTGCTTTTAGTGCAGCCGCACCGTCCGCACCGCCACCAACTGTTTCAATATTAAAAGTCACATCTGGATGTTCTTTTGTATACTCATCTGTTAACGCTTTCAATTGATCAGCAATTTCAACCTTCCCTTGGAAAATATCAATTACCACTTTATCGTCCTTGCTTGCACCTTCTTTGTCGCCAGAAGTGCTATCGCTTGAACAAGCTCCTAAAAGAAGTGAGGCAGACAATACACCTGCTAAAACCGAATACTTTTTCAACTTTAAAGCCATTTTTGTTTTCCCCCTTGGAAAAAGATCTTTAAAATTTTTATATTTGATTCCACAGCCTGAGCCAGTCAGACCGTGGAGGTAAAACCCTTACTTAATTGAACCGCTAGTAATTCCCTTAATGATGTGTTTTTGCATCGAGAAGAAGAAAATCAATAACGGAATGATACCAAGTACCAATGCAGCTAGTGCTAAATCCCACTGCTTCGTATATTGACCGAAGAAGAAGAAAGTCGCAAGTGGAATCGTTCTTAGCTCCGGATCCTGAAGAACAAGAGACGGCAATAAGAAGTCATTCCAAATCCATAAGCTGTTTAAAATCACAATCGTCACCGTAATCGGCTTCAATAGAGGAAAAACAATTCTCCAGAAAACCCCGAATCGTGAACAGCCATCAATGATAGCTGCTTCTTCCAGTTCAACCGGAATTCCTTTAATAAACCCGTGGTACAAGAAGATCGTCATTCCAGACCCGAAGCCTAAATACATAATCACCAGGCCCCACATGCTGTTCAGTAATCCAAAATTTCCAGCTGTTTTAATCAGCGGAATCATAATCGATTGGAACGGAATAATCATCGCAGCAACGAAGGTCATAAAGATGATATTACTAATCTTCTTTTTCGTACGAACGAGCATATACGCCGCCATCGAGCAAAAGAGCACCAAAACTACATTACTAGCAATTGTGATAATCAACGAATTTTTAAAAACGTTAAAGAAATCAAGCATTTCAAAAGCTCGTACATAGTTTTCAAACTGAAACACTTTCGGTAGTGCCGATGTATTCGTTAAAATTTCGGCAAAAGGCTTCAAGGAATTTGACACCACATAATAGAAAGGGACTAGGAACAAAAGTCCGAGCACAATCGCAAAGATCTCAACACTGAAGGTTCTCCATGAATACTTGTGACCCATCACGATTCAACCTCCCTTTTCTTAGAAATCGTCACTTGTAGTACGGTAATCGCGGCTACGACAAGGAAGAAAATCAATGCCTTTGCTTCACCAATTCCGTAACGGTTATTAACGAAAGCCTCTGTGTAAATATTAAGCGCTAACATCTCGGTTGATTTAAATGGTCCACCATTCGTTAGCGATAGGTTCGCATCAAAGATTTTAAAAGAGGATGCCGTTGTTAAAAATAAACAGATCGTTACAGCTGGTGCAACTAATGGCATCGTGATGTGACGGAGAATTTGAAATCTGTTAGCTCCGTCAATTCTTGCTGCTTCAATTAATTCTTGTGGAACATTTTGTAGTGCGGCGATGTAGATGATCATGATGTAACCTGCACCTTGCCACACGCTGACAATCACAATTCCCCAAAAGGCTGTGCTTGCATCTCCTAACCAAGCTAGTTCAAAAAGTGGAATTCCTGTGATCTCGCCGATAGAAGCGAAACCTTTTACAAAAATGAACTGCCAAATGAATCCTAGTAAAAGACCACCAAGTAGATTTGGCATGAAGAAGACTGTTCGTAAAATATTTCTCGTTTTCAGCATTTGTGTCACGATAATCGCTAATCCAAACCCGATCACGTTTGTTAGCAAGATTGCTACAACCGTATATTTCGTCGTTAGAAGGAAGGAAGCGTGAAACTGTTTATCTTCAAAAATCAAATACTTAAAGTTATCAAGTCCAACCCACTGGACCGACCCTGTAATCCCGTTCCAATCCGTAAATGCATAATAAACACCCGAAAAGAAAGGAATTAAGACAATTAAGGTAAATGCTAAGAACACAGGTCCAACGAATAAGGTGAACAATCCTGCATCTTTCAGCTTCTTTTTACTAAACAAAGGAGTGGACACAGCTTTTTGCGTGCGTTTCTCACTAACAACAACTGCCCCGTCAACTTCTTTTACATTACTTTGACTATTCATCCCCTGCACCTCCATAGTCCTATTTTCAACTATTTTAAAAAACTATGAAACGGCTTACATTGACCAACAGGGTGGAAAATATTGAACGGTTTCATTTTTTACACCCTCTGTTGAAGTCCAAGAAAATTGTGCTACAATGAGTGGGATTTCGTGTCCAGAGGAGGAGCAGGGAGCTATGAAGTGGGGAATTCGAAAAAAGTTAATCATCTTTTTAATGCTGGCAACCATCCTTCCATTTGGTACAGCGATTGGAATCACCTATTACCAAACCACCAACTCTATTAATGATCAGTTTGTCTCCACGAATCATGACCTTATCACAAAAGGGGAGCAGGAGCTGACGGTGTATCTGGAAGATATTGCACAAATGTCAACGGTGCTCTATCGATATGACCCGCTAATGAGCGTGATGAGAGAAGGAATATCGGGAGACATTGGGAGTAACCAAGAAGAAATCCGACGCGCGCTAGCGTATTTATTTAATACACGTCCTGAAATTGAACAAATGCATCTGTATATTGATAAGGAAAAGGACTCGTTTACGAACTATCATTCTACGATTAGTGGCAGGGGTGAATACGAGAATATCATGTCGCATCCTTATTATGCGCAGCTGCCTCGTCATGATGATTTTTATTTAATTGAACCGCCACATGAAATATCCAGCTACAACAATATGGCCTTTATACCCAAATCACAGAGTACAAAGGTCCTCAGCTTTCATAGCATCATTCGCGACGTACCAGCGGAAGATATATTAGGTTTTCTCTCCATTGATATTAATTTATCAAGAATCGGAGCGGTTGCGGATCGATTATATACGAAGGACATCGAAGAGCTTTTCATTGTGAATGACCAAGGAATCGTGGTGTATTCCTCTAATGAAGAGATGATTGGAGAACCGATGACCGAAAGTTGGTACGAACCAATCAAGGAGCAACCAACCTCCACAAAGAGCCTCGAGTGGGAAGAAGGGGTGATTGTGTTTGACCAATTTTCAGGACCTGTGGAAAATTGGTATATTGCGAAGCGAATTCCGTATGATGTGTTGTACCAAATCGCTCGCCAGACAGCCTTCACCAACATTCTAATTGGAATTGTAACCATGGTGGTCGTACTAGTAGCCACCATGTTTGTTTCCTTTAAAATTACAGCCCCTATCAAAGTGCTGATCACTAATATGAAAAAGGTAGAAAAAGGGGAGTTCAAGGCTGATTTTGAGTCATTAGGAAATGACGAAATTGGTATGCTAGGAAAGCATTTTAAGAGCATGATTGAAAAAATAAATGAACTGATTGAACGCGAATACCGGTTGGATATAGAGAATAAAGCCTCCCAGCTTCGTGTTTTGCGCTCACAAATCAATCCGCATTTTTTATATAACTCACTTCAGTCGATTGGCACGTTGGCACTCAAAGCTAACGGGACAAAGGTGTATACGTTGTTAACGTCACTTGCAGGAATCATGCGATATAGCATGAATATGAAGGAAGATGTAGTTCCACTATCACATGAAATACGGCATGTGAAATCATACTTGCAGCTGCAGAAACAACGATTTGATGATCAATTTAATTTTCACTTGGTTATTCAAAAGGAAACAGAGGGAATTTTGGTTCCGAAAATGATTCTGCAGCCGATTGTTGAAAATTGCTTTAAGCATGGCTTTGATCAGCATACAGATAAACAAGCGATCATCATTTCTGCGGCTGTCCAGGAAAATGGGATGCTTAAAATATCCGTGAAGGACAATGGAGCAGGGGTAACCGATGAGCAATTAAGCCTTATTCGTCACGAGTTGTATAGTGGAACGGAGAAGTCGTCGGCATCGATCGGCCTGAAAAATATTTATGATCGATTAGTGATTTATTATCGAAATCAAGCGGATTTTTCCATCTATAAAAATGGAGAAGAAGGCTTTGTTGTAAGCATATGCATTCCTGTTGAAATGCCAAAGGAGGGGAACTAGCCGTGATCGTTTTAATTGTTGATGATGAAAAACATGTACGTGAAGGAATCAAACTTCTAGGGAATTGGGAAAAGCACGGAATCACCACGATCTATGAAGCAAGCAATGGAGAAGAAGCAACCAACCTCATTGAAAAACACCGTCCAGAGATCATTTTTTCCGATATGAAAATGCCGAAAATGGACGGCACGAAGCTACTCGAATGGATCAAAGGAAATCACCCCACAAGCAAGGTGATCGTCGTCACTGGGTACGATGACTATCATTATATGAGAAAAGCAATTCACTTCGGAAGCACGGATTATTTGCTGAAGCCTGTGGATCCGGAAATATTGAATCAAACGTTAGAAACGGCAGTGAATGAATGGAAAAAGGAAGAAGAGGAGCGGAAAAAAGAAGAAACGAGCGGGCAGTTGATGAATATGATGAAGCCCGTCTACCGCGACCGAAAGTTCACGCAGCTCATGAATAGTGACGAGGGTGTGGACGAGGGATTGTTCGAGGAATTAGGATTTCAGTCATCACGAAGTTATAAGGTAGGGATTATTCGGGTGAACCGAAGAACGATTGAAGCTTTTGGTGGAGATCGTGATTTAGCCTATTTTACAGTACTAAATGTGGTAAACGAAATGTTACTAGAAAAAGAGTGCGGAATCGGATTTCGATATTTATCTAACAAAGGTGAGGTTGTCATCATCTTTTGGGATCGATTTGATGAGGTGAAGGAAATTCTCACTGGCATTTACAAATCGTTGCAAGCGGCTATGAATATCGCCTGTCCGATCGCTTTAGGGAAAATGGTCGAGGAAAGCTCCCAGCTGAAGGGATCGTACCGAGAAGCGAGGATGGTACTCGTGGGCAGAAATCTGTTGGAGCCAAAAGCATGTAAGGTGTATGTGGAATATATGATGCCGGACAAACCGTTGAAGAGCCTTATGGATTACTCCTCAAGCATAGACCTCGCGATTCAGGCAGGGGAAATCGAAGCATTTGATGAGCTCATTGAGCAGGTGCGGATCGATTTTACCGAACAGAACTACTTATCGGTTAGACAAGTAGTGCAGTTTGAAAATGAGTACTTGCTATTGAGCAATCGCTGGTATAAAGCCAATAAGCTTGAGGTGAAGGTATCTGAAGATGTCGAGGGCCGAGTCGATTCGTTCTTTGATGAAGAAGGGAACTTCATGCTGGAAGACTATGTGGCTGCGAAAAGGCGCGAGATCAGTTTGTTTTTAAGGAAGCTGAAGAAACAGGTCAGTAGAAAAACAACTAATATCATTGAAGATATTGAAGCGTATTTGCAGGCAAACTTCGATCGTGACGTGAAGCTACAAGAGATTTCTGAGCATTTTTACATTAGCCGCGAGTATATTTCACGAAAGTTCAAGCAAGAATTTAACGTAAATATCTCTGATTACATCGTGAACATCCGCATGAAAAAGGCAAAATCGCTGTTGAAAAATAGCCAGCTGAAAATTTATGAGATTGCAAATATGATTGGTTATCAGGATGATAAGTATTTTCGTAAGGTGTTTAAGAAGGTTGTGGGGATTACGCCGAATGAGTATCGGGCGGGTTTGGTTGGGAAGAAATAGAGTTATTGGGAGACTACTTTGAGGTGGTCTCTTTTATTTGTATGGGGAAATTTGTAGGTGGTTGGAAAGGAGAGGTCGAGTTGGCGGGGGTGTCAGTGCCTGTTTATTAGGAAAATAGGGTTTGGTGGTCACTGAAAGGGTGATTGAGTTCCCGATGAAGGGAGGAGAACGGGGTTAGCGGTAAATGAAAGGGCAGTTGAGTTCCCGTAGGAGGGAGGAGAGCGGGGTTAGTGGTAAATGAAAGAGCAGTTGAGTTCCCGTAGGAGGGAGGAGAGCGGGGTTAGCGGTAAATGAAAGAGCAGTTGAGTTCCCGTAGGAGGGAGGAGAGCGGGGTTAGCGGTAAATGAAAGAGCAGTTGAGTTCCCGTAGGAGGGAGAAGAACTGGTCTAACGGTAAGTGAAAGGGCAGTTGAGTTCCCGTAGGAGGGAGGAGAGCGGGGTTAGTGGTAAATGAAAGAGCAGTTGAGTTCCCGTAGGAGGGAGAAGAACTGGTCTAACGGTAAGTGAAAGGGCAGTTGTGTTCCCATGGAAGAAGAGAAACTAGTCTAGTGGTAACCAAAAGAGCAGTTAGGTTCCCGTGAGGCAGGAAACCAAGTCTAGTAGTAATCAAAAAGGCACTTAGGTTCCCATAAGGGCAGGAAAACTAAGCTACCGGAAACCAAACATCCAGTTAGATTCCCATGAAAGCAATAAAACGAAACTTATGGTAACGAAAAGGGTTTCTAAGTCCCCATGAAGCAGAATATATATATTTGATAGTAATCTGGTTACTTTCACATCCGGTGAGGTCAATATTTTCCACCCTACTCGTCAATGTAAGCAGTTTCATAAAATCTATGAATCTCTAAAATAGGGAGTAAGATATTGTAAAAGGAGTGGTTTGACGTGGTGAAGGTAACAGTATGGAATGAGAATCGACATGAGCAGAAGAATCCAGTGGTAAGGGATATTTATCCGGAGGGTATTCACGGGGCGATTGCGTCGTTTTTAACTTCAGCAGGTTACGAAGCGAAGACAGCGACACTTGATGAGCCGGAGCATGGATTAACGGATGATGTGTTAGCGAATACAGATGTACTTGTTTGGTGGGGACATCTTGCTCATAACGAAGTATCAGACACAGTCGTACAAAAGGTGCAGCAGCGCGTTCTTGATGGAATGGGCTTAATTGTGCTTCATTCTGGCCATTTTTCGAAAATCTTTAAAACATTAATGGGAACGAGCTGTGATCTGAAGTGGCGTGAAGCGGATGAGAAAGAGCGTCTTTGGGTAGTGAGCCCGAGTCACCCGATTGCAGAGGGAATCGGTGAATATATTGAGTTACCACAGGAAGAAATGTACGGTGAGCATTTTGATATTCCGCAGCCAGATGAGCTTGTTTTTACTAGTTGGTTTGAGGGCGGCGAAGTGTTCCGAAGCGGCTGTACATATACACGCGGAAACGGGAAGGTGTTCTACTTCCGACCAGGACATGAAACGTACCCAACTTACCATAATGAAAAAATTCAAAAGGTCATCACAAACGCAGTCAAATGGGCACAGCCAGTGAAGAGAGAACGTCCAGTTTACGGAAATGCAAAACCGTTAGAAACGATCAAAGGGGGAAACTAGCATGAAAAAACTACGTGTAGGTGTGATTGGCTGCGGAAGTATCGCGCGCCATCGCCATTTACCTGAATATGCTGCAAATCCGAATGTGGAGATTGTGGCGGTTTGCGACAATAACGCGGAGAGAGCACTAGAAATCGGAGAAAAGTATGGAGTTCCATCGTACACAAGTTTCGTGGAACTTTTAAGAAACGCAGAAGTTGATGCGGTGAGCGTGTGTACACCGAACTATCTTCATGCACCAATCTCGAATGCCGCGCTGCTTGCAGGTGTTCATGTTCTATGTGAAAAGCCAATGGCAACTTCAGAAGAGGAAGCAAAATCGATGATCGAGACAGCGAAAAATAGCGGCAAAAAGCTAATGATCGCGCACAACCAACGTTTTGTGGCTTCTCATCAAAAAGCTCGTCAATTGATTCAGAGCGGTGAAGTTGGAAAGATTTATAGCTTCCGTACCGCTTTCGGACACGGTGGACCAGAAGGCTGGAGCGTGGAAGGCAAGGAAGGTTGGTTTTTCCAAAAAGATAAAGCGTTCGTTGGTGCAATGGGTGATTTAGGTGTTCATAAAACAGACCTTCTACGATATATACTAGGAGAAGAAATCGTTGAAGTGGGTGCATTTGTTGAGACGAGTGCAAAGGAATTTGCTACGGTTGATGACACAGCAGTTTGTGTGTTGAAAACAGAAAGCGGTATCATTGGGACACTTGCGGCGAGCTGGTCGTATGTGAGCAAGGAAGACAACTCAACGATTATTTATGGAGAGAATGCGATTCTTCGTTTAGAGGACGATCCAACCAATTCGTTAGTTGTTCAATACAAGAATGGTGACGTCGTGAATTACCAATTAGGAAAAATTCAGTCGAATGACGAGGGCGGCCAAAGTAGTTCGCATGTGATTGATCTGTTTGTGGATGCTGTGCTAAATGATAGAGAAGTGGCTGTGAGCGGCGAAGAGGGAATGAAGTCCTTAGGAGTAATCTTAGCAGCTCTTGAGTCTAATGAAACGAAACAAATTATGAGAGTAAAAGAATAATGGAAAAGCTACGAATCGGGATTATCGGGGTTGGCGGGATTGCACAGGCCCGCCATATCCCGGCTTTTCTTGCTTTAGGCGATAAATGCACGATTACGGCCGTTAGTGACGTGAATGGTGAACGAGCTCGCGAGGCGGCGGAAAAGTTCAATATCCCACATGTGTTCGAGGACTATAAAGATCTTTTTCAAGAGGTAGATGCGGTTTGTATTTGTACTCCGAATAAATTTCATGCAGAAATTACGATTGCTGCGTTTGAAGCGGGAGTCCACGTGCTTTGTGAAAAACCGATGGCGCTAAGTGCGGCCGAGTGTGAGAGGATGATTGACGCTTCGAAAAAGGCAAACAAGGTACTGGCGATCGCGTATCACTACCGTTTTATGAAGGAAGCCATCGCGGCGAAAAAGTCGATGGAAGACGTTGGGGAGGCATTGGTTGTCCGGGTTCAAGCGCTCAGACGTCGCAAGGTTCCTGGCTGGGGTGTTTTTACAAACAAAGAACTACAAGGTGGCGGAAGCTTAATTGATTTCGGTTGCCATCTTCTTGATTTGGCTCTTTGGCTGATGGGAAATCCGAAGCAAACAAGCGTTACGGGTCGCACATACAATACGTTAAGTAAAATTCCTGGTCAAGTAAACCAATGGGGAACGTTTGACCATCAGACGTTTGAGGTGGATGATCATGTAACGGCTTACATGAGGTTTGAGAACAGAGCTTCGATGCTGTTTGAAACGTCTTGGGCAGCCAATATCAAGGAAGATGTGGCGAACGTGAGCATTTCGGGTGTTGAGGGCGGAATAAATGTATTCCCATTTGAACTATACACAACGAAAAACGGCATGCTTTTTAACATGCAAGCGGATTGGATGCCAGGGGAAGAGGAACCAGATGTGCCACAGGCAAGGAATTTTGTCGCGGCTTGTTTGGGTGAAGCGGAGCTTGTGGTAAAACCAGAGCAAGCACTACAAGTATCACAAATTATTGACAAGATATACGAGAGCAGTGAAAGGGAGGAAGGTTCACGATGAAACTAGGTGTATTTACAGTGCTTTTTGCAGAAAAATCATTCGAGGAAATGCTTGATACGGTAAAAAATGCAGGCTTACATGCAGTTGAAATTGGTACAGGGTGTTATCCAGGGAATAACCATTGTGATCTGGACGGTCTTTTGGAAAGCGAAGAAGCAAGAGCAGAGTATCTTCGTAAAGTGGAAGAGCGCGGTTTAATTATTAGTGCGTTCAGTTGTCATGGTAACCCGATTTCTCCTGATAAGGAATTTGCGGAGCAGTCCAATGATACGTTGTTGAAGACGATCAAGTTGGCGTCACTTTTAAACGTACCAGTGGTGAATTGTTTCTCTGGTACAGCTGGTGATCACGA
This sequence comes from Bacillus coreaensis, assembly GCF_050586445.1. Classification (NCBI taxonomy): domain Bacteria; kingdom Bacillati; phylum Bacillota; class Bacilli; order Caryophanales; family Bacillaceae; genus Bacillus; species Bacillus coreaensis. The sequence continues at coordinate 193,552 of NZ_JBOCCY010000004.1, forward strand.
GGATGCGAAACAGCCGAACTGGCCGGTGGCACCATGGCCGAATGAGTATGGCGATGTGTTGAAATGGCAGTGGGAAGAGAAGTTGATTCCTTACTGGCGTGAAGTTGGGCAATACGCTAAGGATCATCATGTGAAAATTGGTCTAGAGTTACATGGCGGATTTTTAGTTCACACACCATATACTTTGTTAAAGCTACGCGAGGAAACTTGTGACGCAATTGGGGCGAACCTAGATCCGAGTCACTTATGGTGGCAGGGAATTGACCCGGTGGCTGCGATTAAAATTTTAGGAAAAGAAAATGCGATTCATCATTTTCATGCGAAGGATACGTATATTGACCAAGACAATGTCAATATGTACGGATTGACCGATATGCAGCCGTATGGGGAGATCCGAACTCGTGCGTGGAACTTCCGCAGTGTGGGTTGTGGACACAGCCTGAAGGAATGGTCCGATATGATGAGTGCGTTACGAACTTACGGCTACGATTATGTTGTGAGCATTGAACATGAAGATCCAATTATGTCGATTGAAGAAGGCTTCACTCGTGCAGTTGTGAATTTAAAGTCCGTATTAATTGAACAGCCTGTATCACAAATGTGGTGGGTGTAAGTAGAAATAGAGGTGCGAACGTGAACAAGAAGTGGTGGAAGGAAAGCGTTGCCTATCAGGTGTATCCAAGAAGCTTCATGGATAGCAATGGAGACGGGATTGGCGATTTAAAGGGGTTAACCTCGAAGCTAGATTATATAAAGGATTTGGGCATTGATGTGATTTGGCTTTCGCCGATGTACAAATCGCCGAACGACGATAACGGCTATGATATTTCCGATTATCATGACATTATGGATGAGTTTGGGACGATGGCGGATTTTGATGAGCTGTTGGCGGGTGTTCATGAGCGTGGGATGAGGATTATTTTGGATTTGGTGATCAATCATACAAGCGATGAGCATCCTTGGTTCATTGAGTCACGGTCGAGCAAGAATAACCCGAAGCGCGATTGGTATATTTGGGCCGACGGGAAGGAAGGCAAGGAGCCGAATAACTGGGAGTCGATTTTCAGTGGTCCGGCTTGGAAGTATGACGAGGAGACCGACCAGTATTTCATGCATATCTTCTCGACGCGTCAGCCTGATTTAAACTGGGAAAATCCAGAGGTGCGTGAGTCGTTGGAGAACATGGTGAACTGGTGGCTTGATAAGGGCATTGATGGATTCCGTGTGGATGCGATTTCTCATATTAAAAAGAAGCCAGGTTTCCCGGATATGCCGAATCCTGAAGGGTTAGATGTGGTTCCTTGCTTTCCTTACATGATGAATGTGGAGGGAATCGATGAGTGGCTGGCTGACTTTTCACAGAGGACCTTTAAAAAGTACGATGTGATGACGGTCGGGGAAGCAAATGGGGTTAAGATTGCTGACGCGGATCGCTGGGTTGGAGAAGAGAACGGCTATTTTAATATGATTTTTCAGTTTGAGTTTTTGGACCTTTGGGATAAGAACTCGGATGACAGTCGTGTGGATGTGCGCGCGTTGAAAAAGGCGCTGACAAAGTGGCAAACGGGATTGGAAGGAAGAGGATGGAATGCGCTCTTCATCGAAAATCACGATCAGCCGCGCCGCGTGTCGAGCTGGGGGAATGACAAGGAGTACTGGAAGGAAAGTGCGAAAATGCTGGCTGCGCTGTACTTTCTGATGAAAGGAACTCCGTTCATTTACCAAGGCCAAGAAATTGGAATGACAAATGTGCAGTTCCCGAGGATTGAGGATTACAACGATGTGGGTATGGTGAATTATTACCGAGTGGAACGCGAGAAAGGTCGCTCACATGAGGAGCTCATGAAGCTTATCTGGAAGCAATGCCGAGACAACTCTCGCACGCCGATGCAGTGGAATGCTTCATCAGAGACGGCTGGATTCACGAGTGGGGATTCTACATGGTTGGGCGTGAACCCGAATTATGTGGATATCAATGTCGAGAAGCAGCTGGACGATCCGGATTCGATCTTGAGCTTTTATAAGCAGTTGATCCGGTTGAGAAAGGATCAGCCTGTATTCGTGTACGGTACGTATGAGTTATTGCTGGCAAATCATCCGAAGCTGTTCGCGTATACGCGCAAATGGGGGAAAAAGATGGCGCTTGTGGTGAATAACTTCAGCGAAGACGTGACAAGATTCAGAGTGCCGGGAAGTTCTGTTGTTAGTGCTGGAGGGAAACTAGGAGACTTTGAATTAGTGTTGGCAAACTATGAAGGGGTTGACAGGAAGCTCCACAAAGAGTTCACCCTCCAACCTTACGAAACAAGAGTCTACTTACGGTGACAGACACCGTCCGTGGACAAATATGGCCAATCTGTCTTTTTAGGGTGTCTGTCACCCTTCGTGGACAGATTTGGTCTTTTTGTATTTCTGGAGTGGACAGTTGGTAGAGGAGGGGAGTAGTATAATACAAGCCTCCGCTTTCCCAAAGCAATAACCCCCAATATTGTTAATGAATATTGGGGGTTAATATGCATTATTTTTTCTTCCCACATAATACACATTCACTTGTATAGTAGCTGTATTTATGATATCTCCTGATAAAACACAGGATAGCTTTTAATTTCCCCATATATATTAACTCCTCTATTGTTAAATACCTTAGGACAATAATAGAGGAATGTTATTATAGGCTGGTTACAATTTGATTAAGAATTATAACATTGCTATTACAATATAGAGACAGGGGGCTAATTTAGTCCTCGTTTTTATTTTTAAGTTGAAGGTGAGGGTAAGGTGATTGTTCATATAGTTGATGCCACATCTTGCGGTGACAGACACCCTCGGTGGACAAATATGGGCAATCTGTCTTTTTAGGGTGTCTGTCACCCTTCGTGGACAGATTTGGCCCTTTTGTCTTTCTAGAATGGACAGTTTGGAGGGAAGAGAGATTGTTATGTTTATTATGATTTGTATGAGGTAAACTGTTGACTCTATTTATTGGTGGGTGAGAGAGTAGTATAATACAAGAAACCCCGCTCCCCCGTTTTTTAAAACTACCAAGTTCTCCACAAAAAACACCATTCTAATTAAAGGAGGTTCACGCATGGTAAGACGTGCACGTACTTGGTTTCCGGGTGCGAAGTATCATATTACAAGTAGAGGAATCAGGAAGCAACCCTTGTTTTACGATGATCCCGATCGAAGGAAATACTTAGGAATGTTATTTGAAACTAAAGAAAGATACGATTTTAATATCCACACCTACTGCCTTATGTCCAATCATATTCATCTTCAGCTTGAAACCACAAAAATTCCTCCAGGCCCGATCATAAAATACCTTCATAGCAAATACGCCAGGTATTTTAACCTCAAATATGACTTCTCCGGACATGTGTTCGAAAAGAGATATTTCCACGATATAATCGATTCCCCTGAACATGAGTTAGAACTTAGCCGTTATATTCACAGAAACCCCTTATCTGCAGGTATCGTTGAATCTTTAGAAACTTACCCATGGAGCAGTTACCGAGCCTACATGTTCAACGAACACAATCCCCTTGTAACCAAAGAGCAAATTCTCTCGTATTTTCCTGAACCAAGGCAAGAACACTATCTAGAGTTTTTGATGCAAAAAGAGAATTATGGATCAAAAGAAATGGAGCGGTTGTATGGCTTCAATTGTTTATAGTTTTGCTTTGTTGGGGATTGATGGGCAGGTGGTTGAAGTGGAGACAGATACAATGGTGGGAATGAGTTCCGTATCCATTGTGGGGTTAGGTGATAAAGCAGTGAAAGAGGCACGAGAAAGACTGGAAGCAGCGATGTTATCATCAGGCTTTGTTTTTCCTGTAGTCAAAGTGGTTTTTAACCTTGCCCCTTCTGATATGAAGAAAACAGGAACTCATTACGATTTGGCTATGGCAATAGGGTTACTTTTAAGAAGCAACCAAATACCCGAACCAAAGGATTTGAATCAAACGGCATTTATTGGAGAACTTTCATTGAATGCTAACATTCGTGGAAGCAGTGGAATTCTTCCCATGGTTTTAAAAGCAAAAGAGGTTGGAATTAAGAAAATTCTCCTACCTATAGAAAATGTACAGGAAGCGAAATTAGTAAAAGGGGTAGAAATCTTTGGATGTAGGGATTTAAGAGAGGCTGTTGGAATATTGGGAGGGAAGGTACCAGACGAACTACTACTAAGTGAAAACGGTATTCTAGAACAACAAACCTCACTAGATTTTATTGATGTTAAGGGACAGGAAATCATCCTTAATTACATGGTAATAGCAGCAGCTGGGGGACATAATCTACTTACATTAGGTTACATTATCAGCCAATATAATCACTGACATTAAGATTGGTATAATCTATTCTCTTCCCTCGTATTTGTTCTGAATAGTTACCAACATATCTATTTATCACATCAAAAACTTTTAATTCAAAATTCGCATATGGTTGCTTTCTATTCTCACTATCTCTTTCAATTGTTATAGTTTTTATATTATTGATTATCTCTTCTCTAGTGAAGACTTTTTTTATACCCTCGGTTTTTATCATACTTATTATTTTATTTAGTTCCTCAATATCTTCTAATATTTCATTTTGCCCTTTTGAAAGTTCAGTAATTTCTTGTTTAATTCTCTTTATTTCCTCTTCAATTTGTTCATTTTTTTCATGTAATACACTCATGTCAAAGGTATCCTCTAAATATAAATCAATAATTTTACTTTTCTTTTCCTCCAATGTATTCAATTCATCTTTTTTAATTTCGGCATCTTCAAATGTATCTTTATCAATACTTTGCTTCATTCTTTCTTGTATCTCAGTCAACTGTTCTATTTGTATATCTTTATTATTGTTAAAAACTTCATAAAGTCCACCATGTGCAAGACCATATAAAGCAGTATGGATATATTCTTCTGAAAGATTAACATTATCACACGCTTTAATACCTCTAGTTTTCTTTGTAGAGCAATTATAAAAAACCCTTCCTTTATCTACATTTCTTGTATATGATGCACCACATTGTTTACACTTTATTAATCCTGCAAATTCGCTCTTCCCATGATAGACACCTCTTTGTTTTCTTGCCTTTGATTTTCTTATTTCTTGTGCTTTTTGAAATATGTCCTTTTCGATAATGGCAGGTACTCTTTCCTCATGGATTACCCATTCATTTTCAGGTCTTTTTTTAGGAGTTTTTTTCTTATGGAATACAACACCTGTGTCATATTTATTGCGTATTAAAGTTCCACAATATTTTTCATTTTCTAATATTCGTGAAATAGTGCTTTTAATAAATGGCTTTCCTTCTCTCGTTCTATAGTTATTTTCATTTAAATAATCAACTATTTTACGAAATCCATATTTGTGATTAACATACAAATTGAAAATTTTAGATATTACTTTTGCTTCATCTTCAATAATCTCTAATTCCTTTGTTACTAAATTGTAGTTGTACCCATATATTCTTTTATTAGTAAAGATATTTCCCTTTTTAGCACTTTCGAAAATACCAAATTTGACCTTTTTACTTTTATCAATCGAATCTTGTTGGTCAAAATTTAAAAATAAATTTAAAACAAACTCATAGTCTTCTTTGTCTGTAGAGATATTTATATCAAAAAAGTCAATGTATACACCGTTTTCCTTTAACTTTCTAATTATAGATATTACTTCCATATTCCTAGCGAACCTACTAGAATTTTTCACTAAAATACGCTTAAACATAGGTTTACGGTCATGGTCAATTCTAAAAGTTGGTTCTCCTTCAACGTCAATTATATTTAATCCTGCGTCATACAACATTTGATTAAATTGTTCCCGTTTACTTAGAGATGTTCCTGTAATTCCCTTATCTGCATAGATTTTATAAAGGGAATATTTTTCATTTTTTTTAATTTCCCGTTCAAAATAAGATTTTTGATTTTCAAAGCTATTTTCTTGGTCTTTTGAATCGGTGGAAACCCTACAATAAGCACATACACTAACCTTTTCCATAATGCTATATCACCTCACCTTGATATTGTACCTTAATTAATTATACTACATTATCAAGTTAATTGATTGTCATTTTTAATTAGATTGTGGGAGTGGGAGTGCTTGTACAATAGACTATATTCAATCATTATATTTTGGTGATAACATACCCCCACTAAAACAAAAAAGACACTCTTTAGGAGTGCCTAGAATAGTAATTCGAGTATTCTCTATATAGATTCTCTAAATACCTTTTATTTGGCGATATGCTGTACGGGACATAAAATTTCACAAAAACAACATTAAATCAATGTTTTGGCTTTTTTATTCCTATTTATATGTGCTTGTATTCTTTATTGCTCGTAACAATCGGTCTTGTAAAGAACCTACCTATTTTTATAGCTGGTTTTTCGACTAGAGAATACATAAGACTTGAAATAACAAATGTTCCTACAACTACAATCAAACAAATAGTCCATATAGGCATAATACCACTTAGTAGGTGTATACACGAGAATAAGACTGCTAGATGTGTTAAATATAAACTATAAGATATCTTACCAATGTAATTCACAAATCTGTTTCTTAGTATTTTCGAGAATAGATTAGGTGAAACTGCAAATGAAATTAAAATAGTTGCCCCAAAAGAAGTAAACCAAGTATCAATAACTGCTCTATAGAATGGATTAAAATCTTGAATTAAGATATTTAATACAAATGAGGGATGAGCATAAAGGTATAAAATTATTCCAATAAGAAACAAAAGAATTTTACTCTTTATACTAAGAGTTGAGAGTTTATTGATAACATTTACTCGATATTTTGCAAGTAACGCTCCTACTATAAATAAGGAAGTGCAATGAATTGTATAATACAATTCTGTCCCTAAAAAGGGCTTATCTGATGTAAAAGAAACAATAATACCAATACTTGATAATAGAATTGCTAATCCAATTCCCTTTTTAAAATCTGATTTGATTAATATTAACATGATCACTGGAAAAATTAGAGAGATTCTCATTTCATGTACTAATGACCACACTACATTATTTAGATTACTTGTAAATGTGCCAACTAATAACAAATGGTCTTTTATAGAATTATAATCCAATGACTGCGACCAATTCACATTAAACCAAGCTGTTAAACCTTCTACTTTTCCTGTATAGAACATTTCTCTAAATATAATTGCGATTACCATAGCAATTATATAAGGTATATAAATCCTACAAAAACGTTTAACAGCATATGCTCCATAATTAAAATGTTTTTTAGAATAAAAAGGTAAAGATAGCACAAATCCACTCAAAACAAAGAATAATGTTACTGCTTCACTTCCAGCAACTGTAACACGTAATAATCCATATTCAAACAGTAATTTAGAAACAATAGTTTCATGGAAGATTAGATACATATGGCTAAAAAATACTGATAATGATGCTAACCCCCTAAGCGAATCTAGTTCTTCATAGCGACCAATAATAAACGCCCCCTTTATTATGATAAGAAATCTCGTATTGTTGGACAAATGATAATAAGTTTTTTTAAAATATCCATCCTATCTATGTACATATCAATATAGAAACTATATCATCTTTTTTGTTCTATTTAAAGAACATTTTATTCTTTATTTTAAATTGCCTCAATACCATACATTTAAACAGGACTTAAAATTAGAAATATGACTAGACATTATGAACCCTAAAAAATCTATTGCTATCAGCTTTAAAATTGCACATTAAAAAGACACTCATTAATTTATGAGTGTCTAAATTGTTAGTTCATACTCTCCTATAATTTTATAGAAGGTGTTCTTCTTTAACTCTAACATGGTCATAAACTCAACGCTTGTAATCTCTTTTCTTTTCCATTTAGGATAGTTGCCTTCTAACGTTTTCTTTTGTTCTTTATTAAGAGTGTTTAAATCTAATTTTGGTCTACCTAGATGTTTTCCTTGTGCCTTTGCTACTTTTATTCCTTCTGCTTGTCGTTGCAAAATATTATCTCGTTCACGCTCACTAACGAAGGCTAACACTTGCAAAACCAAATCAGATACGAAAGTTCCCAATTGGTCTTTATATTGCGTTGTATCGAGTAAGGGCATATCCAATACTTTTATATCAGCTTTGATATTTTGTGTAATATCTTCCCATTCCTTCTTTATCTCTTTTGAGTTTCTTCCAAACCTATCAATAGATTTAATGTAGAGTAAATCCCCTTCACGTAAACATTGTTTTAATGCTTGGTATTGGCTTCTATTAAAGTCTTTTCCACTCTCTTTATCAATAAATATATCTCGTTTGTCAATGCCTAATGCTTTGATTTCTTCTAGTTGCCTTGCTTCATTTTGGTCTTTACTTGATACCCTTATATAAGCAAATGTTTTCTTACTCATTATGCTTCACCATTCCTATAGGTTATTTATTAATTAAATTATAACCCATCAGTTTATAAAGATAAACAATACTTTATAAACGTTTATAAATAATAAAAATACCCTTTACAAACAACAAAAACACCTCATTATCTATAGCCTTAAAGGTATACCTTAATAAACTATAAAGAGCCATATTAAGATGTATGTCATTGTTTAATACGTCTGTTCAATGGCCTTTTTCACAAGACTTATTAGACTATTCATGGTTCTTTCCATACCCGTAATAATTGTATGAATCTCCTCTTTATCCGTTACATGACCAACTTTATTGCGTAACGATGTATAAACTGATTTTGTTTCTTCTGTACCATCAGTTCTCTTCCGGGTCATTAATTCATTATTAGGGTCATGTTCTGCAATAAACTTTTCAACCCTTTTTTGTTTATCACCATTAATAAGTGCTAATAAACTATAAAGTAGTAAAAATTTTGCAATCGTATCATCAATTAGCATAATTTTTCTTAAAAAAATATGGTAAGGATTTGAATTTAATTCTTTAATGAATTTACTATTCTTTAGACTATCAGAAAGCTCAGATGAAAAATCTCCAATAATCTGTTTCAATCCAAGAGTAGTTGAAGACGCTGTTCCATAAACATATCGATTACCATCGCTATAATATGCTATTGGAATCGAATTGTAACTAATACTGAACCTATAAGAAACTATATGAAGAATGTCTCCTAGTAAGTCATTCGTGAAATTCCTTGCACGTTCTTTATCATTAACCTTATCAGTAAAATAGAATCTTACATCTAATAAATTATTACTTTCTTGTTCAATTTCAACCCTAATTACATACTCACTATCATATTTATGAATAAACTTATTGGGTAATGGAAAACTAGGTATCTCGACTTTATATTGGATATAATTCATATAGACCCCCATATTATGATAAATAATTCCCTCTTTATAACACTATTTTCCACTTACTTTGTTCGTTAAAAATTGCCTTTTATACAGCTAATCTAGCTAAATAAGATTTAAAAAACATCAAATTTTCCTCTCACATAATTGCGAATATATTTTTTAATATAAATTTTACCATTTAACCCTATAATTTGTATGTAATAAAATAGAAAAGACTTATAGCGTTTGAAAATATTATGTGAAAAACACACGGTAAAAGCATGTCAATAGACGAGATTTAATGAAATTTCATACGGTACAGGTATTTAATAAACTGTGGGAGTATAATACTTCTTTTTACAGCAATTCTTTTGATAAAAATCGAATCTTATTTATCAGTAAGTAAGCAAAAACAAATAACTAAGCGTTATAGCCTAGTTATTTGTTTTAAAAATAATGTTTTTATATCCATCTAAACTAAATTTTTCTATTAATTCCCTATTTGCTTTTCTATATTCAAGCCCATGTTTTCCTTTAATGATAGAAATACTTCTATTAAATTCTCTTTCAATAATCGCAGTTTTACTACCTTTTAAAAATCCATACTCTTTATTATTAACCTTTTTAAAATTAATCTCCAATTCGTTAATTATTTTACTCTTGGTCGTATATCCAACTTTTTCAATCTCATCTAATATAAATTTTTCTATTTCTCCAGATACATAATTACTATATTCTGAAACAGATCGATTATCTTGAAAAACCTTGTCAGCAAATTCCTGTCCAAAAACGTTAATTAAAAATATCTTTGAAAAGGCATTTGCTCTATAATTATTTTCTAACATAGTTTTTGCTAATCGGTTGGCTTTCATGAGAGTTTTTTTATCATAAAGAGGAATAGTATAAAATGTAGCTTCTTTTAGTTTAGTTGCATTTATATTCATAAATTTTGCCAACTGTTTTTTCTCTCTTATCGCTCTTCTTCTCATGGTTCTATTAATATTATCAAATGGTACTTTTTCTATTAAACCTAGAGTACAAAAGATATTAATATTTCTATTCCAAGTATTGTAATTTGAATAATTAAAAATTAAGGGCAAATCCCTGCTTTTAGCAAAAAAATAAAAATGACCATTCTTAGTTGCCAATCGGCTAACCATCTTATCAATCGAATAATGAATAAAGTCGGTTAAATAACGCAAATTTCGGTTTATTACCCTATATAAGAAAGTATAGTTTTCTTTTAGGCTGTTGTTATCCTTTAAAGTTGAAAGATTTTTCTCTAACTTAATGAAATGGTCTATAATATTCTCAGCATAAAAATTCGGATAACGAGTATGATGTTTTTTTAATAACTTTTCTAAACCTTCTTTTGTTATATCAAAGGGTTCTTTATCATTGTCCACAACTTGACCTTTATTAATGGTAAACCTCGGTATTAGCAATTTCTTATTATTATTCAATTTCACCACATCATTTCTCACGATTATTTATATTCACATTATAACTTTGTGGAACAATAAATAGTGCCACTTAATATTTTACATGGTCTTATTTCTAAATCAAGTCAAAACCATGTATAATAAGGCATTTTCAATAACAATATATATCTTGATATTGTAATATAATCTCCTAATGATTGGGCCACCCGGTTGTGGCAAATCAATGATTGCTAAAAGAATTCCTACGATTCTTCCTGAGATGAGTGAAAAAGAGTCATTAGAAGTAACCAAGATTTATAGCATAGCAAGTATGTTACATGAAAAAGGAACCTTAATAACACAGAGACCGTTTCGTGCACCCCATCATAATGCTTCAACAAACTCACTCATTGGAGGTGGACCATTTGCGAAGCCAGGAGAGATTTCTTTTGCACATAATGGAGTTCTTTTTCTTGATGAGATCGCTGAGTTCAGTAGGAAAACTCTTGATGCTCTAAGGCAGCCTCTTGAGGATCAGATGGTCACAATCACTAGAGTGTGGGGTTCAAACTCCTATCCTGCTAATTTTATGCTAGTTGGTGCGATGAATCCTTGTCCTTGTGGTTATTTTGGGAATGAAAAATGTAGATGCACAGACTACGAAATTATTAAATATCGGCAAAGATTATCAGGTCCGATCATGGATCGAATGGATATTCAGAAATACGTTAATAACGTAAATTTCTTTTCAAATGTTCTTCCATCAAAAAGTTCGGCTGAATTAAAAGCGCGGGTGGACAATGCAAGAAAGATCCAGGAAAAACGGTACAAATATATATCAGGAATAAGCTCAAATGCTCAACTAACGGCATCCTTAATCACGCAATTTTGTCCTTTAGATTCTGAAACTACTTCATTGCTTCAAAAGGCATACGATCGTTTTAAGTATAGTGGTAGGAGTCTTCATAAATTTATAAAAGTGGCGCGGACCATCGCTGATCTAGAAGGTGAAGAGAAAATAAATTCAAATAACATGAGAGTAAGTTTACAAAGTAGAGACTTGGATAAAGACGCATTTCATTTGTTTGGAGGAGGCCATGGATAAGTATTGGATTTGGCTATCAACATTAAAATATATTGGTCCAGTTATGCAGAAGAATCTCTATTCATATTTTAATGGTGATCTTAAGAGGATTTACGAATCAACACAAACGGAATTGAGTGGAGTTCCTGGTATCACTACACGAATGATTCAACAAATAATGGATAACAAGAGTTTTGAAAAAGTTGATTCAATTAGCAGAACCATTGAAGAAAAGGGTATAGGTTTGTTACCCGTTACTGATGACAGGTATCCGGAAATCGCAAAGACATGTGGGGAGTCGCCAATCCTACTTTATTATAAGGGTAAGTTGCAGAAATTTGAGCGGTCGATTGGAGTCGTTGGTGCGAGACGTTGTACTGAATATGGGAAAAAAGTAGCCAGGGACATAGGAAAAGAACTTGCTAAAAGGGACGTAGTATTAGTGAGCGGCTTTGCGAAAGGTATTGACTCGTATTCACAAGCTGCCTGTATGAAGGCGGGTGGTAAAACGATTTCTTTTTTAGGGAGTGGGGTGGACATATGTTATCCCTCTGAACAGCGAAAGCTATATGATGAACTGCTTGAATCAGGAAGCGTATTTTTATCTAAATATCCACCTGTAACACCAGTTAAACAACAGCATTTTGTCGAAAGAAATGCCTTAATTAGTGCTTGGTCAAACGAAGTCATTATAGTTGAGGCTGGTGTCAAAAGTGGGGCACTCTGGACCGCGAAGTTTGCTGAAAGACAGAAACGGGAGGTATATGCAGTCCCGCATCCCATCTATTCATTAGATGGTCAAGGATGTAATCAATTATTGGTAAAAGGAAAGAGGCCATATGTTGGAGTGGAATCAGTATTTCACGAAAATGCGAGTATGGATTCTATAGCTGCTACTAAACTAGATACAAATTTAGTTTTATTGGAGAAAATACCACAGTCTAGCTCAATCAGCAAATTAAAACAGGTGTTAGGGTCGGAACATAGAGATCTAGAAGAGCAACTATTTTCATTGGAATTAGAAGGAAGAATTATTATAAGAGGAGATCAAGTAGTTAGAATATAACGATTAAGGGTTGGCTCACAAAGAGCCAACCCTATTTTTATGAAAAAGTGTCCACTCCACACGTACAAACTGGGTGGAACTGTCCACGAAGGGTGACAGACACCCTCCGTGGACAAAACTAGCCAATCTGTCTTTTAAGGGTGTCTGTCACCATAACTACATATTCACTGTGTTATCTGTAGATGACGTATTCGTAGCTGCACCTTTCTCTTCGGCTAGCTTCTGTGTGTCCCACATTTTAAAGAATGGGAAGTAGATGAAGAATGACACTACGATGATAGCCAATTGAAGAATGGCACCTGAGATACTGCCTGTGATGATATAACCGTTTAGGATAGGAGGCATGGTAAACGGTGTTACGACACCGATTGGTTTTGCTACCAATCCTAAATCCATGGAAACAAACGTCATAATAACCGCAGCAACTGGTGCTAAGATAAATGGTATCATCATAATTGGATTCAGAACGATGGGCATACCAAACGTTACTGGTTCATTGATATTAAAGATTCCTGGTCCAATACCAAGGCGCCCTAACTGTTTCATCTGTTGGCTTCTTGCGAAAAATACCATCGCGAGTACCAAAGAGAGAGTTGTACCAGATCCACCAATAAAGACAATATCATTAAATTCGTTTGTTACAATATTTTTTACAGGTTCGCCAGCTTCAAATGACATCGCATTTTCTTGTGTCAGAGTTAACCAAACCGGTAAGATAACTGCGTTAACAATATTTGCTCCGTGTAAACCTAAGCACCATAACATTTGAATAAGTATAAAGACAATAATTGTTCCAACCAAGCTTGTGCCAAGGCTCGTTAACGGCTGCTGCAAGAGGACGGATACAACATTGTGTATGCTGCCGAAGTCACCAATGTTTTCTACAAGCAAGCGTAATCCCCATGCTACAACAACAGCTACAAACGCTGGTATTAAGGCAGAGAATGATCTTGAAACAGCAGGAGGTACTCCATCTGGTAGCTTGATTACAATATTCATTTGAGTAATTTTTCGATAAATTTCGGTGGATAGGATGGCAATGATCATCCCAACGAATAAACCTTTACTTGTAAAAAGTCCAGTATTATATGCATTTTCCAAGATGTCTGCACCGGTATTTGGATCTTGTCCAATCACATAGCTAGTAAAAGGAGATACAACAAAGTAGGCAGCAAGTGAAATGGCAGCTCCAGCTAGTGCATCGAGCTTATAACTTTCAGATAAGCGATATGCGACTCCAAATGTAGCGACGAGCCCCATGATCTCGAATGTCCCACGGTATGGATACAAGAGGCTAGTTTTAATGGTAGGGTGTTCTGCTAGATAGTTAGTCCAAGCGGCAATTGGGAAGTTAGCAATGATTAAGAAAAGAGAACCAATGATAATCAGTGGCATGGCTAGGATAATACCGTCTCGTAGTGCACCAAGATGTCGCTGGGCAGCCAATCTACCTGCCACAGGCATTACTTTTGTTTCTAAGAAGCTATTAAATTTACTCATCCTCTTTCCCCCTATGTACGTCTTTAACTCACGTCCTAAGATCGATCTATAAATATTTAATAGGTGAAAACTCTTCTGTTTTTCTGGATGCGATAAATAAATACCTCATATGTTCGTATGTCCCCTGATAACTAAATAACTGAAGATTCAGATACCTGGGTGTGTAGGTGTTGGTGATATTTGACAAGTACTTGTAATCAACATTGTAATCGCTTACACATTGTGGGTAAATAAACATTATGTATATAGAGATTTTTACCATTCGTTGTAATTTATTCCTTCAGAGAAACACTATGTATTCCTTTAGGCTTACTAAATAAACACTTTAGAATAAGTTAGGAAACAGACTGTCCGCCCCACGCGTACAAAAACACAAAACTGTCCACGAAGGGTGACAGACACCTTATTAACACCGCAGTAGTGCTTAATACGTAAAAGACACCTGCATCACTGCAAGTGCCTTTACGTTGAGTCTATTCAATTTTCATCCTGGTAGTCCAACTCTATTAGATCCCAAGCAGTAATGATTCCTAGTGGTCTTTCGAAATTTCTTCCATTTTCAGTAATAATAATCGCTTCTAAATCCACCTTATTCTTATGTTTTTCTTCATAAATTTCTTCTACTGAAAAGATGTCCATTGTTTTTGAAACAAACTCTATTGGGTGGTTTTCTACCGTTGAAATAATATCAAAAACCCGAATGTCAGTAATATCTACAATCGTATTGATCAGATTCTCAGACATCCACCTAACAATATCATCAGTGGATAATAAACCTATACATTCTTTATTTTTATAGAGAGGATATTGAGCGTATCCATATTCTTTTATGACCTTGAATACCTCTTGTAGGCTATCTTCGTAATCAAAACAAATCACATCTTTAGTCGCGATGGATAATGCATAATTTGGTCTTCTGAACACTTTAGCAATCATTTCAATATGTTCGACAATCTCCCCATGGGGTTCGGCAATATAAAAGCCTAACTCACGCTTATCATGGACAATCGCATTTCTTAATTTAGCATATTGTTTTAAATCCTTTTGATAAGTTGCTATCAACTGATGTCTATTCGCACCTCTATCCAGCAACACTACAAATCTATCGTCATTTATTTTTACTTTGGTTTTTAGCACTTCATGGATTTGGTTAAAGGCAACCTCAAAGCGCTCCGATAATGTATAGTTCATCGTATGTTTCATGGTGGTAGCTCCTATTATATGTAAGTGGTAATGAATGTATTTTACATGAAACTTAAGGATTGTGTAAAAGGTCCTGCACTATAAAAGTTTAACTGTCCTCTTGTATACTATTAGAATGGTGATATTAGGCGAAAGATCAGAAGAAACTCATATTTAGGAGGGATATCAATGATAAAGTCAAATGAAGAGCCACTTGAAAAGGCATTACGAAATGCGAAAGCATCTCTAGAAATCTCAGGCTTAAACGTGACAGCGAAACATGAGAAGCTAGTTCAATCAAGGCTAAACGGAGAAATAAGCGAAGAGGAATTTTTGAAAAAGGCGTTAGAACTAGCAAGGAATCCAACGAAGACTAAGTAATAATGTAATGGAGTGTCCATCTCAGGCGGACAAAAGTGTAGGATCTGTCCACGAAGGGTGACTGACACCGCTCGTGGACAAATTGTACGATTTTGTCTTTTTGTGGTGACAGACACCATAGTGGGGTGATATTATTAGGTTAGTAGTTTGTGAAAGCGCTTGCGCAACTTGTTGCACAGGGCGTCAACTGAACTATTATCTCTTTTTTCATCTTTTGTGCAACCGATTGCACAAACCTCTGCCACCCATTGCAACATGAAGCTACATAAAGTAACAAGTTGTACCACATTTCTCAAAAAACAACACCAAGATCTACAGTTAGCCAGCAACATCCGTAAAACAGAATAGGAGGAGAAGCGATTGAGTAGGAAGAACATGAGGGCATTCTCGATAGTGATGGTTTTTGCTCTGCTACTTCAGCTAGTTTCAGGAAGTGGATTGTATACAAGAGCAAACGCCGAAACTACACCAGCGAGCCCGATCATCCATGAAGACAACAGCGTTACCTTTAACTATGTGAGCACAGGGGAAACTGCCGCGTATGTCATTGGTACCCATAACAACTGGACGCTTGAGACAGCGACCCCAATGACCTTAGAAAACGGTGTGTTTACCGCAACTTTACCAACCCTAGCGGAAGGAAACTATGAATATAAGTTTCTATTAAACAACAAAAGCTGGGATCAAAGCACGGCGGACCCATTAAACACGAACCCGAAAGCGGGGGATAATTCGACTTTCCTTATCGGACCGCCACCAGCGACAGCCTCAAGTCCAATCATCAGCGATGATGGCACGGTCACGTTCCAGTACTTAGGTGAGGCTGACCGTGTGCGTGTCGCAGGCAGTTTTACGAGCTGGGCAGACAACGCAAAAGAGATGACGAAAAATGCTGAAGGTGTGTGGCAGCTCACCACTGAGCTTGCTCCAGGAACGTACGAGTACAAATTTATTATTGGGGAAAGCAACTGGATCACCGACCCAAGCAACCCGAACCAAGCGAACGGAAACTCCGTCGTCCATGCACCAGGCCTAATCATCAACGCGCCAGCCACAACGAAAAAAGGCCAAACGGTCACTCTCTCTGCGAAAGCACTTAACGAAAAGGGAGAACAGTCTGATGTGACTCCACAATGGAGCCTGAAGGATGGTAGAGTCGGAATCGCGTTATCCAACAACAGCTTATCGATCGCTGATACGTATTCCGTTAAACCAAATGACAGCATCACCGTCCAAGCCTCTCTTGACGGAAAAACAGCAGAAAAAACAATTCAAATCCTAAGCACTACTTATTCTTATACGATTAATTACTACCGCTTTGATGATGCCCAAAACAATTGGGATATGTGGATTTGGGAGGATGGAAAAGAAGGAGCAGCTTATCCATTCACGACAACCGTCGACGGATTTGCGCAAGCAACGTACGAATTCTCATCAAGCTCCATCAACATCATCACAAGACCAGGAGACTGGACGACACAAGATGTTCAAAGAAAAATAGAGATCAAAGATGGCAACTCAGTAGAAGTTTGGCTCACCCAAGACCAAGCCGAAGTAAGCTACACCAAGCCTGACTTAACGGCAGCTGTTCAAGCGGCATTAATGGACGCAAAAAACAGCATCACCGTTTCCGTAAACAAAAAGCTAGCGGATGACACCATCTTCACACTAACCGATGTCGCTGCGAACCAAGACATTGCAACAACAGTAACCAAGCTTAGCGACACAAAAGTGAAGCTAACCATCACAGACCCATCCATAATCGACGTAAGAAAGCAATATCAAGTGAACGCAACAGGTTACCAACCTACAAAGGTGACCATGAGAAACATACTAAACGATGATCAATTCTATTATGATGGAAAAGACTTAGGCTACACATACACACCATCAGAAACAAATTTCAAACTATGGGCACCAACTGCTCAAAAAGTAAGCGTTGCCACCTACGATAACCAAGGAACATATGAAGGGGCGTTCGTCACTGACAACTCAAACGGTCAGGAAACCCTAATGACTCGTGCTTCAAACGGGGTATGGTCACTGACCCTAAACGGTGACCAAAACGGAAAATATTATATGTACAAAGTCGAGTTCGCGGACGGAACGACCAACTATGCTGTTGACCCATATGCCCGCTCCACTTCGCCAAACGGTCAACGGACAGCGATCATCAACTTGGATGATACCGACCCAACCGGTTTTAATCCTGAAGCAAAACCAGCGTTTGTGTCGCCAACCGATGCGATTTTATACGAGTTGCACGTTCGCGATTTTTCAATAAATGAAAATTCAGGCATGACCAATAAAGGGAAGTACAAGGCATTCACCGAGTCGAACACCACGGGGCCAAATGGCGTCAAAACCGGCTTAGACTCACTAAAGGAATTAGGAGTGACACACGTTCACTTACTACCAGTCTATGACTTCGGTTCCGTGAACGAGCGAACGGTCGATGACCCGAACTCCACCGACCCTAAGTTCAACTGGGGCTATGACCCGATCCACTTCAACGTACCAGAAGGATCGTACGCCACCGACCCAGCGGACCCAACGTCACGCGTGACGGAGTTCAAGGAAATGGTTCAAGCCATGCACAACAAAGGCATTCGCGTCGTGATGGACGTTGTGTACAATCACACGTACATCCCTGAAGCGACCCAGCTTTCTGGTGGTTCTCCGTTTGATAAAATCGTTCCGGGCTACTACTACCGTACGGACGATGCCGGAAAAATTACAAACGGTTCGGGCACAGGAAACGAAGTCGCATCCGAACGACCGATGGTTCGTAAGTATATTAAAGACTCCGTGAAATATTGGGCATCCGAATATGGAGTCGACGGCTTCCGCTTTGACTTGATGGGCTTAATCGACCGTCAAACCATGAGCGAGCTAACGAAGGAGCTGAAAGAAGAAGTTGATCCGAGCATTCTGATTTATGGCGAGCCATGGACTGGCGGATCCACAAGCTTAGATGCTTCCTTACAAAACTTCAAAGGAACGCAAAAAGACCAAGGTTACGCGGTATTTAACGACAATATCCGTGGCGCCATTAAAGGCGGAAGTGATGACGCATCCACTGGTTTCGCAACAGGCGCAACTGGAAAGGAAGCGGACGTTGCAAAGGGTGTCATCGGTTCAATCACCGACTTTGCGAACCGTCCATCCGAAAGCATCAATTACGTGACCGCGCATGACAATTTGAACCTGTGGGACAAAATGATGAAGGTCGCGAACCAGGATATCACGACGGATCCGCACGCGATTATCACGGAAGACATCGCGCTACAAAACGAATGGGTCAAACGCAGCCTACTAGCGAATGGCATCGTGCTTACGTCACAAGGAATTCCTTTCCTCCATGCAGGGGAAGAAATGCTAAGAAGTAAATACGGTAACCACAATAGCTATAAGAGTCCAGACAGCATCAACCAAATCCGTTGGGAGCTGAAGGACCAATACCAGCCAGTGTTCGACTATTACCAAGGCTTAATTGAGCTACGTAAAGCGCACCCAGCGTTTAAAATGAACACAAAAACAGCGATTGAGCAAAATCTGCAAGTGTACAAAACTGAAGACAATATCGTTGCATTCCAGTTGAAAAACTATGCGAACAACGATTCTTGGAAAAACATCGTCGTCATTTACAATGCGAACAACGCAGCGAAGGAAGTTAGCCTCCCATCCAGCGCGACTTGGAATGTCGTAGTCGACGACCAAGCGGCCAGTGTCGAAACGCTTCGCACGATCAATGGGGCTCAAGCAACCGTCTCTCCATTATCGATGATGGTAATGTATGATGAGGCGGAAGGTGAATACACACCAACGGTCACAAGCATCGAAACGAGCACAACCAGCTTTGCGATCAACCCAGGCACAACGAAAACGATCACGGCTTACGTGAAAGACCAAAAAGGTCGCATCATGCTCGACCAAAACATCACATGGACGTCTTCCAATCCAGAAGTAGCAACAGTGGAAGGCGGGAAAGTCTCCTCTGTGAAAAATGGGTCAGCAACGATTGTTGCCGCAGTGGGTGATGTGAAGGCGGAAATTCTAGTCACGGTGGCCACACTCGCACCGAAGAGTATCACGATTTCAGGAGATAATTCCGTTTATGAAACGTATACGGCTCAGCTATCCGCGCTAGTTCGTGACCAATTCAACCAAGAAATGCTTGGCGCAAAGGTTACTTGGACATCGTCTGACGAGAGCATTGCCATCGTGGATGGAACAGGCAAAGTATCAGGCTTAAAGCCAGGAACCGCAACGATTAAAGCAAAAGCAGGTGAAGCAGAAGCAACAATTGCTTTAACGGTAAAGAAAAACGTGAAACGCTATGTTCGCGTAAAATACGTAAGACCAGATAAGGATTTCACTGACTGGAATATTTGGGTATGGAATACAGGCGTGAAGAACGATCAAATCGACTTTACGGAAATCAATGATGATACAGCGATTGCCAATATTGAAATCGCGCCAACAACCGAATCCATTGGCTTCCTCATCCGAAAAGGAACGGACTGGGCAACGGCGAAGATTGCACCGGACAGTGACGACCATGTGGTGAAAATTGACCGTGATGAAGTCATCACAAAGGTAACGGTGGTCACAGGTGTGGCGGGCCAAACCGTTGTACCAGCAGTAAAAGGACCTGTTTTAGAAGATGGAAATGTAACGTTCTACTATCGTGATGAAGAGCTGTACCAAAACGACGAGATGCACACGATTGAAGGCGTGAAGGTGAAAGTCGGAGCTCAGGAATATGTGATGACATATGACGAGAAGAATGAGTACTTTTACTACACGTTGAAAAACCTCGACCCAGGCACCTACGAGTACAGCTTCCTTGTGACAAAGGACGGCGAAACAACTGAGGTGACCGACCCGAAAAACACGGTCGATGGCAAATCGGTCATTGTGTATACCGTGCCAAAGGTGACAATAGAAGGTCAGGTCTCACCAGGGAAAATCACGCATAACGAAAATGCCGTTTTAAAAATCAACGTGACAACGGAAGAAGAGGTTACTTATAAAGAAATGTACGTGGATTTGGCGCCACTTGGTGGGAAATCCAAGCTCATGATTGACCCGCAGCTTCAAGCCGTCACAATCGGAGTGAAGGATTCGGTTGCTGCAGGAATCAAGAATCTGACGGTAACCGCGGTGGACGAATTCGGAAACCGTCACAATCAAACGGTACCAGTTGAAGTCGCACCACGAACGTACCAAGGAGATCTTGACTTTGATTGGGATGAAGCACGAATTTACTTTATGCTCACAGACCGTTTTAAGGATGGAGACACAAGCAACAACCCGGTTGGATACGATCCGAACCACAGTGAAGCATATCACGGTGGGGATTTCCGAGGAATCATCAATAACCTTGATTACTTGGATGACTTAGGAATCAACACAATCTGGATTTCGCCAATCGTTGATAATATCGACTTCAATAAGGGTGTCGATTTTACAACAACCGAGGGCTTAGATGCGAAGCAATACGCGTATCATGGGTACTGGGCAAAGGACTTTACGTCTCTAGATGAAAGCCTCGGTGACATGGAAACATTCAAAAAGCTAATAGAAAAGGCGCACGACAAAGGCATCAAAATTATGGTGGACGTCGTGTTAAACCACGCTGGTTACGGAATGGATTCCATCGAACCGAACTGGCAGGGTGAAGCAGGCCTACCAACTGCAGAGGAGCAAGCGGCATTAAAGGATATGCTTCGTACCACAATGGAGGACCCAACCGTTCGCGGAGAACTAGACGGACTTCCTGACTTTAGAACCGAAGACCCAGACGTTCGTGCCAAAATCATTGAGTGGCAAACCGCTTGGTTGGAAAAAGCAAGAACGGATAGCGGAGAAACGATCGACTACTTCCGTGTCGACACCGTGAAGCACGTCGAAGAAACCACATGGATGGCGTTCAAAAATGCGTTAACCGAAATCAGCCCGAGCTTCAAAATGATTGGCGAATATTGGGGAGCTAGCGTCACCAATGACGGAGGCTACCTGCGTTCCGGTCAAATGGACTCGTTGCTTGACTTTGATTTTAAAGAAAAAGCAAAGAACTTTGTGAACGGTGACATCAGTGGAGTCGAGTCATATTTAGTCGAGCGCGATGCTCGTATCGACAACACCTCAACGCTTGGACAATTCTTAAGTTCGCATGACCAGGACGGCTTCTTGTCCGAGTATGTGGGTGGCGATGTTGGCAAGCTGATGGTCGCAGCGGCCCTGCAAATTACGTCCAAAGGTCAGCCAGTCATTTACTACGGAGAAGAGCTTGGGAACTCCGGCAAATCAAGCTGGGAATCTAGTAATGGCGTTGTATCCGCATTCGGCCAAAACCGTGACGGAATGCCATGGGAAAAGCTTGAAAGTGGAGACGAAACCGCGGTTAAGCTGCATGACCACTATGCTAAGTTGCTAAATATTCGTGGCGATTACTCGAAGATTTTCTCGAAAGGTACACGAATGATGGTGGCTGGCGGTAATGAAGAGAAGTACTCCATTACGAAGCGTGAGTACCTCGAAAAGAAAGTGTATGTTGGATTAAACACAGCCACAGAAGCGAAGAAGGTCACATTTGCGGTGGACTTTGAGCCGGGCACGGTGCTGGTGGATGAGTATAGTGGAGTGAGCTATACCGTTTCTGGTGCGAGGGAAGTAGCGGTGGATCTTGCTTCTCGTGATGCGGGTGGAACGGTTATTTTAGCTGAGGCGGCAACTACTGGGGAGCCAGGTGACGGAGATGGTGGAAATAATTCGGGGAACCCAGGAAATCCAGGGAACGGAGGCAATAATCCAGGAAATGGTGGAAACAATCCTGGAAATCCGAATAGTCCAGGAAACCCAAGTGTTCCTGGCAACCCTGGAAAGCCAAACAATCCTGGCCAAAACAACGTAGTAACAAAGCCAACTTTGAAAAATAGAGTCGCAACCATTACAGACGCTGAAGTTACACAAGTGGTTCA
Source organism: Bacillus coreaensis (assembly GCF_050586445.1). NCBI lineage: Bacteria > Bacillati > Bacillota > Bacilli > Caryophanales > Bacillaceae > Bacillus > Bacillus coreaensis. Next base: position 216,428 of record NZ_JBOCCY010000004.1, read on the forward strand.
AAACGGTACAATCACCGTTGAAATGAAAGAAAAGAATGCAAAAGTAAGTTTTACTGCTGAGCAAATTAAAGAGCTCAAGGAAAAAGGAGCAAAGATCGTGTTTGCGAATGGGGAAGCCTTGTTAACTATCCCAGCATCCATACTTCCAAACGGTGCAGTAAGAATTGAAATGAAGCAAATGAAAAAGGTCGATGGTGCTGTAAGTGAAGTGTACGACTTTACCATTTACGATGAAAAGGGTAAAAAGTATACAAAGTTCAGCTCACCAATCACGATTACCTTTAATGTAGGAAAACAGTCTAACCCAGAAGGCCTAGAAGTCTACTATTATAATGAAGAGGCGGATAGATGGGAGCTTGTCCCTGGAGCCGAGTACAAAAACGGTCAGGTAAGTGTTCCAACGACTCACTTTAGTACATTTGCGGTTTTTAATAAAGATGTAACTAAGGTAGCGTCAGCTCCGAAAGTAGGAAAGGCATTGCCAAACACAGCAACCCATCTATTTAACGTATTGTTGCTAGGAGTGGCGCTACTTTCTACGGGATTAACGATGTTTGGAGTTAGATTGAGAAGGAAATAGATTATAGAGGAAGGGAATCTCTCAATAGAGGGATTCCCTTTTTCCCCAAAAGGAGTGCTATAATTTTTAAAAGGGGGACTGGACAGGATGAAGGTTATTATTTATCTTTTCATTCTCTTAGGACTAGGTATTACTGGATATGCAGGGTATCAAATTCTGCATTCGAATGTACAGGCAGAACAATCCTTGATGGAAGCAAAGGGTGTTGTGGAAACTCAGGAAGAGCAAGTGGATGAGACTGCTTTTGAGCCAGAAGTTGGAGAAGTGGTAGGGCTACTCTTATTACCAAAGATAGAGTCAGAGCTAGCAATTGTTGAAGGAACCGATCCAGACGTACTCGCAAAAGGAGTTGGCCACTACAAGGGTTCTTTTTATCCAGAACAAGGTGGCCAAATTGTCTTATCAGGTCACCGTGATACCGTATTTAAACGGGTAGGGGAACTAGAACTTGGTGATGAACTTGTTATGAAGATGCCGTATGGAGACACATCGTATAAGATTGTAAATACGAGGATTGTTGATGCTGACGACACAAGTATTATTACGTTGCAGGATCAGGAAGAGCAGCTTATTCTCACCACCTGTTATCCGTTTGGGTATATTGGGGATGCTCCTGAACGGTATATTATATATGCTACTAAGCAATAAAAATTGATGGCCAAACCTAAAGGGTTTGGTCATTATTTTTTAGAAAAAGATAGTACTACTTCGAACGAAAAAAATCCGCTATTGCCTAGTTTGCTCTTTTACCAATAAAGGGAAAAGGGTAAATAATAAATTAGTGAGGTGATTACCATAGTTAAAATATTTATAGATCCTGGTCACGGTGGTACGGATCCTGGTGCAGTAGGAAATGGTATTCAGGAAAAAAATATTACACTCCAGATTTCTCAAAAAATTAGAGAAATTTTAGAAAGAGAATATTCTAATGTAGAAGTAAGAATGAGTAGGACTGGAGATCAGTCTTTAAGTCTTAAACAAAGGACAGATATGGCTAATCAATGGGGAGCAAATTTCCTGTATTCAGTTCACATTAATTCCGGTGGTGGTATAGGATACGAAGATTTCATTTATAGTCGATTATCTAACACTTCGAGAACAGCTCAAATGCAGAGAACCATTCATGCAGAGATTGTATCAAGAAATGGTATGACCGACAGAGGTGCAAAGAAAGCAGACTTCCATATGTTACGTGAGAGTAACATGGATGCAATTCTTACAGAGAATGGATTTATTGATAATCCGAGTGATGCGGCAAAGATGAAAAATCCAACATGGATAGAGTCTACGGCTAGAGGTCATGTAGTAGGCTTAGAGAAAGTGTTTAATCTTACTAGAAGACAAGGTGCACAAACACAGCCTCAAAGAGTATCTACTTCACCCTACAAAGAAACAGGTGTAATTCGTTATATCTACACTGGTGGTTTTGCCGGTCAAGCATTATTAGATGTCCATACATTTCTAACCACTAAAGGGTATTCATTTAAAGCAAGGAGCAATAATGACTTGTCTATTTCCTTCTTAATCGGACCTTTTGATGTAGGAACAGAAAGTTATGCAAGATTAAAATACTTCTTAGATCAAAACAAACATCATAATACTCTTTTAACTAGGGAAGAAGCAGATAAATGGAGATAATGCCCTCTTTTTGAGGGCCTCCTTATAGAAAATTCACATGTTTCTATACATAAGAAAATGATTCAAAAGGTGCTTCGCTAGTTATTATGGTATAGACAGTGCTGATAACTAAGCATTTGAAGCATATAGTAATGATACCGAATTTCGTAGTAATAAGATTGTGGAACCAGGAACCATTCTAGCTAAGCTTGAAGACCTTCAGATTAGAAATTCATTCACACGAAATAGTCTGGGTTAGCGAGATTCCTTTTGTTACCCAATAGTGTACTATGATTTTTCTAAAGGGGGAATCAGACAGAGTGAAATAGATCATTTATCTATTCATTCTCTTGGGATTGGGGTTTACTGGTTATGCAAGTTATCAGATTTGGCAAACGAATATAATAGCAAATAAATCGTTGAAAGAAGCAAAAGGAATTGTAGAAGAAACCTCTTCAGAAAAGATTTATGAGGGTACTTTCAACCCAATTACTGGGGAAGTGGTAGGTTTACTTTTAATCCCCAAGATATATTCTGAATTAGCTATTATAGAAGGTACAGATCCAGACGAGCTAGAAAGAGGAGTTGGCCATTATAAAGGCTCATTTTTTCCAGGAGAAGGAGGACAAATTGTCTTATCTGGACATCGTGATACTGTTTTTAAACAGGTAGGGGAGCTTGGGCTTGGGGATGAGCTTGTTTTGAAGATGTCTTATGGGGAATCCTCCTATGAAATTGTAAATACGAAAATTGATGATGCAGATGACACAAGTATTATTACCTTATAGCATCAGAAGGAAGAGCTAATTCTAACTACTTGTTATCCGTTTGGATATATTGGTGATGCGCCGGAGAGATATATTATATATGCGAAGAAGAAGTAATACTTCTAAGATATTCAAGTTTAATTAAAGAATTCTCTTGCTAGACTTTTTTACCAAAATATATTGATTTTTACCACTTATGTAGTATTATGGTAATAGTTCAAAAGGGGGGTGATATTGTGAAGTGTCATAAACATTATGAGATGGACGCAGTATCGACTTGTGTCGACTGTGGAAAGGCTCTATGTCCACAATGCTCTGAAAAGTTTACTTTTCCTATTTGTGATAGTTGTAACTTAACAAGAATTAAAAATGACAAAAACCTTCTTGTTAAAAACTCTATTATTATGGCAATATTGTTTATCATAGGTTTTTCTTCTTCTAGCGGTGGATTTTTCGGTGCTTTATTATTAGGGTATTTCTTTGCAGGAATCCCATGGGGATGGAGCGCGCTAAATAAAATCACACCTAATATTTTCCTTTTTATGCCACTTATCGGCTGGGTAATCTATTTTGGTATTAAACTTGTATTATCATTATTAATTGGTATGTTTGTAACACCATTTAAGATTTACCAGATTGTGAAAGGTATGAAAGAGGTAAAGGAACTTGAGGAGTACACTAGGGCTTCTTAATAGTATACATAACCAAAGGGTGTCCCAAAGTTTTGGCTTTGGGACACCCTTTTTTTAATTCCAGACAATTAGTTGTTTTTATTTAGATTATTTAGTGAATCTTAAATTAATATTTACAAAAAACAGGAAAAACCCTAATATTTAGACTTGATAATAGAAACCATAAAATCCCTTTTTCGTCTAATATTAAGAGGTGTTGTAAATGTTGAGGTTCATGATCTTATTATTAATTTTGGGTTTAACAGCTTGTTCTAGTCCAGAGGATGTATATTTAGAGGGATATGTCACATATAGAGATAAGAAGAGTGTTGAGGTGGAGCTTATAGGAGCTACAAATCACAGTTCTAATAATATAACTGTTAAGGTCAAGAGTGAAAACATGTTAACAGATGTAGATGAAGGTGAGAGTATAGTGGTAAAGTGTAAAGGCATAAACTGGTGGGCAAACCCTCCGGAAGCTGAGGCCTTAACAGTTGAAACTATTAGTTTTAATGAATATTGATCATTAAATAAGAGGGGAAACTTGATCAGGTCCCCTCTTTCTATCTAAAAATTAATTATTAATATACTTCTCAAACACATCACCAAAATCTTTTTCATGATACTGTTCACGAATAGAAGTTAACCAGTTGAAGCCAAACTCTGTTAGTTCCTTGTACTGCTCAGATAGCTTCAATTCCTCTGTACGAGAGTTTTGCAGAATAGCAACAGCCTTCGCCAGACTTTCGTTTGCTAAGCTAGTCACTACTGAATTTTCATAAGTAGTCTCAGAGATTCGTAATAACGCCTTATACAAATCCTTCAGCTTTTCAATTTGATCCTTTTGCACATCAATATCAAACTGAACATCACCTAAACGGAATTTAATCTCCACATCCATATCAAGCTTTCCGGCAGTTTCTAATGTAACGTTGGAAATCTTGTGCTGAGAATAGGGGTAACGATACAATGTTCTTTTAGATGAAGCAGCACTTTGCCCATCCACATGAATCAAAGCTAAATTCGTAAAGCAATATTCATCTGCCTTTGTCTTGATTAAGAAGTAAATTCTTTCATTGTCTTCATGCATGACATAATCGTCAGCATCAGTCTTGTCAAAATCCTTTGGCTCAATAATCTTTCCAATATCCGATAAACCTAATGCATCAGCAGCGATTTTTTTAAACAACTCCATCATCCTCCTAGAAATTATGTACTATTCCATTTTAATTCCATTTTTGACAATTATGAATACTTTTAGAAAATTCCCCAATTGTAAGGGTAGAATGTCATAAAATTATTCTTCTATTAATTACAAATTTTGTTATAATTCTCATAGAATGGTATTTTTATAATACAATAATAATTGAAGATAAGTGGGGAAAAAGTATGAATCATTGGAAAAGGCTCCAAAAAACAGCTTTGCCCGCAGCGATGTCCTTGCTGCTGATTGCAAGTCCGCTCAGCACCTATGCACAAACAACCTCTGTAGCCGGTAAAGAAACTCAAAATTTGAAAGAATTGCTTCTTAGGGAAACTCAGAACAGTAACGACAAGAGATTTTCTTTGCAAATGAACAGCGGTGAAAAACAGACAGAGGAAAATACATACATAGTTAAATATTCAGAACCACTGTCAACTAAAGAGCACAATTTGGCCGGGGTTACAGTCAAGAAACACCTTCCGAAACTAGGCTATGACGTTGTGACCGTCAATTCAAAAACCAGCCTCAAAAAAGTAGTAGAAGCTTATAAAGCGAATTCGAAGGTTGATTCCATTACACCAAGTGTGCAGTATAAAAAATCAGGAGTATTTGACCCGAAATTAGATCAAATGTACCATTACTCTCAATTAAATCTTGCTTCAGCCCAACAAGAAGCAGGTGACAGTGAAGTTAAGGTAGCCGTCATCGATGGCGGGATCGACATTAACCATCCGGACATGAAAGATAACGTGATATCGTCTGTCAATATCATGGATCCAATGAGAAAGGCACCTGCTGATCTGCATGGTACCCATGTGGCTGGGATTATCGCGGCCCAAAGTGGAAATTATGTTGGTGGCGTGGGAGTTAATCCCAATGCAAAGATCTTGGGAATCGATGTATTTAATGGTTCTCTAGGCGCTTACGATTATATCATCGCAGAAGGAATCATGTATGCGATCGAGAATGGCGCTGAGGTTATTAATATGAGCCTAGGCAGTCCGTTTCCGTCTCCAATAATTGAAGCGGCTGTTCAAACGGCAATTGATAGCGGCATTACTGTTGTAGCAGCTGCTGGTAATAGCGGTGTCAATGCGATGGAATATCCTGCTGCATACGAAGGGGTTATCAGTGTTGGGTCAACAAATGATAAGAAGAAACTCTCTGAGTATTCTACTTTTGGTCCTTCCGTTGATTTGGTCGCACCAGGTGAAGCGATATACAGTACGGCCTATAATGGGAAATCAACTTATCAAAAACTTAGTGGAACATCGATGGCATCTCCAATCGTTGCCGGCGTAGCATCTATGCTAAAATCTCAATCAAAAGAACTGACTCCATTTGAAATTGAAAGTATTCTTGAACTGTCCGCTGACGACCTGGGAGATAAAGGTTATGATGTAAAATTCGGTCACGGGCTCATCAATCCGATCGCTGCTTTGGATTTCGATCTTGAAAAACTTCCGGCAGATGCTAGCTTGTCACCTGAAGAAATTGCCGACAATGCCAAAGCTCTTGAGCTTGCTGAAGCCGTGACGGTTAAAGGAGTCCTGAAATCTCCTAACCAATCCGACTGGTTCAGCACTGAAGTTATTGAGGGGGATTACATTCAGCTGTTATTGGAAGGTTCAAAGCTTCATGATCTTGGGTTTGAACTTTATTTCCTTTCAGAAGGAGAGACGCAACCTTATCTTTGGGAAGAAGTAAACAATGCTACTGAAACCCAAAAAGAAGGATATCTGTTTGAAGCATATGAAACAGGAACTCTCTTTATCGGGGTAAAAGACGCCAATGGAAATTACGGTGAAAGCGGAAGCTATAGCTTTACAGCAGAAAAAAGTACTTCATTGAAAGATGATGGCAACGATTATGAAACTCCAGTTGACATTGCTTCTTTTCCTTATGATACAAATGAGCATTACTTGAATGGGGAAGATGGAGATGTTGATTATTATGGCTTTTCAGTCGAGGAAGCACAAGTAGTACGAGTCAAGTTGGACGGGCTTCCTGGAGTGGATAACGGAATTAATGTCTACATGGCAGATCCAGAAACTGGGGAAGAATATGAGTTGGCTTTTGCGAATAACCAATATATTTCCGGTGAGGAGGTAGTTGTGTTTGAAGCTTTGCCTGGCTATCAATATTCCGTACAGGTAACCAATACACCTATGAGTCTGGATGAGTTTTTCGGAATTGAATTTGATATATGGGGCGGAAATTCCAACCTACCGTATCATTTGAATATTAATGGGAAAATTCTCCCTGCAGATGCAGACGGTTTTCCTGATTTTGGAAATAGCGAAGAAGAATTATTAAGTGATACATTGACAGTAGAACAATATGCGAAATTAAAGCTTGAACAGAAAGCTGAGTCAGAGGAAGAAATTCCTGGCGAAGAAGAAATCATTGACGAAATCACTCAGTATGCACTTGATTATCAATTGGGTGAAACGGTTGAGGAGTATTTCCAATCTGCAGCGGACATCGACCTTTATAAGTTTACCGCGGAAGAAGATGCGATCTATAACTTTGCAATTAAAGGTAAAGATGGGATCACTCCGTTGCTGGAGCTTCTTCAATATGATGAATTGATGGGCTGGATTCCTATTAGTGTTAATTTTGGTTCGGTGGACTTGGAAGAGAACCAACAAACTGGATTAAGAAAAGGTGTTCAGTACGCTCTTGTAGCATCCTACTTTGAACCGTCATTCGAAGAGTATACTATTAAATCGTCCAAAGTTACCGATATTTCTGACGCAAGCGAGCCTAATGAGGTTGAGAGTGATGCAATTATTTTAGATGGTGAAAAAGTTAAGGGCAACTTCGCCTTCACGGGTGATGTAGATATGCACTATTTGGAAGGTGGGGAAGCAGGTATTATCGGTTTTATGGCTGATCCTGACTCTTCTGTTGAAAATGCTCCATCCGGATACTTGGAAACACCATTAGATCCAGCTGTTTTCATCGTCGAGGATACGAACTCCAATCAAGTAATCGATGAAGAAGAATTTAACACGGTAATCGCAATTGATGCCGGTTGGAATAATGAAATTGAAACAGGATCTTTCAAACGTAAGGAAGACACTGGTTACTTTTTAGTGCTTACCAATTATCAGTGGCATATTAACAGGGTTCCTCTTGCAAATTATGAATTAACCGTTGCTCCGGCTGTAATAAATGATGAAGATGCTGGCTCTGAAGTAACAGGTAATGTTCCGTCAGCTTCTTTATCTTTGAAAGTTGAAAGCAAGAATTCCTATTCGGCAAAAGGCTTTGTGAATTACAGTGAGAATGATGGAGATGCTGACTGGTATGAACTTAATAACAGTGCAAACTCCACTACAGCAGTAACCCTAAAAGAACCTAAAGACCTGAACGGTGAACTGGCTGTATATAGCAAAGATGGAAAACTACTTGCTTCTTCTGAATTGTACGGACGCGGGGATGGGGAAGTTCTAGTATCGAATCTGCCTGCAGGTCCAAATTATATTAAGGTTTCCAGCGCAGATAAGAACCCAAGTCTGGAGCCTTACCAATTGAACGTAACAACTGAAGTCCTTCCAGCAGAAGGAAATGTTGAAAGGATTTCTGGAGAGACAAGATATGAAACATCTCTTGGATTCGCCAAGCGTTTGCCTGACGATTCACTGGACACTGTCCTTATCGCTTCAGGGGATAATTATCCTGATGCACTTTCCGGTGGGGTCTTGAATGATGTGGTGATCGGTACGACGATTCTTATCAAAGATAATAAGAATGTGATTGAACAGGTACTTAACGAAGCCAAGCGTTTATTAAAACCAGAGGGGAATATTGTCATCCTAGGAGGAAAAAAGGCTGTTTCAGAAAACATTGAGAAGTCATTTGCAAAAGAATTCAATGTCAGCCGTATTTCGGGAGATGACAGAATGAAGACTTCAATAGAAATTGCCAAAAAAGTAACGAAATCACCTAAGGAAGTTTTTGTTACTACAGGGCTTGATTTTGCAGATGCGTTAAGTGTTGCCCCATATGCAACACAAACACAAATTCCGATTTTACTCAATGGCTCCAAGAAATCATTAAGCAGTGAAATTGAAAAGTATGTGAAAGACAATAAAATCAAAAAAGTCACTGTAGTTGGCGGTAAAAACGCTATATCAGCAGATGCTGTATCTAAATTAAAAGCAGCAGGTGTGACAGAGATTGAAAGAATTTCAGGAGATGACAGATTCCAGACATCACTTGCAGTTGCGAACAAATACTTTCCTAAAACAAAGAATGTGGCTCTTTCTAATGGCAGGAACTTCCCTGATGCTCTGAGCGGAAGCCATTTCGCAGCCGAATTAGAAATGCCGGTTGTTCTAACGGAACAGAATAAATTGGCTAGTAAAGCAAATGAGTATTTTGAAAAGGCTGAGGTCGAAAACTTCTATCTGTATGGGGGAACAAAGGCTATCAGTGATAGTATCATAGAGTAATTGAAACAAACCCTTCCAGCTGGAAGGGTTTGTTTTTCGTTAGTTGTGCAATATACCAGACTCAAGAAGAGGCCGATAACAGTATTAGTATTTCTTCTTTCCTGCTAGGAACATAAGTCCATGATAGATAAGAGCTAAAGCAAAGATAAGGACAGTTAGAACTCCAATGCCATCGATCAGTGGATCAAGAGGTGTTAAGAAACCGCTTACAGGAACGCGTAACAATCCAAAACCAGCAAGCATGGCAGCTAAGAATAATAAAGGATAGCTATTCAACATAAATCCCTCCTTTCAATAGTATGTATATTCATGCAGTGGGACATATGTTAATAAAGTTCACTAAATACTGCTGGAAAGGTGGAATATTTACATGCTAAATAGCATAGAGAATAAATGTTTTAAAGTGAGCGATGATTAATTATTCAGAGGTATTACTTGAAGACATTGCCTGTGACCGAAAGCTAATGGCTTTTAAAATAAAGATTTTGTCTTGAGCAGTAAGCATCTTCCAGCTTTTGACCTTAATCTTCACAAGACCACTCCTTTGTAATTGTCACTTCAACCTAGGTATCAAGTACTCTTTATTTACCACATACCATATACAGATAAACAACCAAAACTTCTACAAAGTCCGACACCAGCAACTTTAATGGGCCTATCATGCCTAAGCGGTGTCAGGGACTGTCCACCCCACGCGGACAAAACGAGTGTGTTTGTCCACGAGCGGTGACAGACACCTTAAAAAGACAAATCACCCAAAAGTGTCCACGGAGGGTGTCTGACACCCGGTGTTCCCAGGTTCTCAGTCTTGAGACCTAGATGTAAATACAAAGGAAGTCCATTTTGAATATGGTCAATTTCGGTTATATTGGTTATAGAGAATTTTAGTTGGGTCAAAAACTAGATTCATGCAAACTTGAAACTTTTTTTACAATTGGTTCGTATTACTTAATATAGAAATCCCGAGAGGTCAGGAGTCGATTATAGTGAACTTCTTAATTGTGTTGCTTATTTTTACCTTTGTTTCCATACCAGCTTCCATTTTGACATGGCTAATTAGCTTTTTTGCTTTGAACAATGGGTTCCTTACAGCATCAGGAATCTCACTAGTAGCTGGTATTGCTGCTTATTTAATCACCAACGGAATCGTTAAGGCAAAAACATTCAAGAAATATAACATCTCACGTAAAGAGTATGTATACATTAGAAAGAACCTAAAAGAAGCTAAGCCAAAGCTGCAGCGTTTGAGAAAAGCATTCTTCCAAGTAAGAGACGTCGCGGCTTTTAAGCAACAGCTTGATACACTTCGAGTAGCAAATAAGATCTACTCCATTACAAAAAAAGAACCAAAGCGCTTTTATCAAGCGGAACCATTCTATTATTCACACTTAGACTCAATGGTTGAGCTAGCAGAAAAATACGCGTTCTTATCTAGCCAACCGAAAAAGAACTCGGAATTACTTATCTCTCTTCAAGATACGAAAAGCGCTCTACGTGACCTTTCCCGTGTAATTGAAGAGGATTTAAACCAAGTGCTATCGAATGATATAGATAAACTGAACTTCGAGCTTGATGTGGTGAAGAAAATTACCCTGAAGCCGAAGAATCTAGACCCGAATGAAGAAAGTAGGAGAATTAAATGACAGATCGTAACAATGAGCCGCAATTGCAGCGGGCAGCATCTAGCAGCAATATGTTAGACGATTTGCTCGGAAATCCATTTGCTGATCCGATTTCAGCACAGGACCAACCTATTTTAGCTACGCAACAAACAGATAAACCCTTAAAGCTAATTGACGTAATCCCACCGGAGAACAGGGAGAAGGCATTTCAATTAGCGCAACAAATTGACCCGAAAAACCATCAAGCAATCATCACGTACGGAACGCAAGCGCAGTCGAAGCTAATGACTTTCTCGAATTCGATGATCGAACATGTAAAAAAAGAAGACATTGGAGAAGTGGGGGAGATCCTCTCTGATCTTATGAAGAAATTCAATGAGGTCAATCCAGACGAACTAAAGCCGGAGAAACGCTCGATGTTTTCAAGGATGTTTGGGAAAATCCAAAATTCACTACAAGAGGTGCTCTCGAAATACCAAAAAACAGGTGCGCAGATTGATCGAATCAGTGTAAAGTTAGAGCGCTCGAAAAATACATTAATGAGCGATGTGGTGTTCCTCGAAAAGCTATACGAGCACAATAAAGAGTATTTCCACGCACTGAACGTATACATTGCAGCCGGTGAATTAAAGCTTGATGAACTGAACCAATCTACCATTCCAAAGCTTAAGCAGAAGGCTGAACAAACTCAAGATCAAATGGCATTCCAAGAAGTCAACGACATGATGCAGTTTGCGGACCGTCTAGACAAGCGTATTTACGACCTAAAGCTCAGCCGTGAAATCACCGTGCAAAGTGCACCACAAATTCGCTTGATTCAAAACACCAACCAAGCACTGATTGAAAAAATTCAATCATCCATTATGACAGCAATTCCACTATGGAAAAACCAAGTGGCCATTGCACTCACGCTTATCCGTCAAAGAAATGCAGTAGAAGCACAAAAACAAGTTTCAAAAACAACAAATGAACTCCTACTCAAAAACGCTGAAATGTTAAAAACAAACACAATCGAAACAGCAAAAGAAAATGAACGTGGCTTAGTCGATATTGAGACACTCAAGAAAACACAAGAAAACCTCATTCAAACACTAGAGGAAACCATCCGCATTCAGCAAGAAGGTCGAGTCAAGCGTCGTCAAGCGGAACACGACCTCGCTCAAATGGAAGACGAACTAAAACAAAAGCTCCTCGATTGGGGAACGAACCCAAGGTAAATACTCTGTCCACAAAGGGTGACAATCACCTTTCGTGGACAACAAATACATAAGTTAATACCCTAGGGGGAAGGTGTCTGACACCTTCCCCCTAGGGTATCCTCATAAATTATGTTTAAATAATAATTAGTAATTAAACAAGGATGAATCATCTGAGCACTTACCGTCTCACCGTCGGAAGTGGTCTTTTTTTGTCGATTTCGTTTCCAAAATATATCAAATCAAGTAAAATAAAATGTAGTAATATCGCAATAAATGCCAAAAATTGGAGGATAACTATGATTTATCGTGTACAGTTGTTCCGTGGACTGAAAGAACCATACATCATCGGACATCAGTTGACAAACGCTGAAAAAATAGAAGGGACTTGGAAGTATACGATCATCCTCACCTTCGCTAGTTTCCTATTATACTCATTGAGTGCATATCTGGGTATTGGTAGTGAAATGCTATCTAAAGAAATCTACCAGCTAACTAGTGCTGAATTCGAAGCAACAAAGCTTCTTTTTGCTGTTGGACAAGTTCTACTAGGGGTGGTAGGTACTATTCTCTTCATCTTTTTTCCTGCACTAGTTTTCTGGTTATGTGCAGATACGAACTATATCAAACTAGTAAATATACAACTTATCATCACTATGATTATTTTAATAGAAAAAGCAATCAGTATTCCGTTTCATTTCTACCTTGGTCTTGACCCAGTGTCACTTCCCTATTCGTTAGGAGTGATTGCTCAGCATCTTACAGATAATCGATACCTGATTCTATTCTTTTCCCGAATTTCCTTGTTTCAAATTTGGTTAATTACCCTTCAGTATTTTTACGTAAAGAGAATACTGAATCGAAGCAAACCAATAGTATTATTAATAATTATTATAACAAATGTTTTCATTTGGCTTTTGATGGCGTTATTCTCATACATTGATTTTGAAAAAGTACTTTAAAGGAGTTGCTAGATTTATGAACTGGAAAAAATGGACAGTCATCCTAGTGGGCACTCTATTCGTGATCAGCAATCTCTACCTGATTTTTAAGAAGGATAGTCAAATTAGTAGAATTAGCTACGTCGATACCTGGACAACGGTTTCGGAACAGAATTTAGTAGAGTCTAAAGCAGATAAAGGGTTAATCATGCCAGTAGAAGAGGAATATATCTATTACGAAGAAAATACAGGTGACTTTAAAACCTTTCTGGTAAAAGAAGGGGACCAAGTAGAGGAAAACACACCAATCCTTGAGCTTTCATCCGTCAATATTGATGCAGCAATTGCACAGAAGGAAATAGAAATTTCGAAACTAGAAGACGAAATTGAGGCATTAGAAGACAATATTGATAATTTAGATGATTTATTAAGTGATATAGAAAGATCGACAACAGTAGAAAATGAGACCACGAATAGTGTAATGGCAAACTCACTGGAAATCGAAATCTATGAGAAAGAGCTTCAACTAAGTAGATTAGAAGCTGAACTTGAGACACAAGAGACCGCTTTATCAAGCATCGATGGGAGATTATCGAGCCTTACGATAAACAGCACAATTTCAGGTACCGTTAAAGAGATTCGACAAGATTTAATGAATCCAATCGTTACAATCACATCAAATAACCTTCAAGTAGAAGCAACTCTTTCTGAAAAAGAAATGGCTAATTTTGATGTAGGCATGAAGGTATATGTATCCTCTCATCTTCAAAAAGAGAAAATGGAAGGTACAATTGGAAGTATCTCAACTTTACCGAAAACAGAGCCTGTGGAAGGAAAAGAAACTCAATTTACCTATACCATCCAATTTAATGAGCAACCTGGTTCCTTAATTCCAGTTGGAACAAATGTGGATCTTAAAATCATTACAAATGAAATAAATGATGCCCTCACAGCTTCCACAAAAGCAACTCAAGAAAAAGGTATCAAAACGTATGTATACGTGATGATGCCCAATGGAACAATCGAGCGCCGAGAGGTTGAAACGGGACTACAACTTAACCATGTAGAAGAAATTAAAACAAACGTTGAAAAAGGTGAAAAGCTAGTAGTAACAGCAAATACCCTTAAGAACAATACTGAGTTTTTTACCTCTCTTGAACCAAAGAAGCTGGAAAAAAGTGTGTTTAAAGAGATGGGGAAAAAAGCTGCATTTAAAGAGTTTTTAAGAGGTGTATTAGTAAATTGATAAAAACAAACCCAAAGCGGTTTGTTTTTCATATTTTATATATATTATGAAATACTAAATGTAAATAAATTGTAAGTGAGAACAAATATGAAGCCATTTGATAAATTACCAAAGAACATTAAAAAGACCATTAGATACATTAATCAAGATGTTAAGTCCTTAGAAGATTTGGAACACCTAGAACAAACCATTTTTTCTTTTATTGAGAGAAGAAAAACACAATTAAAGCATCCGAAGTAAACCACACAATATTAATTAAAGATAGCCTCGATTATAGGGAGGCTATTTTACTATCTAATAACAGCACCCGTACTAGAATGAGCATAAATCTTCACTCTACCAAAGTCAGCTGTATCAATGATATATGTGTCCGGCTCACGACCATTTGCTACAATTCGGTAAGATAGTCCACCAAATTTCGCTGGTCTTAGTTGCCCGATTGCATTGGCTCTGACTGGCGCATCATTCACATGATAAATTCTCCAAGTATCAGCAGAATCTGGAAGATAAAGAAGTCTACCTGATGATGGTGCAGGAGAAGGAGATGGCGCCTGTGTAGGTGTGGCAGCAGGTGTAGATGCTACAGGAGCATTCCCGTTTCTTGTAAGGTTATAGATTCTTTCCAGTCCAACTACATGTCCTCTCGCCACTGACTCAATCCATGCTGGATCCTTCATTTTAGCCGCATCCCCAGCGTTATCGATGAATCCATTCTCTGTTAACACGGCATCCATATTCGTCTCACGAAGCATATGGAAATCCGCTTTTTTCAGTCCTCGGTCATTCATATTGTTTCGAGCGGTAATCTCCGAGTGAATGGTACGTTGCATTTGTGCGGTACGAGAGCTACTAGACAATCTACTATAAATATAATCCTCGTATCCAACACCACCACCTGAATTCACATGAACGGAATAGAGAAAATCGGCTCCCCATGAATTTGCAGCATTTGATCTTTGATTTAAAGAGACGGTGGTATCTCCTGTACGACTCATCCTTACCGACACATTGGAGTACTCTCTTTCTAAAATATCTCTAATTCTTAATCCTATCTGCAAAGTCACATTCTTTTCTTGAATCCCGTTTCCTACAGCGCCTGAATCCGTTCCTCCATGGCCAGGATCAATAAATATTTTTACCATCTTGTTCACCTCATCTTTTTTATGTTTCTCTTTTCCCTTTTGAAGGGTAGTCACAAACTAGACGAATGCGAATTTATCAATACATTTACATTTATATGGTAAAATAGGTGAAGAGGTTAAAGGAGGAGACGTATGAAAAAGTCGCTTTGGTTTGTAGTCATGATCACCTTAATCTTTCTTGCGGGCTGTAATAAGGAGCCGCAGCCAGAAGATCAATTTTCTACGTATGTAAAGCTTTGGAATAATCAAAAGTTTGAAGAAATGTATGATTATTTATCCACAGAAGCAAAGGAAAGCATTAAAAAAGAAGAATTTGTAGACCGTTACAAAAAGATCTACAACGATCTCGGAATCACAAGCCTTAAAGTCACCTATGAGAAACCTGAGGAAGAAAAGGAACGTGACAAAAAAGTAACGGAAGTAAGTCTTCCTTTTTCCATCAGTATGGACAGCATCGCAGGTGAGATTAGTTTTGAGCATGATGCCCGACTAACGAAGGAAGAAAAAGAAGACAACACGAATTGGTACCTAAATTGGAACACTACATATATATTTCCTGAGTTGAAAGAAGGAGATAAGGTGGGAATCAATACCGTCTCACCAAAAAGGGGTGATATTCTCGATCGAAATGGATTAGAACTTGCCACCACTGGAACAGCTCTTGAAATGGGTTTGGTCCCTAAAGAAATTGAAGGACAGGAAGAAGCTGTTATCGAGCAGCTTGCCACAGCTCTCGGAATCACGAAAGAAAGCATTGAAAAAGCACTGAACGCTAGCTGGGTTCAACCAGACTATTTCGTCCCAATTAAAACCATTGCAGAAAATGATACCGAATTGAGAGCGAAGCTTGGTCAAATTCCAGGTGTACAAAAGAAAAATGTAGAAGCTCGTGTGTATCCTTTCGGTGAAGCAGCTGCGCACCTTATTGGGTACGTCGGAGCTATTACAGCGGAAGAACTAGAGAAACAAGAGCCAGGTACGTATACTGCCAACGATGTCATCGGAAAAAGAGGTCTAGAGCAAGTTCTGGAAAAACGGCTAAAGGGTGAACAGGGTGTTCAAATTCTCATTCAAAAAGAAGATGGAGAAGAAACCATATTAGCTGAAAAACTTGTGAAAGACGGAGATCATATAAAACTTACAATTGACGGGGCTGTTCAGCAAGACATGTACCTCGAGTTGAAAGAAGAAGCAGGAATGAGTGCGGCCATTCACCCAACTACGGGTGAAACACTCGCTTTAGTAAGTAGCCCAAGCTTTGATCCTAACAAACTTTCACTTGGTGCAACAGCAGCTGAATGGAAGGCGCTTGAAGAAAACTCGAAGCAACCACTATTGAACCGTTTTAAGGCAACATTCGCACCTGGATCTGTGATTAAGCCAATAACGGCCGCAATTGCTCTGCAAGCTGGAACTACAGACTGGCAGAAAACCATGCAAATCAGTGGAAAGCAATGGCAAAAAGACTCCTCTTGGGGCAGTTACTATGTAACAAGGGTTACCGATCCAAATGGACCAGTAAATCTTGACAAAGCGTTACTATACTCAGATAACATATACTTTGCCCAATCATCATTAGATCTGGGAAAAGAGAAATTTGAGGAAGGTTTGAAGTCTTTTGGATTTGAAGAGGAATCAGACTTCCTATTCCCATTAGAAACTTCCACATTTGGAGATATGAGTTCTGAAGTGACGCTAGCTGATTCGGGCTATGGTCAAGGTCAAGTTGAAATGAATGTATTGCACCTAGCAAGCACATACACGCCATTGTTAAGCAATGGAAACATGATCAAACCAACACTCCTTCTGGATGACCAAGATAGTCAGGTATGGAAAGCTGGCTTGATTGGTGAAGAAAACCTAACCAAATTAAATGCTGCATTAAAGCAAGTTGTTGAAAATCCAAAAGGTACAGCAAATGCGGCAAAAATAGAAGGTTACCCTCTAGCCGGAAAAACGGGAACAGCTGAGTTCAAAGAAAAGCAAAATGAAGCAGGAAAAGAAAATGGCTGGTTCGTTGCCTACAACACAGATAATCCAAGCCTCTTAATCGCAATGATGATTGAGCATGTCGAGGGTAGAGGTGGTTCAAAGGTAGTCGTTGAAAAAGTGAAACGAGTGTTCCAAACGGAATAAAAAAGGCCCCTCTTAAAAAGAGGGGTCAATACGTTGAAAGGTAAGAGATAAAATGAAACTAAATAAAATCCATCATATCGCCGTTATTTGTAGTGACTACAAAAAATCAAAGGAATTTTATACCAAAGTTCTTGGTCTGACACCCAAAAATGAGGTGTACCGTAAAGAAAGAGACTCATATAAGCTTGACCTCGAAGTTAATGGACAGTATCAAATTGAATTATTCTCCTTTCCCAATCCACCTAAAAGACAGAGTTTTCCAGAAGCTACTGGGTTAAGGCACTTGGCTTTTGAAGTTAATAATATTGAAGCTACTGTAGGTGAGTTAAAGGAAAAAGGAATCAAAGTGGAACAAATTAGAGTGGATGAATTTACCATGAGGAAATTTACCTTTTTTTCAGACCCAGATGGGTTACCGATCGAATTGTATGAAAAGTGATAATTATCAACTGTAAATTCCCTTCCAAATAATTCTCGGGGTGTTCATAAGTCTATTAAATTAATATAATAGTTACTAGACTTATAGAACTTTGGTTTTAGGAAGGAAGTTGGCATGAAAAAGAGAATAAGGTCATCGCTATTGCTAATATTAGCTATTACGGTCATAGTAGGTTGTGGAAAACAAGCAAGTAATGAAAAGGTACAGGTAGAAGAAGATAAATCTGAGAAATCAATATTGGCAGAAATACCAGAAGTATCTCATGGTCTTGGGTATATAGATGGGCATTATGTTACAAATACGATTGAGGCCTTTGAGGAGAACTATAAACGTGGTTTTCGTGTGTTTGAAGTAGATTTAATTATGACTTCTGATAACCGGCTAATTGGACGTCATGATTGGACTCTTGGTCATTATGGTTGGTTGGGGCAAGAGGCACCAGCTGTTGAAGAACCGCTCCCTTTTGATACAGTAATGGGATTAACAATACATGGTGAGTATCATGCTCCATCATGGGAACAAATCCTAGAGTTAATGCAAAAATATCCAGATGTTTATTTTGTAACGGATACTAAAGATAAAGATGAGGCCAATGTTCGAAAGAGTTTTTCTTATATTGTGAATACCACAAAAGAAGTGGCTCCATCTTTACTAGATAGAATTATTCCTCAAATTTATGACCAGCCAATGTTGGGGTATATAAACTCCTATCATGTTTTTAATGAAGTAATATACACACTGTATCACCATACAAATGAAAATATGCCTACCCCAGAGGAACTTTCCAAATGGTGTGTAGAAAACAATGTAACCGCAGTTGCAGGTCTTCCATTTCGTCTAACTGCTGAAATGCAATCAACACTAAAGGATAGTAATATTGCGATGTATACTCATACGATAAACAATCCTGAAGAGGCTGAAGCTTTCAGGGCTAATGGAATAGGGGTATATACCGATTATTTGTTATATGATGGAGAAAAGTTTTTAACTCCTAGTGGTGTCAAGCAGTAATATAAATTCGAACATTAGGAAACCCTCATTATAAAACATAATGAGGGTTCCTTTTGTTAAAATAATGGTACAGGTGGGTCGATACCGAGTACAGGCACTCCATCAACTGTTAACCAGATATAATAATGATCGATTTCTCTATTGATAATGGACTCAATTTTTGCAATCAACGCTTCTTGAAGTTCAAACGATAGCCTTGCTGTTTCTGGACCTAGGGGAACATCTTTTAAACCAAGTAGGTCTGCGATAGCACGCGCTTCTTCATAAGAAACTTCTACATACTGGTCATATTCAGATAAATAAGCTGCTTTAGCTGGTGAAACGGCAACACTTATTGCAAAAATTAATAGAGCAACAGCGGTGATCAACGTCTTTTTCATTCTTCTTTCACTCCTAATATAGTATTCTTTAATCCTATGAATGTATCAACTACCTCAGGGTGGTACATGGATCCTCGGCAGCGTAATAATTCCTCAAAAGCATAGTCTGGAGATCTTCTAGATTGATATATTCTGTCTGATGTCATAGCATCATAGGAATCAACTACTGATATAATGGCCGATTCAATACAGATATTCTCTCCGGAAAGTCCTTTTGGATAGCCTGTTCCATCATATCTTTCGTGATGCTGTTCAACTACCTCTCCTATTGAAGCTAAGACGGGTATTTTTGTATCCTCTAACAGTTTCCTTCCGAATGTGGGGTGTTGCTTCATAATTGACCATTCATCAGAAGTCAATTTGCCAGGCTTTTTTAATATTTCTTCTGGAATGTTCACTTTTCCAACATCATGAAAGAAGGAACCTAAGTTCAATCTAAGTATTTGCTCAGAGTCGAGGCCTAAAGCTTCCCCGACATGCATAGACATTTTACTTATTCTAGTACAGTGATCGACAGTATAACCATCTTTCTCTTCAATTGATATAGCAAGTGACATAATATCTCTAACAATATTACTATATCTATGAAATATAGGTTGTGAGCTAACATAAATAAATTCGGTTACACCTACAGCCTTAAATGTATAGAATTCTTTGACTGGATGTCTATAAAAAGAATCACCGGGTTTCAGGGAAGGGACCGTTTCATTCTGTGGAAATGTTTTAAGTTCTCCCTTAAGAATAATTAAATATTCTAGAGCATTCCAGCCTTCTTCAGGTTCAATAGCCCAACTTGTCCCATCATCAAGGCGATGATGGATGATCTCTGCAGTACTGCTAGAGGCGAGCAGTGATACCTGAGTTCCCTTCATACGAATCGTCTCTATAAAATCCTTTTCATTTATATTAATCACGGAGAATCCTCATTTCTAGTAGTAAAATGACGCTGCTTACTATATATAATCGGTGAAGATTCCTATTTTGTTAATAGGTAATTAGTAAATTTGACGGTATAAAAATATGCCAAAACACTCACAAACTCATTATATAGAAAATATTTACTGGAGGAAAGTAGAAAAAGTTAGTATTTGGATGTAATTTGTGAATATTCATATTTTTCGATGAATAAAAAACCATCCCTTCATATGAAGAGATGGCTCATTTTATTTAGTAGAATCTCTTAAACCCATCTAAATGCTTTTGATAATAGGAGTTAGAGAGTTTAGTAATGGTCACTCCTTTAGTGGAGTCCGCATGAATAAATTCGTTATTTCCAAGATATATTCCCATATGAGAGATTCCACGTTTGTATGTACCTTCAAAGAAAACAAGGTCGCCAACTTGGGGTTGATCTACATAGTATGAACGGCTATAGTACCCTTCCGCTGAGTAACGGCCCATTTTTTCTCCAGCTTTATTAAACACATAATAAATAAAGCCACTGCAATCAAAACCTGAAGCGGTACTGCCACCCCATACGTACGGAACACCAATAAGACTTTTTGCGATGTCTACAACGGATGTGGAAACACTCGGTGGTGTAGTAACGGGAGCACTTGATGTACCATTTTTGCTAACAATCAGCTTTTGACCCACATAAATCATATCCGACTGCAACCCATTCAATGATTTAAGCTCTTGTACGGTCAGCCCAAATTGTAAAGCAATCTTTCCTAAGTAATCCCCACTTTTAACGGTGTACTCAGTCCCCGTTGTTGTGGTAGGGGGAGTAGCGGGTGATGGTGTTGGTGTTGTCACTACGGGAGTACTCGGAGTGGTGCTTCCAGGGTTCGAAACGATAAATTTTTGACCAGGATAGATTAAATCACTTGTTTGGTTATTCCATTTCCGCAAATCGCTTAAAGAGATACTATATAAGCTTGCGATTTTACTTAAACTGTCGCCAGGTACTACCGTATGATAGGTAACTTGACTAGTAGTTGGAGTAGTAGGGGCTTGAACGCCACTAGTAGTCTCTCCCTCCCCGACCTGAAGGACTTGATTGATATAAATCATATCAGAGGTTAACTGATTCAATGATTTTAAAGCTGGTACGGTTGTATTGTATTTTCCGGCAATACGAGAGAGCGTATCCCCTTTTTGAACCGTATAGCTACTTGCTAGTGCATTGGTAGCGAATGTTGAGGTTAATAGGACAGCAGAGGTAAGAGTTACGACTTTTTTCTTCATTTTTTTACAATTCCTCCTAAATCTACTAAAGATAGATAAATCTATATTACCATATTGAATAATTGATAGAAAGAAATCCTTTAATCAGAAGATTTTATATGGTACTTTTTTCTTACTTCGGTTTAATTGCCAATAATAAAAAGAGCTGTACTCCCAAATTAGGAATACAGCTCTTTTTTTGAGCAAAATAAATTAACTTGGTTGATACTTCGTAAGTGTTAGTTTTTCTTCATCATTATGCTGTATGATAATTTGGTTAGCATCTATCTCAATCAATACTTTCCCGCTATTGCCAAAACCATCATCCTCATATTCAAGTGTTCCTTTATTAGATGAAAATTCAACTTCCATCAGATCTGTAGAACCTATCGAAGTGCAGTTGTTCCAACAATAATCGAAATAAATATTAGCTTTGTTTGTTGTATAGTCTTCAATGGTTAAAAACCTTGAATTGTTCCGATCAATCCATTTTCCATTGTAATCGATTTCCCCATTAGATTCAGTTGAGGCTTTCTTAGGTTCAACTTCTTTTTCATCCTTATCTGATTCGTTCTCCTCAGCAGAAGCAGTATCATCGGCTTTTTCTAAAGTTGCTGCCATTGCATGTATAAGAGCCATTACATTTTCATCCTCTGTTGCTATATCCGTTGTAAACTCTAACGCTAAAACCCTTCCATCTTCCTCAAGTTTTACAAGTTCATAATAATTTGAGCTAATCATATCGTCATTCTGAGAACTAGTTAAATAAAAATTATAATTGGATAAAACAGGGTAATTAGATAAATCAATTTCTTGTACCTCATTATTATTAGATCCTATTTTCATGGCCTGAATATGATCCTTTTTTGCTTGTTCCAATGTCTTTATGTCAAAAGACTTAATAACGAACATTTCATCTATTGTTTTTTTCGGATCTCTATCTTTTCCTGTGAAAATTTCATCGATACCTTCATACTCATTTTCCATTAACCCAAAATGTTCTGGAACAGTAACATTATAGCCACTCGTTGTAGTAATAACTTTTGCATCGATTTCTACTAGTTTCCCATTTACCTCATATGATAATTTTGTCTTTTCCTCAGTTCCTAGTTCATCCTTAGAATCGGATTCAGAAGTCTCTTTTCCGCTTGCTGTTGAGGTTTGTGAGACTTTTGTCTCTGTGTCAGTTCCACAAGCGGTTAGTGCCAATAGTACTAATATTGTTAAAAAAAATAATCTCTTTCCCATGATAAATACCCCTTATATAATTGTTAAATTTTGCACAAATAATTATAATACTAAAATTCAATATTTAAAATTATGTAAACTGTGTGTTGTAGTCCCTCTGGTTTTTTAGTAATAAATAAGTTCAATTTACCTATGAATATCCTTGCTATATTGTAAGTCTATTAACGAAGGAAAATAGTCTTGTAAGACTATTTGACAAAATCGTCAATATGTTACAAATTTAACGAAAATTTACAGAAAAATGTACAAATTATGTCAATATGAGTTTATAATCGACTTGGAAGTATAAAAGATTGAAAGGTGGAATCGTCTTGAAACGAAGCAAGAAAAAGCTTAGTGGATTAGTAGCATCGACTTTGGCAGTAACTATGTTAGCACCTTTTGGTGGGAGTTTTGTCTCAGCTCAATCAACACCGACGAATGTCCTATCAAATGAGGCCTATGTTGACCTGAAAATTATGGGTACAACAGATATTCATGGAAGTATTATGAATTATGATTACTATTCAGGTACTTCAGCGAATAAAGGACTTGTGCAAGTAGGCACTCTTATTAAAGAAGAGCGTAAAGAAAATAGTAACAATCTTTTATTAGATAATGGAGATTTACTTCAAGGAAATCCATATACCGATTATCTTGCAAAAGTAGATCCATTAACTTTCGTTGACCGTGTATCAGGAGCAGATCGTTTTAACACAGCCA
Organism: Bacillus coreaensis; assembly: GCF_050586445.1. NCBI lineage: Bacteria > Bacillati > Bacillota > Bacilli > Caryophanales > Bacillaceae > Bacillus > Bacillus coreaensis. The sequence goes on from NZ_JBOCCY010000004.1 coordinate 239,959, forward strand.
TTCAGGTTTCAAAAGAAGGTTGGGAAACATCGAACACAGTCATTATTGCTCGTTCAGATGATTATGCCGATGCATTAGCGGCAACTCCTTTAGCTTACCAACTAGATGCACCCATTCTTTTAACTAGCACAACATCGTTAAATGCAGATACGAAGGCAGAAATTAAGCGCTTAAAAGCCAAGAAAGTTATTATTCTTGGTGGTACAGGGGCAATCTCTGACAAAGTACAAAAAGAAATTCAAAATGATTTAAAAGTATATATTAAGAGAATCTCTGGTAAGGATCGTTTCGAAACAGCCGTAGAATTAGCTGCTGAGCTTGGAAGTGATACGAGCACAGCAGTATTGGCATACGGAAGAAACTTCCCTGACGCAGTATCTGTTGCTGCCTATGCGGCCAAGAATGGTCTGCCGATTCTATTAACTGAAAAAGATAGTCTTCCTGCGAGCACAAATACAGCTCTAGAAGGGAAAGAAAGTACGATTATTGTGGGTGGAACAGGTGTCGTTTCTCCTGCAGTAGAAGGTGCTGTTACAAACCCAACTCGTATTAGTGGAGCAACCCGTTATGAAACTTCATATCGTGTGGCAACGGAACTTGAAGGAGAAAGCAATAGAACATTCCTAGCAACTGGAACTGGATTCGCTGATGCCTTGACAGGTTCAGTACTAGCAGCAAAGCAAGGAGCAAATGTTCTTTTAGTAAGACCTGATTCATTAACAGAAGAACAAACAGCATATGTTGACGGTAACACCGTTACGATTTTAGGTGGAAAAGCAGCTATTGCTGATGGTTTAGTAGAAAATGAAACAAACCCAACTTATGATGCAATGAATCTATTAGGATATGATGCTGCAACATTTGGAAACCATGAGTTTAACTATGGTTTAGACTTCTTAGAAGGTAGCATTAAAGGGGCAGACTTCCCTTATGTTAGTGCGAACGTATACGTAGATGATCATGACAATGATCCGACAAATAACAAAACTCTTATTAAGCCTTATCAAATCATTGAAAAAACTGTAAAAGATTCAGAAGGCAAAGAACAAAAAGTCAAGGTTGGGGTAATTGGTTTTGTTGCTCCACAAATTATGCAGTGGGATAAAACAAACCTTGAAGGAAAAGTAGTGACAGAAGATATCGTTGCATCGGCTGAAAAGTGGATTCCTGAGATGAAGGAAGACGGTGCAGAAGTCATTGTGGCTCTTAACCACAGTGGTTTTGATAAAGATAAGACAAATAAGGAAAACACAGTATACGCTTTAAGTGAAGTGGAAGGAATCGATGCGATTATCTTTGGACACACACATCTTTCATTCCCAGGTACAGATGCTTCATTCAAGGATGTAGAAGGTGTTGACCCTGTTAAAGGAACAATTAACGGAGTAGCAGCTGTTCAATCGAATGTAGATGCAAGTGCATTAGGTGTTATTGATCTGAAACTACAACAAGCAGATGGGAAATGGACAGTCGTTGATTCTCAATCGGAAGTTCGTAGCTCGGCTGACGTTGCTGCAGATCAAGAGCTCGTTGATGTAATGAAGGAATCACATGATGCTACGGTTGAGTACATTAACAGCCCAGTAGGAGAAACAACGGATTCAATTCACAGCTATTTTGCACGAGTTCAGGATGACCCATCGGTGCAAATCGTTAACAATGCTCAAAAAGAGTATGTGGCTGACGCATTAAAAGGAACAGAATACGAAAATCTACCACTTCTTTCGTCAGCAGCTCCATTTAAAGCTGGTCGAAATGGTGCGGATGAGTACACGTATATCCCAGAGGGTGATATTACGATTAAAAACGTGGCTGACCTTTATAAATACAACAACACAGTACAAGCGTTGTTACTTTCTGGTGCTCAACTAAAAGAGTACTTAGAATGGACGGCTGGTAACTTTAATCAAATTGATCCTTCAAAGACGGAAGAACAGTCTCTAATCAATCCTGACTTTAGAGCTTATAATTTCGACACAATTGACGGTGTAACATACGAGTTTGATGTAACTCAACCAGCAAAATATGATGTGAATGGAACATCCATCGTTAATCCAGCTGCTAACCGTATTAAAAACTTAATGTACAATGGGAAGCCGGTAACAGACGATCAACAATTTGTTGTTGCAACAAACAACTACCGTGCAATGTCTACGAAAGTGGCAAATCCAGATGGTCAACGTGTGATTTTTGAATCGCCAGATGAAAACCGTCAAGTGGTTATGAACTATATTATTAAAAACGGTACAATCAATCCATCAGCAGATAGTAACTGGAAGATTGCTGGTATTGCAGGGAACGTAAATGTAACATTTGAATCTTCAGGTTCAGAAACAACTCAAACATTAGCGAAAGAAATTTCTAATGTTCAATACGTTGGACCAGTTGATGCAGCAAAACCAACTGGATTCCATAAGTATTCAATTGATTTAAAAAAGAATATTGAGCTTCAATTATTAGGTATTAACGATTTACATGGTCAGTTAAATACCATTACAAATGTAAGTGGAAAACAAGCAGGTGGAATTGAGTATTTAGCTGCATACTTAAAGGAACGTGAAGCAACAAATCCAAATACAGTTATGCTACATGCAGGTGATGTGGTAGGAGCGAGTGCTCCAGTATCTGCGTTACTTCAAGATGAGCCGACAATCGAGATATTAAACGAAATCGGTTTTGATCTAGGAACAGTTGGAAACCATGAGTTCGATGAAGGTGTCGAAGAGATGCTTCGTTTAATCAATGGAGGAACACATCCGAAAACAGGAGATTTTGCAGGTGCAGAATTCCCTTATATTGCAGCAAACGTAGTGGATGAAACAACAAATGAGCCAATTTTAGATCCTTATGTGGTCAAAGAAGTTGAGGGTGTGAAGGTTGGATACATTGGTATTGCTTTCTCAGGTACACCTGGAATCGTTATTCCAAGTGGAACAGCAGGAGTTAAGTTCACTGATGAAGTAGAGGCCATTAACAAATACACTACTGAACTAAAAGAGCAAGGTGTAGAATCAATCATTGTTGTTTCTCACAATGCAGTTAAATCAGATTTTGATGGTGCAAACCCAACAGAAGAACTAGTTGATATTGCAAATGCCGTAGATGATGAAGTAGATGTTATCTTTGGTGGACACAACCACCAATATGCAAACACGGTAGTGGATGGCAAACTTCTTGTTCAATCATATTCTTATGGATCAGCATTCTCTGATGTTGACTTGGAAATTGACCCAGTAACAAAGGATATTGTTAAGAAAGAAGCCGAAATAGTAACAACTTTCCAAGAAGGTGTTACTCCTGATGCAGAAATCAAGGCTATTCTTGATAGTTATATCGAGCAAGTTGCGCCAATTTTAAATGAAAAAATTGGGGTAGCTGCAGATGAAATTTCAAGAGACGCTAATGCTGATGGCGAATCTGAAATGGGTAATGTCATTGCTGATTCTATGAAAGCATATACTGGAACGGACTTTGCGTTCATGAATCCAGGTGGAGTTCGTGCAGGAATCGATGCAGGTGACATCACTTGGGAAGAGGCTTTCAAGGTTCAACCTTTCAACAATGACCTTGTAACAATGGAATTAACTGGAGCTCAAATTAAGACGTTATTCGAATCTCAATGGGGTTCAAAAGAGAGAATTCTACAAATCTCTGGTATTAAAGTTTCTTATGATAGTTCCAAAGAAGCGGGTAGCAGAATGGTTTCTATCACAAAAGCAGATGGAACACCAATCGTAGATACTCAAACGTATACAGCTACAGTAAATAACTATATGGCTGGCGGTGGAGATGGATATTCGGTTCTTAAAGAAGGAAAGAACCAAGTCATTACGATTGTCGACCTTGATGCTTTAGTGGAATACATTAAAGACCAAGGTACAATTTCTACAACTACTGAAGGTCGTATTACAAAGTTAAACAAATAGAACGAAGAAAGGAACCTAGTCAATGACTTAGGTTCCTTTCTATCTATTAATATGGCAAGTTTATTAGGTCCCACACAACTTGATCACTAACGGCACTATTTCCACCCAGAATAGTAAACCACATGTAGTCATATTCTTCAATAAAGCTCTTTACACTAGGATGTAAGTAATTTGATGGTGTTAACAACAATGGTTCTCCGTAAAAGCTAGCATTTACCGAACCAGTTAATGCATCGGCAAAGTTGGAGCCGGTAGCTATATAGGCACTATGTCCTTCAAAATGACCTTTTAGAGCGGGATCATAGAAATATTCTGCTACCTTTGCAGAGGTTTCATACCGATCAGCTCCGCTTATACGAGTTGGATTACTTAACTTTTTGTATAGAGTTTCTGATACGGCGCCTTTACCACCAATAACAAATGTGTCTCTATATATTTTAAGTTTATTAGAGGTTGTTGTAGGTATAGAATTTGATTCAACCAACAAGATAGGTGCTCCTTCCCGAGCAGCAATAGGAGCAATGGAAAGGGCATCGGGGAAGTTTCGCCCATTAACCACATAGGCGGTACTATCTCCATTGTAATTAACTAAACGATCCGAGATTTGAGCGGCCGTATCAAACCGATCCTTACCAGCAATTCTCTCAACTTTAACGCCTAGCTCAGTTTTTAAGTACAGTTCAACCTTTGCTGATATAACTCCTGTGCCACCAATAATGGTTACCTTGGAAACGTTCGAATCGTAAATGTAGTCAACTACAGCATTAGGAAGCTGATCCTTTTTGGTTAATAGGATGGGAGCATCCAGCTGGTTTGCTAAAGGACCAGCAGCTAAAGCATCTGGGAAATCCTGCCCCGTTGTTAGTAAAACTTCATTAGCAGAATAGCCCCAACCATCATACGCGATTTCTACAGAAGTCTCATATCTGTCCTCCCCAGAAAGTCTATAAAAACTACTTGGAACTAACATGCTTGCAAATAAGTACTCTTGTTCATAAGCGATTCCTGGTCTTGGAGTCAGTTCAACATAATAACTTCCTGGTTCAAGGAGTACAGCTCCGCTGAAAAACATGTCTTCGGCAGTTTCAGAGTCCGTACTAACTACTTCACCGTTAGAACCGTATATAGTAGCTTGTACCCAAGAAGTGGTTCCATACACAATACCAGTTGTAAAAAAGTACCCTTTCTCAGTAACGTCCACTTGATAAAAATCTACATCGTTACTTGACATGGTGCCACCATAGACCTCTTCCAACATCAGATAATCTGCTGAAAAAAAGTTATCATTCGGCTCAATCTCGCTTATTACATCACCATGTTCAAGGGATTGAGTGAGCTCATTTCTAAAATCCTTTTTCTCAAATGCATAAGCGTTATTCGGTATGCACACTAAAAGTAAGGTTGCTACTGTAGCGAGAGAAACTAAAATTTTCCTCATAAATCATCCTCCATTTTATAGTTTCATACTACACTATTTTATCAGTTTAATAACGGTGGTAAAACCAAAATTTTCTATATTTTTCGTAATACTTAAACTTTTTGTACTTTATTAAGAACTGCGGATGTGTCCCAAAAGTGTCGGAGTAATTTGATAAAATGGTAAGGGGAGTGTTTTGTTAGATGGTTTTTTGTAACAATATAGGGGGTTAGTATGAAAAAATTATTAGTGTTATTGATGATTCTTGGATTAGGAGCATGTTCTGGGTCAAACTCTACAAATAATACTGTTCTATTACCAGAAGGCTTTGAAGGAATTATCTTTGTATTTTATAACATTCCTGGTGAAGAAGAATTACAAATGGAAGGAGATTATACAGTAATACGTGTCGAACAAGAGGCATTAGATGAATTAAATGCAATGGGGGTAAAAGGTTTCGGGACCTATTTTACTTCAACACCGGATATGAAGTATGGGACAGTAACTGATAAATACTACTATGTAAATAAAGGCTCTCACAGAACACCGATTAACAATGATTGTATCCACTTATCAGGAACCGGAGTAATAACCACAGAGAATGGAAGGGATATTCCTTTTAGTAAAATGCAAGTGACCGGAACTAATTGTACTAGTAACTTCAATCTAAGGGGAAGTAATGAACTAAGTAATAAATTATCAGAAGTAGAAAGCTATTTACTTGATTACATTAGCTATACATACTAGGTTTGATTAATTTATGTAAGGGTCCTTATAAAAGAGTATTTTGAAGAAATGAACTAAATAAATAAAAAAACCTCCTAAAAAGGAGGGGAATTAATAATATTATTTGATTTTTCCTTCAACTGTATCTGAAATAGCACTCTTTCCACCAAATAATACGATTTTCTCTTTATCGTTAACTGTAGTGAGAACACTAGCGGGTACATCATTTGAGGGAATTAAGATAACAGGCATATCCTCAAAGTAAGCAAATGGACCAGCAGATAAAGCATCTGGGAAACTGAAGCCATTGGCAATTGAAACTTTAGTCGATCCAGGGAAGTAGGTTTTTGCTACTTCTAAAGAGGTTTGCGTTCTGTCAGAACCAGAGATTCTAGTTACCATAACTTGATTCTCTTCCAGTGTATGAACAACAGCCTCAGGAATCGCGCTAGATCCACCGACTAACGTAATCTTCTCAATACCATGTGTTTTGATATAATTGAGAAGTTCAGGGCTTAATTCCGTTTTGCTACTATTTAATAAGATCGGCATATTCATTTTATTAGCAGCTGGAACCACCGATAAGGCATCAGGAAAATTATGTCCATACACAAGGAAAGCCTCGTTTGCGTCCGGATATCCAAGCTTTGCTACCTCGATGGATGTATCTACTCGATTTTTACCAGCTATTCTCTCGACGGTAAAGCCGTTTTTTCGATAATATTCTTCAGTTCCAGTAGAAATGGCAGATGTACCACCGACAATATAAATTTTCCCATTCGTCTCCATTAATAACCGTCTGATTTCTGGAAGACTGTTGGTTAACGTTGAACTTTGGTTATTGATAAGAACAACAGCAGTGTTTAATGGTTTGGCTAATGCTCCTCCAGCTAATGCGTCTGGATAGTTTTCTCCTGACACGAGAATAATATGGTCAAGAGAATGATCAGGGAGCTGCTGTAGGATTTGACGATTTGTTGCATAGCGGTCTGACCCGCTTAAGCGTTGCACCTTTGAACTGTATTCGGTAACTAGGTTAGTACCAGGATAGTAGAAGGTAAGAATATCCTTATAAGATTGACCATTATCAGCACGTTTCTTGGCTCCCCATTGGCTAAGACCTACACCATGACCGTCTCCTCGTCCTTTAATAGTAGTCAATGTTTCAGTCGTAACTACTTCATCAACTAAATAACTTAACATTTGACGGTTCCCTAACAGCGCACGAATGCGAACGGCTGTGGTATTAGACAAGTCAAGTTTTTGTAAGACAAGCTGATTATTCGCGTCTCTGATATCTCTTACAAAAAACTTTATTACAATGGAGCCCTTTGTTACTCTGCCACCACTTGAAGGCTGGGAAAGGGAAAGGTTGTTGACAGAGACAATTTTTATTTCCTTATTATAATACCCATTATTATAAAGCCATGCTTTAATATTGGATGCAATAACTGGATTGGCCTCTGTTGTTGTGTTCCACCATTCCTGCTCATTGATCAGATTTTTGTTCGTTACATTAATCTGTTCCTTATTAACTGTAATGGTCCAAGCTGTTTTCGGATCAAAGGAATCCTCTTTTACGATGAAATAAGGAACCGGTGTAGAACCCCAAACATTCGCGTTCGATTCAGTCATACCGCCATTGCTTGCGGAAAAAACTGCATTAATCAGTCTTCCGTTATATTTTAATACCTGTCCCGCGGTAGCTTTGATAGCAGCATCAGAATAGGGATGAGTATTTAAACCACCATACACTTGATAGTTAATGGTGTCGTCAATAACACCACCGAGGTAGCTTAGTGCATACGTACGTGCAGCCACAGACTGAGCTTTTAAAGCATCTAATGACCAAGAAGCAGGCATTTCATTTGGAACGACTCCACGTAAGTATTCCTCGATGGTAATGGTATTAATTGGACGAATATATCTGGCATAAGAAGTAGACTCTATAGTAAAGATAAAAGAACCAGAATAAGGTTTTTGGTTAATGGTCAAAATATTTGTAGAATGCAAAGGTGATAAAGAAATAGAGTCAAAGCGACCAATAAATTGGGCTCCAGAATACATGGCAATTTGGCCATTCTCTAACTTTAATTTTAGTGAAGTGCCGTCACTCATAACTGTATTGGAGTTACCAAGTAAATAGTTCCCTCGAATAGACACGGTTACTTCTGTTTTATTTCCTAAATAATTGCGTAGCTTTACTTGAAGCGTGGGCTCTGCCGCAGATGTTTTGGTTATTGGAAATAATGAAAAGATGATTGTAAATAGAAGTAATATCTTCACTAGTTTATTTATCATAAAGAGGACTAACCTCCTAATCTATTTTACCTACCTTAGATATTGTAAGAGATTTGGAAGTTTACTAGCAATGTAAATTGGTGGAAGAAGCACTGAACTAGGTGAGAGGGGTTGATTGGTATGCATTCTCTTCGCTGTTATTCCTATTGGAAATAAAGGCTTGTTTATACATACCAATCAACAATACATTTTATATAAGAAAAAGAACCTCATAAAGGAGGCTCTAAAAGGATGCTATTAATTATTAATAAAGTAATCAGCTAAGAAATTTGCCCAAACCTCTTGGCCTTTATCATTTGGTAAACTACCTTCTTCATCAAGATAGCTTTGAATCTCAACAGTAGTTGGGTCTGGCCAAGCAGTCCAATGGTTTAGATAAGGAATTCCATTATCAGTTGCAAATTTCTCAAGTGAAGAAACCTGAATTGGATAGAACTTCGTATTGTATAAAGGATGTGGTGGCTGAAGGATCACGGTAGCATCAATTTCAGCTATCATCGTTAGGATATTTGCATGAGATTGCTCTATCACGACTTCACCATTATCATTTAACGTAAAAGGTTCAAATACAATTAAGTCCGCTTCACTATTCCATTGTTTATACAATTCCTGTGCAACGTATTCATCTGAGATTAAATCAGTTGTTATGGTTTCAAAGGTAAAAACAGATTCGCCATATGCTTCTTCCATTAATAATTGGAGTTGTTGGGGCCAAGGGTTGCTTCCAGCTTCGATTGCTTTCGAACCTACGAATAAGATATGAAACGGTTGTCCTTCTGAAAGTGCAGCTTGGAATGCTACCTTTGTGTCTTCTGGCCAATTTCCAGCAAGCTCTAATATTTTTGCGATGTCTTCTTCTGTCTTAGTTTCTTTTTCCTCTATATTAGTAGTAGGCTCGTTATCTCTCTCTTCAATCTCATCTCCTGCCTGAACAGAAGTCCTCTTATTCCAATGTATATTTCCTAGAATAAGAACGGCAACGCAAATAATGGCTAACAAAGTTGTAAAAAATGCCTTCAATTCTATTCCTCCTCCAATATGTAGAAAATTAATTGTAAGTTAGTTCCAAATGAAATTTACTACTACAATTTTAAAAAACAATCATGTACTATTAGCAGTGTCATAAAAACACAAGGTATGACAAATCTACTAAAATTATGACAATAAAAACAAAAATTTACAACATTTTATGATATAATTACACTTAGTTTTTTTAAGTAGAATTCAGGAGGAGAACAATGGAAGAGACTATCAGTTTAAAAGAACTTTTTCAAACTCTGAAAAAAAGAATGAGTTTGATCGTGATAATAACATTACTTGCAGTAATGGCAAGTGGAATCATCAGTTTCTTTTTCTTAACACCAATCTATCAAGCTTCAACGCAAATTCTAGTAAACCAAACGAAAGATGATCAAACTTATTACAATACGAATGAAGTACAAACGAATCTTCAATTAATTAATACGTATAATGTTATCTTAAAAAGTCCGGCAGTTCTAGAGAAAGTAATAAATGATTTAAACTTGGATCTGTCAGTAAGTACATTAAATTCAAAAATTAGTGTGGCAAGCGAGAATAATTCGCAGGTTGTAAACATTAATGTTCAAGACGAGGATCCACAAAGAGCAGCTGATATTGCAAACTCTACAGTTAAGATGTTCCAAAAGGAAATCAAGACCATAATGAATGTAGATAATGTAAGTATTCTAGCCAAAGCAGAAGTTGGTGAGAACCAATCTCCAATTAAACCACAACCTTTATTAAATGTAGCAGTTGCTATGGTAGTTGGATTAATGCTAGGAGTAGGTGTTGCATTCTTACTTGAATACCTGGATAACACATTAAAAACAGAACAAGATATTGAACAAACTCTAGGTTTACCAGTACTAGGGGCTATTCCTATGATTAAAGAAACGGATCCAATAGATTCACGCTCAAGCAAAAAGCGTACAAGAGGTGAGAAATTTGGCGCATAAATTAAAAAAACAAAAAGTGACTAACTCTAAAAGAAAACTAATTGTAAAAAATGATCCGAGATCTCCTGTATCTGAACAATATAGAACGATTCGTACTAATATTCAGTTCTCAACAGTAGATAGTGATATACAAACTTTGATGATTACGTCCTCTGGACCAGGGGAAGGAAAATCAACAACTACTGCAAACCTGGCAACCGTATTTGCTCAACAAGGAAAGCGTGTGTTGTTAGTTGATGCGGATATGAGAAAGCCAACTGTCCATTATACATTTAGTTTAACCAACACATTCGGTTTAACTACTGTACTAACGAAACAAATGGACTTATTAGATGCAGCTACAGAACTAGATACATCGAATCTTTTTGTTTTGCCAAGTGGTCCGATTCCTCCGAATCCATCCGAGTTAATGGGCTCTCGAGCAATGGATGAGTTCCTTGAGTTGGCTAAAAGAGAGTTTGATTTGGTAATTTTTGACACGCCACCTGTATTGGCGGTAACTGATGCGCAAATCCTTGCGAATAGATGTGATGGAACCATTCTAGTTGTTTCATCAGGTACTACAGAAAAAGAAAATGCAGTTAAGGCAAAGGAACTACTAACTGCCGCTCAAAGTAAGATTCTTGGGGTAGTACTAAATAATAAAAAGCAGGATATGAACCAACAATACTATTACTATGGGACCGAAAAATAGAATAATAGTGATAATTTTACAAATAAGTAGGTCTATGGTAATATGTAGACCGTCTAAAAATGTTTATTAGAGGAGTTGTGGGTTGTATGATAGATATTCATTGTCATATTCTCCCTTCAATAGATGATGGGGCAAAGGATATAAGTGATTCTATTCAAATGGCGAGAGAAGCGGTAAAAGAAGGCATTCATACAATTATCGCGACTCCTCATCATATGAATGGAAAATATGAAAATCCAAAAAAAGAAATTATTAATAGAGTAAAAGAATTAAATGCTGTTTTAATGGAAGAGAATATTCCGCTTAAAATTCTTCCAGGTCAGGAAACGAGGATCTTTGGCGATATCCTAGAAGAAACCGAATTTGAACATATTTTGCCTTTAAATCACACACAGTATGTATTTATTGAACTTCCTTCTAATCATGTACCAAGATACACTGAAAAGCTTTTGTTTGATATTCAAGTTAAAGGTTTGATACCAATTATAGTTCACCCTGAGAGAAATCAAGAAATAATGTCTAACCCGGATTCATTATATAATTTAGTGAAAAAGGGTTCTCTAACCCAGGTGACCGCTTCGAGTGTAGCAGGATATTTTGGAAAAAAGATTCAGAAATTCTCACAACAATTAATAGAAGCAAATTTAACACATTTTATCGCTTCTGATGCACACAATGTGAATAATCGAACATTTAAGTTGGAAGAGGGACTAGATATTATTGAATCCAAGTTTGGTGTAGATATGGTTTACTATTTTAATGAAAATGCAGATCTCCTTTCTAATGGGAAAAACATTATGAAAGAAATTCCAGAAAAAGTAAAGATAAAAAAATTCTTAGGCCTCTTTTAAACAAAGTATTACACAAATATCTAAAGAGAAAGTATTTATCCAAAATATGTCTTTTCTTTAGATATTTTTATGACTTCCATGCTTTAGTTTAAGAAAGTGTTTTGTAGATTACCTAAATAAAAAAGAAAGGGAGGGATATTATGACGTATCAAAAGAGGTTAACGTTTCTATCTTTGTTAGATTCATTAATTGTTTTAGCGGCTATTTTTGTAAGTTATATTATTCTTCATCCATCATTTGATGTCATTACATACAAACCGTTGTTAATGACACTAATAATTAGTTCTGTAACCCTATTGATAAGCCATCATATATTCGCCTATTTTTACCGTCTCTACCAGAAGGCATGGGAGTATGCGAGTGTTGGTGAATTAGTTGCAATTGTGAAAGCAGTAAGTTTTGCGGTCATTACGGCGGCTATAGTTCAGTTAGTACTATTTCAGGACATTTATGTAAGAGCGCTTGCTCTAGCATGGATGATGCATGTCCTATTAATAGGAGGCTCCCGTTTTTCTTGGAGAGTTTATCGCGATCGTTATATAAAACCAAAGGTAGAACAAAAAAGAGCATTGATTATCGGAGCAGGAGATGCTGGAACTCTGCTAGTTAGGCAATTAATGAGTCACTTAGATACAGGGCTTCTACCAGTTGCTTTTATTGACGATAATGCAAAGAAGCAAAAGCTAGATATCTACGGTGTACCCGTCGTTGGCACTTCAGCAAATATCAATGAAGTGGTTGGTAAATATAAAATCGATAAAATAATCATTGCCATCCCATCACTTAGCAAAAACGAAATGAACAACATCTTTCAAGAGTGTGCAAAAACGAAAGCAAAAACGGTTATTATGCCGAAAATCGAAGATGTCATGCTTGGTAGAGTGACAGTTAAGCAATTCCGTGATGTAGAAGTAGAAGACCTTCTAGGACGTGATCCAGTTGAACTAGATATCGAAAGTATTTCAAAGAAGATAACTGGAAATACGATTCTAGTTACTGGTGCTGGAGGTTCTATTGGATCAGAGATTTGTCGTCAAGTTAGTAAATTTCAGCCGAAAAAACTACTTCTATTAGGACACGGTGAAAACTCAATTTATCAAATTGATATGGAACTTAGAAACAAATATAAAACTGATTTCGAAATTGTTCCTGTCATAGCAGATATTCAAGATCGTGGTCGAATCTTTGAAGTGATGGAAACCCATCGTCCAGATGTCGTGTACCATGCTGCTGCTCATAAGCATGTACCTTTAATGGAGTATAACCCTAAAGAATCAGTAAAAAACAATGTGATTGGCACTAAGAATGTAGCAGAAGCTGCTGATACGTTTTCTGTAGGAACCTTCGTATTGGTTTCCTCAGATAAAGCAGTTAACCCAACTAATGTAATGGGCTCAACCAAGCGCATTGCAGAAATGGTGATTCAAAACCTAGCACAGAACAGTCATACAAAGTTTGTAGCTGTACGATTTGGGAATGTTTTGGGGAGTCGAGGTAGTGTAATCCCGCTATTTAAAAAGCAAATTCAAGCTGGTGGGCCAGTAACTGTTACACACCCAGATATGACTCGTTATTTCATGACAATACCTGAAGCTTCAAGGTTAGTGATGCAAGCAGGTGCATTAGCGCGTGGAGGAGAAATATTCGTCCTGGATATGGGTGAACCAGTGAAAATTGTAAATCTAGCAAAAAATCTAATCAACCTGTCTGGGTATTCTATAGAAGAAATCGGAATTCGGTATTCAGGAATTCGTCCAGGAGAGAAGATGTATGAAGAGCTTCTTGGAGAGAATGAAGTTCATGGTGAAGCTGTGTTTCCTAAAATTTTTATTGGAAAAGCTGTGCTCAGTGGATATGACGAAGTGGAATATTTAATTAACGAGTATACTCATATGAATTCAAAGGAGATTCAAGAGTACGTTCTGGGACTAGCGAATAAGAAAGATTCTCTAGAAAGCGTGTTTGCAGGTTAAGACGGTCCTAGATTTTTGGTAGAAGTGACTTGGAGATGATCTTCTTGATTGGAAACTTGCTTATAGTGGGTGCTGGTGGCCATGGTAGAGTTGTAAATGAAACTGCGATTGCTATGAATTCTTTTGGGAAAATTGATTTCTTAGATGACAATTCTGATATAGCAATCGGGAAATGTAATGAATACGGAAAATTTGTCAACAACTACAACTATGCTGTTATTGCACTTGGTAAAAATAAAATAAGAATGAAATGGACTGAAGAATTAATAAAAGTTGGTTTTCAGATTCCAATTCTTATTGAGCCAACCTCATATGTCAGTCAATCCGCTAGTATTGCAGCTGGGTCTATAATTTGTGCCAAAGCAGTTGTTAATACCAATGTAAAAATAGGGATGGGGAGCATCATTAGTGTGGGAGCATTAATAGATAATGACAGCTATGATGGTGAGTATTGTCATATTAATGCTAGTGCAATTGTCAAAGCTAATAGTAAGATTGATAGGCTAAAAAAGTTAGATGCCGGAATGATTTGTTAGAATGAGATTTACAAAATGATAATTGGGGTGTAAGTAGTATGTATTTGAAGATAAAAAGGTTGGTTGATATAATCTTATCTTTTATCGGACTTATTGTTTTATCACCAGCTTTTTTAGTTCTAATTATAGCTATAAAACTTGAATCTAAAGGGCCAGTGTTATTTAAGCAGAAGCGTGTAGGTATTAATAAGACCCATTTTAATATATTGAAGTTTCGTACAATGAGAATAGATACTCCAAAGGATACACCAACTCACTTGCTAGAGAATCCAGAGCAGTACATTACTAGAATTGGCAGATTTCTGAGAAAAACCTCACTAGATGAGTTACCTCAGATTTGGAATATCTTTGTTGGACAGATGAGTATTATTGGGCCTAGACCAGCACTATGGAATCAATACGACTTGATTGCTGAACGTGATAAGTATGGAGCAAATAATGTACCACCTGGCCTAACTGGATGGGCTCAAATTAACGGGCGTGATGAGCTTCCAATTGAGGTCAAATCCAAGCTGGATGGGGAATATGTTGAAAGGATTAGTCTCTGGATGGATGTAAAGTGCTTCTTTGGGACCATCGTTAGCGTTGTAAAAAGTGATGGTGTTGTTGAAGGTGGAACGGGAGCCAAGAAAGAAGTACTTAAAAGCAAGGAGAGTATTTCTAAATGAAAAGAGTATTAGTAACCGGTAAAAATAGTTATGTAGGTTTGAGTTTTGAGAGATGGGTTGCAAAGTATTCGGAAAACTATTTAATAGAAAAGATTAGTCTTAGAGAAGACAATTGGAAGGAATTAGACTTCTCCGGCTATGATGTTGTGCTTCATGTTGCTGGTATTGCACATGTTTCATCTGACCCAAAAATGGAAGACTTATATTATAAGGTAAATCGTGATCTGACAATAGAGGTTGCAAAAAAGGCAAAGACTGAAGGAGTAAGGCAATTTATCTTTCTGAGTAGTATTATTGTATACGGAGATAGTAGTAGTGAAAAAAGAGTTATTTCTCAGAATACAATCCCTACTCCAAGTAACTTTTACGGAAATAGTAAACTTGAGGCAGAAGAGGGTATAAAACAATTAAATAGTGATCATTTTAAAGTCGTGATTATTAGACCGCCAATGATTTATGGAAAAGATTCTAAAGGGAATTATCCGAAGCTTGCAAAAGCAGCTCAAAAACTCCCTATATTTCCTGATATAGATAATCAGCGAAGTATGCTTCATATTGATAATTTAAGTGAGTTTATTAGATTGATAATCGATAATAAAGATAGCGGCTTATTTTTCCCACAGAATAAGGAATATGTTAGGACTAGTGAGATGGTGAGATTAATAGCAGAGGTTCATGGTAGAACGATTAAGCTTACTAAGGTCTTTAATCCTTTATTAAATATATTAGGGCCAAGGGTAGGAATTATTAATAAAGTCTTTGGTAATCTGGTATATGAGGAAAGTATGAGTGTTTATAAGGATGATTATCAAATAAGGAATCTTCAAAAAACAATCGAGATGACCGAAGTATGACTAAAGGGGGGTGGAAGAGAATTGAAGAAACATATATTAGTTATTTCACAATATTTCTACCCTGAGCAATTTCGTATTAATGATATATGTACTGAGTGGGTAAAAAAGGGTTATAAAGTAACTGTAGTAACTGGTATTCCGAATTATCCGAAAGGTAAGTATTACAGTGGGTATGGGCTTTTTAAGAAGACGAGAGATACTTACAATGGAATTAACATTATAAGAATTCCATTACTCCCGCGAGGAAACAGCTCAATAATGCTTGTCTTAAATTACCTATCATTTGTTGTATCAGGATTTTTTTGGGGGAAATTCACTAAGTTAAAAGCTGATCAAGTCTTTATTTTTGAGGTATCCCCAATGACTCAGGCGTTACCTGGTGTATGGTTCTCGAAAAGGAGGAAAATTCCTTGTTACTTATATGTCCAAGACCTATGGCCAGAAAACGTCGAGATTATTACTGGAATAAAAAATAAACATATAATTGGTGCTATTGGTAAAATGGTTGATTATATCTATAAACATTGTACAAAGATATTTACTACTTCAAATAGTTTTGTCGAAGCCATTGTTAAACGTAATGTGCCTAGAGAAATGGTAGAGTATTGGCCACAATACGCCGAGGATTTCTATATACCGTTAGCTCCAAAAAATATTGCTGAAATCCCAGCTGATGATGTATTTAATATTATTTTTGCAGGTAATATTGGGAACGCTCAAGGTTTAGATATTTTACCTAAAGTGGCTGTGTTATTAAAAGAAAAACGATTAAATAAAAAGGTCAGATTTAATATCGTTGGTGATGGCAGGTACAAGCAAACGTTAATTGATATAGTAAACTCTTCCGGTTTAGGTAGTATGTTTAATTTTATAGAAAAACAACCTGCTGATAGAATACCTGAATTATTAGCTGCTAGTGATGCAGCTTTCCTAAGCCTAACGGATAGTCCTCTTTTCTCAATGACCATTCCTGCAAAGCTACAATCATATATGGCTTGCGGAATGCCAATAATTGCATCTGCTGAGGGTGAAACATGCAAAATCATCCATGAGGCAAAATCTGGATATTCAAGTCCTGCAGGTGATGAAGTGAAACTATCAGAGATTATTATCAAAATTTTATATAAATCTAATAAGGAATTATCACAATTAGGTGAAAATGCTAGAAATTATTATAATTCTAACTTTAATAAAGATGAATTGCTAAAAAAAATGGATATACATTTTAATCATAATTTAAAAATGGAGGAGAAGAAAATTGTTTAATAATAAAACTCTCTTAATTACAGGTGGTACAGGATCCTTTGGTAATGCAGTTATGAAAAGATTTCTAGATACAGATGTAAAGGAAATACGAATTTTCTCAAGAGATGAGAAAAAGCAAGATGATATGAGAAAACTATATAAAAATGAAAAGTTGAAATTTTATATTGGTGATGTAAGAGATTTGGCAAGTGTTAAGAATGCTATGCATGATGTTGATTATGTTTTTCATGCAGCAGCTTTAAAGCAGGTACCATCTTGTGAATTCTTCCCTCTTGAAGCAGTTAAAACAAATATCATCGGTACAGAAAATGTTTTGACTGCAGCAATTGAATATGGAGTAAAAAAGGTTATATGCCTTTCAACGGATAAAGCAGCTTATCCGATTAATGCAATGGGTATATCCAAAGCAATGATGGAAAAGGTGTTTGTTGCCAAATCAAAGACAACATCACCTGAACGAACTCTTATTTGCGGTACAAGGTATGGAAATGTAATGGCATCCCGTGGTTCGGTTATTCCCTTATTTATTGAACAAATTAAAAATGGACAGCCTTTAACCATCACAGACCCAACGATGACGAGATTTCTAATGAGTCTTGAAGAAGCAGTTGAACTAGTTGTTTTTGCTTTTCAAAATGCTCAAGCAGGAGATATCATGGTTCAAAAATCACCGGCAAGCACAATAGGAGATTTAGCACTAGCTTTAAAGGAATTATTTGATGTGAATAATGAAATTAAAGTAATAGGTACCCGTCATGGGGAAAAACACTATGAAACATTACTCACTAAAGAAGAGTATGTTGTCGCGGAAGATATGGGTGGCTTTTATCGAGTCCCTGCGGATCAAAGAGACTTGAATTATGATAAATATTTTGCAGATGGTGATAGTAGATTATCAACAATGGAAGAATATCACTCTTCTAACACTCAACAGTTAACAATAGAAGAAATTAAGGGGAAGCTACTAGAATTAGATTATGTACAAGAGGAATTATTGAAATGGAAAGATAAAACAAAAGTAACGATTTAAAAGGTGGTTATTTGATGAATATCCTAGTTACAGGAGCAAACGGATTTATTGGAAAAAATTTAATCGCAGAGCTTAAAAATCAAGGGTATAATAACATTTTTGAGTTTACTAGAGAAAGTGATCCTTCATCACTAGAGAAATATGCTAAAGATTGTGATTTTGTCTTTCATTTAGCTGGCGTTAATAGACCCATTGAAGAAAAGGAATATATGGTGGGTAATTTTCATTTAACACTACACTTATTAGAACTATTAAAGAAATATAATAATAAAGCTCCAGTTTTAATTACTTCTTCTATTCAGGCAGAGAAGGATAACCCATATGGTAAGAGTAAAAAGGCGGGGGAGGATTTATTATTTAATTATTCCTATGAAATAGACTCGAGAGTATATGTATATCGATTACCAAACGTATTTGGTAAGTGGAGCAAACCTAATTATAATACAGTAGTAGCTACATTCTGTCATAATACAGCAAGAAATTTAGATGTACATGTAAACAATTCGGATGCAGAACTTAATCTGTGTTATATAGATGATGTACTAGCAGAGTTTATAAATGCACTAAAGGGAAATCCTACTAGGGAAAGTGATTTCTGTATTGTTCCTGTAACTCATAATATTAAACTTGGAGATTTGGCCAACCTTATTAAGAGTTTCAAAGAAAGTAGAACAACTTTAAACATTGCTAACATGAAAGATGAACTGACAAAAAAGTTATATAGCACTTATTTAAGTTTTTTACCTGAAAACGAGTTCTCTTATGATCTTAAAATGAATTGTGACCATAGAGGCTCTTTTACAGAATTTATAAGAACACCAGAAAGAGGACAAGTTTCTGTAAATATATCTAAACCTGGTATAACTAAAGGTAATCATTGGCATCACACTAAAAACGAGAAATTTTTAGTTGTTAGTGGAGAAGGTTTAATACGATTTAGAAATATAGATTCTGAAGAGATTATTGAATATAGAGTAAGTGGTGAGAAATTACAAGTAGTTGACATTCCTACTGGATATACACATTCTATTGTTAATATTGGAGAAGCTGACTTAGTGACAGTAATGTGGGTAAATGAATGCTTTGATCCGGAAAAGCCGGACACTTACTTTTTGGAGGTATAACTAATGAAGAAATTAAAAGTCATGACGGTTGTAGGTACTAGACCAGAAATTATAAGACTGTCGGCCGTTATTAAAAAACTGGAAGAATCAAATGCAATCGATCATACACTTGTTCATACCGGACAAAACTATGATTATGAATTGAATGAAGTTTTCTTCAAAGACTTTAATTTAAAAAAGCCAGATTACTTTCTTAATGCGGCTAATGGTACAGCTGTCGAAACGATTGGAAACATACTAATAAAGGTAGACCCTATTATGGAGAAAGTACAACCCGATGCATTATTAGTACTTGGGGATACGAATAGCTGTTTGTGTGCTATTGCAGCAAAAAGACGTCATATTCCTATATTTCATATGGAAGCAGGAAATAGATGTTTTGACCAAAGAGTGCCAGAGGAAACCAATAGAAAAATTGTTGACCATACGGCAGATATTAATTTAACATACAGTGATATTGCTAGAGAGTATCTTTTAAGAGAGGGTTTCCCTGCAGATAGAATTATAAAAACTGGAAGCCCAATGTTTGAAGTTTTAAGCTCAAGAAAATTAGATATTGAAAAATCTAATGTGCTACAAGAGCTAGACTTAGTAGAAGGGAATTATTTTGTTGTTTCTGCTCATAGAGACGAAAATATAAATTCTGATATTAACTTTCTTGATTTAGTGAATAGTCTGAATACTATAGCAGAAAAGTACAAACTACCTATTATTATGAGTACTCATCCAAGGACTAGGAATATGCTAGAGGCTAAAGGCATTGTATTTAATCCGTTGATAAGAACAATGAAACCTTTAGGGTTTAATGATTATGTAAAACTTCAGAGTAATTCTAAAGCTGTACTAAGTGACAGTGGAACGATCAGTGAAGAGTCCTCAATCTTAGGGTTTAAAGCATTAAATATTAGGCAAGCGCATGAACGTCCAGAAGCAATGGAAGAAGCATCAGTTATGATGGTAGGATTAGAAAGTGATAGAATACTCCAGGGACTAAATATACTAGAAACTCAAGAGGAAAAGTCATTAAGGCCTGTAAGTGACTATAGTATGCACAATGTATCGGATAAAGTCCTAAGAATAATTTTATCATATACAGACTATGTTAACAGGGTTGTTTGGGGTAAAAAATTGTGAAAGTACTACAGATAAATTCTGTATGCGGTATAGGTAGTACAGGGAGAATAGCCACAGACATTCACAATATACTAATTGAAGGTGGTTATCAGAGCTACATTGGATATGGAAGGGATAATCCGAAAAATTGTGAAAATAGTATTAAGATAGGAAATAAGAAAGATATTTATTTTCATTTATTTTTATCTAGAATATTTGATAAACACGGTTTTGGGTCAAGTTCTGCTACTCATAAATTTATAAATGATATAAAAAATATTAATCCTGATGTAATTCATCTTCATAACATACATGGATATTACCTTAACATTCAAATACTTTTCGAATTTTTAAAGGAATTTAATAAACCTGTTATTTGGACTTTACATGACTGCTGGTCATTTACAGGCCATTGTGCCTATTTTGATTATATTGGTTGTGATAAATGGAAAGATTTATGTTATAAATGTCCAGCGAAGAAAGCATATCCTTCTAGCCTAATGATAGATAATTCTAAAGAAAACTACTTGAACAAAAAACAAATATTTAATGGGCTTAAAAATTTAACTATCATAACACCTTCCGAGTGGCTTGCTGAGAAAGTTCAGAATTCCTTTCTAGGACATTATCCAATTCAAGTTATTAACAATGGGGTAGACGTGAACGTTTTTAAACCAAGCAATGGGAATATTAGGGAGAGGTTTGGGCTTAAGGATAAGTTTATCATTTTAGGTGTTGCGAGTATATGGGATAGAAGAAAAGGCCTGCAGTATTTCAAGGATTTAAGTGTGAGACTTGATGCAAATGAATTAATATTATTAGTAGGATTATCAGATGAGCAAGTTAAAGATCTACCAAATAATATAATTAGCATTCCCAAAACGAATAACATTGAAGAGTTAGCAGAGATTTATTCTTGTGCGGATGTTTTCGTAAATCCAACTCTTGAGGATAATTTTCCTACTACGAATTTAGAGTCCTTGGCATGTGGTACTCCAGTTATTACATTTAATACTGGAGGTAGTGTTGAATCTGTAGACCATGGGAAAACAGGGTTCATAGTTGAAAAGGGAAATGTTAATGAGTTATTGGACTATATACGACTAATAAAACAAAAAAGTAAATCCTACTTTTTTGAAAATGCTACAAATAGTGCTAAGAGTAAGTACGATAAACGGAAAAAATATAAAGAGTATGAAAAATTATATATTTCTATGACATAGATGCTGAAAAATATTTTAGCGAGAAATATAAAAGGGAGTTATAGTAATGAAAAAAATAGTATTATATAGCCCAGGTTTATCATCAATGAATTTAGGAGATAAGATTATTGCTGAATCTGCAAAAGATAGAATTGATTTCCTCTTAGAAGATTCTTTTTCGGTTGAAGTAGCAACACATTTACCTCAATCATTTTATTATATGAGAAATTTAAGAAGTGCGGACTATAAATTTGTATTGGGAAGTAATCTTTTAAAGTCAACCTTTTTTGGCTTTAAAAGACAATGGGATGTTACATTAAGATTAGCCAAGGTTACTGGTCCGTGTATTCTAATAGGAGCGGGTTGGTGGCAATATGGAAATAAACCAAACCTTTATACTAAGCTGCTGTTTAAATCAATACTATCAAAAAAGCATATCCATAGTGTGAGGGACGATTATACTGAGGAAGTTCTAAGAAGTATGGGTTTCGATAATGTTATTAACACATCATGTCCAACGATGTGGGAGTTGACAGAAGAACATTGTAAACAAATCAAAGAGGAAAAATCAGAAAATGTTGTATTCACTTTAACTGATTACAATAAGGATGCTTTAAGAGACAGTAAGCTAATTAGTATTCTTGCAAGTAATTATAAGACTGTATATTTTTGGCCCCAAGGTTTACCGGACTATGAGTATTTTGCTGAAATTAACAAACGTTATAAAAATATAACAATATTGGGAGCATCTTTAGATGCATTTAATGAAGTCTTAGAAAAAGGCAGTATTGATTATATTGGAACTCGCCTACATGGTGGAATTAGGGCACTGCAGAAAAAAGTAAGAACTATAATTATCAGTATTGATAATCGAGCAAGAGAAAAAAGTAAATCATTTAATCTGCCCATTATTGAAAGAGATAATATTGACAGTTTAGAGGAGTTAATAAATGCTAAGTTTGAAACAAAAATAAATATCCCAATAGACAATATAAATGTTTGGAGAAAGCAATTTGAAAAGTAATTCAAAAGATATTAGTCTTATTATAGATTTTATTATTATCTTTTTATTATCTCCTTTTCTTTTTATTAAAAAATTATACACCGTAATAAAAAGGTGTAGATTATACCCTTTAATTTTTATAGAAATATATGTTCTATTCACAGTCATACTGTTTTATTTTGGTCCAATAGAATATCCTTTAGTAAATCCAATTAAGACCGTATGTCTGATTCTTTTATATAATTTTGCCCTCATTGGTGGTTATTACCTTGCAGATTCCAAGTTTATTGTTAAGGGAAACAAGTTTAGAATGAATTTTATAAGTGTGAGAATGCTATTATGGATAGGGACAGTAGTTAGTATTACATTTTCGTTCGTACTATTTACCCAATATTCGAGTACTTTAAGTTTATCTATAATTATTGATGACTTAATGTTAGGAATAACAGATCCTGGAGAATCTTATCTTAGAAACATTAATAATGCCAAGGAAAGTAGTATCTTTACGCAACTTATGACTCTTCTCTCTCCATTGACATATCTAGTAATACCACTAGGCTTATTTTATTTTTCTAAGTTAAGATTTTTAGAAAAAGTCCTCTTGATTATTGCGATAAGTTTTGAACTTTTTGCCTTTATAATTAAAGGTACAAATTTTGGTGTTTTTAAAGTTGCAGCTATTTTCTTTGTTGTATTTTTTCTTGTTAAGAAAAAAAGGAAGATTAATGCTAATTCCAAGATTTTAATAGTATTTGCAATTGTATATTTCTTATTTTCAATTACAAATAGAATGAATCTAACGGGTATTCCAAATACTGTGTATGGTATGGAGATTGATCAAAATCACTTATTGTTTAATATTTTACCAGTATCATTAAGTATTCCCATAATGTTAGGTACTTCCTATATCTCTCAAGGTTATTATGGGCTTTCATTGACATCTTTATATAATTTCGATTCTACCTATGGTTTTGGAAGTGGAAGATTTTTATTAACTAAGGTAGAAAGTTTGTACAACATTGAACTTTGGGAAAGAACATACCAATATAAAATGGATTTGCTTTGGGATTCTAGGGTGAACTGGCATACAATTTATGTCTGGTTTGCAAATGATTTTGGACTACTGGGTGTTCCAATTATAATGGCTTTAATTGGATTTATGTTTTGTTTAATTTTTAGAGATGTGAAGGAGCACAAAAGTGTGTTAGCTACAATACTGCTCCCACTTTATGTACTAATGATACTGTTTATTCCTGCAAATAATATAATATTTGATAATCCATTAATGTTTATTCCTTTTATCTTTTTCAATATATTATGGATCTTTTCAAAAAGGTGGAGGGTGAAACTGTGAAAAGAAGAATATTGTTTGTAGTTAAAGGATACTATCCTGATCTTTCACCTTCGGGTAATTTAGTAAAACCCTTAGTTGAAGAATTATCAAAGAATAATTTTGTTTATGTGCTATCTTGGTCAGGTAAAAGTCATACTGGGCAATATACTAAAAATTTACATTTTAAGAAAATAGAACTAAAAAAATCAGGTGGCATTTTTTTTAGGTTATTGGGGTTCTTGAAGAGAAATTTTGGACTTAAGATTTATGATAATAATCTAGTAAACAAAATGAAATTGGAAATTGAATCTCTAGATAGAGAATATAATTTTGATTCTATAATAGCTGTTACTTTTGAAGAGATTTTAGCATTGATGTATTCTAGAATACTTGCTAAGAAGAAAAGTGCATTTTTACTAGAAAAAATACCTTTAGCTTCAAATATTAAGGTTCCCTTCTTATATCCTTATAGGAGGGAACAAAAAGTTAAAATAGAAGAAGAAATAATGGATAAATTTAATAGCGTTTTTGTGTTACCGATAATGTATAAGTACTTTTCACAGAATGATAAATATAAAAATAAAACTAAACTGGTGGAACTAGAACACCCAATGGTAGTTAACAATATAAGTTCGAAGAAAAGCAACAATAAAGTATATAAATTAATATATGCAGGAGGTCTAGATAGAAACCAAAGAAATCCATTGCAAATACTGAACTTCTTTTTAAAAGTAAGTAAAGTAATAATGGTTGATTTGAAATTTTACTCATATGGAAACATGCAGAATAGTCTTTATAAGTTTGCATCTGCAAATAGTTTTTTTTCCCAGAGTGCCGGGATTAGTGCAGATTTACTTAAAAAAGAGATTGATGGAACAGACTTTATAGTTACTATAGGAAATAAGGAGTCAGATATTGTACCTAGTAAGATATTTGATTGTATCTCCACGGGTAAGCCAATAATTCATTTTGCCCAGATTGCAGAAGATCCGTATAAGAAATATCTAGATCTCTATCCCAATTCAATAATGGTTAATGTTCAAGATTTGAGTGAAGATGAAACAGTATCAAAAATTGTTAGCTTTATGGAGAAAAATTATAATAATCAAACAACCTATAAATACATTTATAACAATTTTTATGAGTGTACACCTGAATATGTGGGTCGGAAGCTATTAGATATATTACAACAGGAATAACTTAATCTAAACAAACAAATTCCCGCTATTATAATGGAAGTTAATATATTCCTTAAAACTTAGTGATATGGAAAGATCGGAATGATTTAATGAAGTCGGTATACCAGGTTCTATCTTTTGATATGATATCAAAAATATTTATAGGTTTTGTTAGTATATTTATTATTAGGTATTTAGCAGAAGACCAATATGCAACCTATACTCTTGCTTTATCATTAATTACAATTGTTTCTCAAACAATTTCTTCAACTTTTAGAAGAATATATATTGTTGGTTTCGAGAATTTTAATATGAAGGAACATAAAAGGTCATTTCTTGGGTTACAAATTATACTTGCATTTGTTATAGCACTATTTTTATTACCAATGCTAGGAGATATACCACTATTCTTAATTACTTTTAGTGTAATCTTTGGATATATACTTATTGAATTCCTCAAGACGACCTATCAGCAAGAGCTAAAATTTAAAGAATATTCGTCAATTGAGATAACTAGATCTACTTCATTCTTTTTATTTACAATAATTCTCATCTTATTATTGAAATTTGACCTGAAGGCATGGCAGGTTTTAACTGTTCAATCTATTAGCATGATAATTATCTATATAGTGTCAAGTTTTTTGCAAACAGATAATAGTCAAGTGATAAATATAAAAGGGGCATTTAAGATAGGTAGAGATATAGTTAAAGGTAGTTATTTCTACTTACTAGGCTATACATTGTTTGGAACAATGTTAGGTAATTTAGATGTAGTATTGTTAAAGTTGCTGGCAAATGAAAATGAACTTGCAACATATGGTTCTGCTTTTCGTTATTACTCATTATTGTTATTAGCACTTGGTTCAGTTAACTCCGTATTACTACCAGTCATACAAAAAGTAGAAAACTTAAAAGAATTGCATGACATATATAGAACTCACAGAAAACTGATTACAATATTTGTCCCTTTAGTAATTTTAGGGGCTTGGTTATCAAAGTGGGTAATTCCTATTATAGATTTAGGAAAATATCCAGATGCAGTTTATGTCTTTCAGATACTAGCTATATCAGCTTTGATATCGTTTGTTTTTAGCCCACATACAAATTTTATAATGAAGTATGAAGATTTTAAGTTTTTATTTATTATTATTATAATCTCTGTAATAATTAACATATCTCTGAATATATTATTAATTACTAGATTAGGTGCAATTGGAACAGCTTGGGCGACTTTAATTACATTTGCCTTTAGTAATATCATCACTTATATTAGGTCTCGGAATTTCCAACAAAGGTTAAAAATAAACAAGATAGGATAAATACAAAGTTTTTGGGTATTTATCCCTTTTTGACATTTATAAGTGATTACGTAGGACTTAATTATATAAATTATTGTATTACTAATAGTAGACAATTTTCTTTGAACCTTTAATTAAAAATTCAGTTGAATTCAGTTCCCTCATATAATATCATCAAAAAATCTTATAATTTGGAGAATCTTAAATTTTGGTATGTCAGTAGTTTTATAGTTCGTTAAACAGTGAGCCTTGAAAAATCAGGGGCTTCTCAGTCTATTAAAAATATTCTTCCATTAATCAATCTGAGGGTTGTGGTAATGATGCTTTATTATTTATAATATTTTTTTATAAGTAAAAGCTCTCCCCCTTGCTTTTTTGTTAAGCGCTAACACGAATTAATTTTGGATTAATAAAATGGGAGCCTTCTATAAACCTCATAAGTATATCTACTCCTACTAAAACTCTATTCAACTTTAGAATGACGAAGTAATGGTCACAAAATTAATTAAGTTCTTTCGCGATATATTTAAGAAATTACCACAAGATTAGTGGGAAAGCATAAAGTACTTTTAACTATTGGATTATAAATTTTCATACAATAACATTTATTATTTAATTTATTATTTTTAGCTTCATTAAATACAAGAAACTACTATTCGAACGTAAGGGATTTCACATTGTAAGGCAAATATACTTATGATAAAACGATAGCCTAGAAATTATGAAAATCATACACTATGATAGTGATTGTTAAATCACCTTGACAACGTAATCATTTTGATTTTACACCTTAAAATTGAAATATGACTAGAATCCAACGTGCTTATTTAAACTACTTTTCAGTGGTTTTGGAGTCCATATGATAGGGTGAGCTAATTTATATGGAGTTTAGTAAATGTTTCTATAGCAATGTACTTAGTAAAGGTTAGATAAAGTATAAGGAAAACCGTTTAATCTATAATTGTCGTTTTACTTGTAATATATTATTACAGTGAGTGAGAGAAGGGTGGGGATTTTATGAAAATTACTATTGCAGGGACTGGCTATGTGGGATTATCCAATGCAATTTTGTTAGCTCAAAATAATGAGGTAATTGCGCTGGATATTATCCAAGAAAAAGTAGATATGCTTAACAGTAGAAGATCTCCAATCATTGATTGTGAGATAGAAGAATACTTAGCCACGAAAGAGTTGAATCTAACTGCAACAACCGACAACTTTAAGGCTTACAAAGATGCAGAGTATGTCATTATTTCCACGCCAACAAATTACGATCCAGAAAAAAACTATTTCAACACTAGAACTGTTGAAGCAGTTATTGAAAATGTGTTATCCATTAATCTTGATGCAATTATGGTTATCAAATCAACAGTTCCAGTTGGATATACAGAGAAAATCAAAGAGAAATTTAATACAGATAATATTATTTTCTCACCAGAATTTTTGCGTGAAGGGAAAGCATTGTATGATAATTTATATCCTTCTCGTATAATTGTAGGTGAACAGTCAGATAGGGCAAAAGTTTTTGCTGATTTGTTAACTCAGGGAGCTCTCAAGGAAGATGTTCCAGTTTTATTTACCCATTCAAGAGAAGCGGAAGCTATTAAACTTTTTGCTAACACTTATCTAGCGATGAGAGTTGCTTTTTTTAATGAATTGGATTCATATGCAGAGGTAAGAGGTTTAGATACAAAACAAATAATCGATGGAGTTGGCCTAGATTCTCGTATTGGTAATCATTATAATAACCCTTCATTTGGATATGGTGGCTATTGTCTACCTAAGGACACAAAACAATTACTAGCAAATTATTCTGATGTTCCAAATAATATTATGACTGCGATAGTAGATGCGAATAGAACTAGAAAAGATCATATTGCAGAAATGATAATTAAAAGGAATCCCAAAGTAGTAGGAATCTTTAGACTTACAATGAAAATAGATTCTGATAACTTTAGACAATCAGCTGTTCAAGGTGTAATGAAGCGTATTAAAGCAAAAGGTATTGAAGTTGTTGTATACGAGCCTGCTCTAAATGAGAGAACTTTCTTTAATTCAAGAGTGATAAATGACTTTGAAGAATTTAAAAAAATAAGTGATGTGATTCTAGCCAATCGTATGTCTGATGATTTAAGAGCAGTTGAGGATAAGGTTTATACAAGAGATTTATTTAGTAGGGATTGAAGCTGACCAGATAAAAGTACTCACTGGACTGTCTTAATTGGCATCTTAGTGGGTATTTTTTATCTCAATTTTTTAAAATCTTAACTATAAAAGCTTTAATTTGAAATATAACTGATTACGGCCACTGTAATCTAAAGTTAATAACTTTGGTTTTGCTGCTGATGACATAGGATGCATTATAATTAGATATCCATAGTTTGAGCTCGGAACGAAATCAGATTAGACAATAATTCATTAAGAGTTATAACATCATGACAGGGGGGAATGGATGTGGGTTCACAAAGAGTGAAAATTATTATAGTCTCTCTCTTACACTCACTATTTGTTTTACCGAATATAGGCGTGGGGTTCCAAACATTATTAGTGGGTGAGGAAAAGGAATCTTTGCTTGAAAACTACCAAATCCTACTATTTGTATTTGCTGTATATTAATAAACTTTTTTATACATTTCATACCTGCAGTACTAATTGGAATAATGGGATGGCTTGGATTTACTAGTTTAACTGTCTTAGTGTCTATGATCTTCTTTGGCGTGGATTATATAGTTTTATACAGACAACCCTCAATGAAATTTAGACATACTCCTAGTCCCTTTGGCTATTATCCTTTTTTCAAGCTTACCCGCGATTATGGACAGAGTTCAAGATGCTATTGACTTTACCGTTATAAAATCCAAAGAAACTCCTGAAATTGAATTATATGTTAATTAGGAAAGGATATCTATTCGTCCAAGTTCCTGTTGGAATAGTGATAACAGTGAGGGGTGTATGGGTGATACCGTACCAATTATATTGTCGATTAGTCCAGTTGGTCTTGATGAATTCGTTGTTTCAGGTGAAGTAGAGATAGAATTAAATGTAGCAGAAGAAGAGAAATTTCCTATGAAGGCGTACTATTTAGACAGAGACGAGATTGTAGAAATGAATGCCAAAGGAAACAAATTTACGTTGCCAGCACATATTCATGAACAAGGGGTAAAGGTGGTAGTCACAACAGCAAATAACCAAATTTTATCCTTTGCATTTGGAATCAGGAATGGAGTTAGAGACTATTAAGCTTTACTTTTTGGTTGAAAAAAATAAGAGGTTTGAAAAAATGTAAAGATAAGGGACCCTTTCTATAATAGAATGGGTTCCTTTGTTCTTAAAACGGAATGGTTTTGTCACAAAGTATCTACATTTATAGAAAAAATTACCTAACGATTTTTAACATTCACCTATATAACTTCTATGAATGGATTTTTATTTGAAAGGGCTGAGGTTAAAGATGGCTAAGTATAGAATCGTACATACTAATTTTTGGCAAAATCCCATTGTTTTAGAAGAGATGACTCCGGAGGATAGGTACTTTTATCTCTATCTGATTACCAATCCACATACTACTCAAATTGGAATTTTTAAGATAACAAAGAAACAAATAGCTTTTGATTTGGGTTACTTACTTGAGAGTGTTCACTTGTTAATGGAACGATTCATTGTACATCACAAGTTGATACGTTACAATCCTGAGACTAGAGAACTAGCCATTAAAGACTGGGGCAAATTTATCTTGCATAAAGGCGGGAAACCAGTTATAGACTGCATTGCTTCCGAGTTAAAAGATGTTGAGGATCTTTCGTTGATCCAATATGTATCGGATACCATTAGTAAACGGGAAATCCTTAGTCTATACGAATCTTTTTATAAACAAGAAGAGAAGAGTTTCATTGAGGAGGTCGAAGAAGATGAAATGAATACATATGTAGATATGGAAAGTAAAGGGTTTGACGATACGTTCATGGGTCAAAATACGATACGTAGACAAAAAGAAAAAGAAAAACAAAAAGAAAAACAAAAAGAAAAACAACAACAAAAAAAGCTTTTAATCCTAATGTAGAGGAAAACCGACATATAGAGATTCCACTGCAAATGAATCAAGAAACAGAAGCTGTGAAAGAGATTGTTGAGTTTTGGGATTCTAATGGATTTGGTATTACGAACGTCCATGCGAAACAGCAGTTATTGTCTCGGTTGGATGATTCTATTTTTTTACAGCCAAAGGATATGATTTTAAAAGCCATGAGGATTGCCTGTGAGAATAATAATCGAAAATTGAACTATAGTTATGGGGATTATGAGAAAGTGGGAAAAAGAGTCATTTCTGACCGTTGAAGACACTATTTTGTATAGGGAAAATCAGAAGCAAGTTTTAAGGCATAGGCAATCAACCGTACCAGTTACTACTGGTAGAGATATTCCCCAGGAATTTGTATTCGATATTACAGCAGGTGAAGATTGGTGAAAAAGTGGGATATGGGGACAGGTTCCGTCATGTGGGGGAAAGAATCTAATCGTATTTGTTTTTTGGGCAAGGGACCTGACCGCTTGTACTCCTATATGCTATAATTTTACAGGAGAATGAAGCTTTAATCTGAATCATTTTGTCTTCACTACTACTCACGAACAGGAATGACCATCTATGATCGGTAATGAATTAATTCATCGTCGAAACGTTCTTTTGCTCAGCTTAATGGCTACTTTTTATTTCGTACAAGTTACGATCAATTTTTCCATTGAAGGATTAACAAGTGAATTTCCACCGGCTTTTTTATTCATCACTGTGGGTATTCTTGTGTTAATGATGATTCTTAGGAAAGTAAACCCAAGTGTGATCATGTATGTAATGATCTTCTGTACATATATCTATTTTTACTTTCTCTTGACTGATTCTCTGTACCTAGTCAATTACTTATTTATGTGGTTGGGGCTTCCTCTAAGTGCTATCTATCAAAACTATCGAGTGGTATTACTAGCTTTTACGGGCTCAATGATAATAAACTATTACTCTTTCTTTTACTTACATGAGGAAATATTCCCGAATGTCGTTAAGGGAGAATTTGTGTATCTCGTTTTGTTTGGTGTATTTTCTACGGCTTTTCTATTAACATTTATCCATATGACTCTCCGACTATGGAGGGAAACGAGAGAGGCGAATGAAAAGCTTCAGGAGATAGCCTATCATGATCCATTGACTGGGGCAGCTAACCGTTTATTGCTTAAGAAAGAATTTGAACTACTAAAGAATAAAGAAGTGGATTCCATCGCATTATTATTCCTGGATATGGATCAGTTTAAATACATCAATGACACGTTTGGTCATGATTTTGGAGATCAATTATTAGCGAAGGTTGTATTAAGGGTAAAAGGAAGGCTTAGGAAGTCGGATTTACTCTGTCGATTGGGTGGAGATGAGTTTGTGGTCCTATTATCAAATATAGACCACAAAGAGTTAGAAGGGCTATCAGCACGAATTCAATCCTCTATGGAACAGCCGCTGAGCATCAATGATCATACGATACAAGTTTCTGCAAGTATAGGCTCGTCGTTTACAACAGAATTATCCTGTGTTGATCTAGATGCAATGATTAAAGAAGCGGATGGAGATATGTACATGGCAAAGAGGATGGGAACGCGGGGACAGGCACTGTGACCCAATCTAGTTTTGAGATGAGGGACATTGAACTTGACCTTCCCTCACTTTTGATATAATCAAAATAAAAAGAGGAACCCCAATGTATAAAATATTTTTGTATACATCAGTCTTTACACTACTTTTTTTCATTATCTGGGTAGGGGTAGAAACAATACACATAAAAGTTGTTTTAGCTGTTATCGGTCTAACACTTTTAATACCAAAAGTAAGAAAAAAACTATACAAGACTCGCCTATTAATAAGAAAAAGTATAGTGGCTCTATATACGTCTTTGACTCTTACATGTTTGTCTTTTATTTTTGTCTTTAAAGAAGTTTTAACAAAATCGGATTTTGAGTTAACAAATTTTATGCTCATATTTGCTATATTTTTATACAGCGCTTTAGGAAACTTTATTTATGGAATACCTGTATCGTTATTTTCAGATTTGGTAACAGCAAGTCTAAAAAAATTTAGGATCTACAGTTCTTTCTTAATTCATATTGGATTTGGTTTACTTACTTGCTTTTTTATTGGTCCAGGTATGATCTTCGCGGCTCTCTGTTCATTAATCTTTTTTCTTATAGATGAATTTTTAAGGAAAAGAGATTATAGTCCTTATGAAATATAGACTTACATCTGTCTTGTTTGCGGAAAACTAAATCAATCCAATTTTAATAACATTTTGATTCTCAAAACTATGGTTTTATATCTTTTGTCACCAGAAAGGTTATATTGGTAACCAATTTGGCATTCTTTGGTGCACTTCTTATTAATTGGTAGAAAACCCCATGTAAGAGGTGGTACATTTCAATAGCTGTAATCAATAGTAAAGGTCAACCCTAAAACAGGTTGACCTACCGTTAAGTACCCATGGAGAATTCAATCAAACGTTTGATTGAAAATTACTTTTCCCGTTTTTTAAGGTTAATCCTTGGCTTTCTTTTATTTGGATCCAATACCATCAACATCGATCTTGGATTTTTCCCCATTTCGGTTGTTATGTTTCTGAGTTGCATGGCATTTTGGAGCTTGGTGTTAAAGGCAGTGATCGAGCAATGGATAATGAGAGTGGTCCCATTGGTGAATTCTATGTATGTTTTCTTATTATAACTGGTGGTGCGAACAATATGTGCAGGGTTAAACCAAATCGTGTCGTCATTCTTAGCTGATTTGTTAGAAAATAAGCAAATTCGTTGTATCGGGTTAATCATAACAGGTGGCATATGGATATCACCTAAAATCCATTTTGCTGATGACATGGCTCCTTTTAAATTATAACCAATAGATTTAATGCTGTTTTCTAATATGTGGAGAGGAGAATCATCTATGAACAAGGTCTTTTCCAGTTCTCTAACGATGGTACAAAGCTTTCCATTTCGATCATAAACACCATTCAGATAATGAGTATTCGGATTAATCATATAACATTCTACTAACAACAAGTTCCTCAGCTCCCTCAGCTTTCAAATAAGTTTACAATCCCCCCTTAACAATACCTCCTATACTTAATTAATGTCTTCCCCTTTCTTGTGATTATAAGTAAAAAGTAGTGGGTTTAAATACCTGTTGCAAGAAGTTCTTCCAAGGCAATATTGTGAATCGGAGGAACGGTTAGTGGTCTCATTTCCGAGTATCGATAGTGGTTTTCCCTTTTTTAGTACTTGTTTGTAGGGTTCGAGGCTTTAGTGATAATAATCACTTGCTTATATAAAGGGGGGATTTTACACGAGTAATTTTCGTAACTAAAGGGGGAGAAGATCGAACAATGACCGAGTCAGCGAATGTTGATATGCAGTTTCAAGCAGAAATTCGACCAGGAATTTTCAAATGCATAGACGGCAATCATCGAAAGGCAAGAGCCTATCGCAAGGAGTGAGCACATGTGCCTTCCTACAAGCTAAAGGGCGAACAGCTCTTGCGATTCTTTAAGGATAGAACTGAATATTGGACGTTCGTGGAGTATTAGAACTTAGAGCTTTAAGAAAGGGATGAGATAAGGAACCTGTCCTTTAGTCTCTTTCTAGCCCCTGATCGCCAAAGCTTTACGGTTGACTGTGAGACGTTTTCGAGTGTAGAAATCTCTTTAACGGTTAAGCCGTAAATGACAGTGTACATCAGCCATTTCTTTTCCTTATATGTTAACTCCTCACAATTCAAATCCTCCCATTCAAATGGAAGCCGACAGTTTAAGTCAGGGATGTATTCCCAACTTTCATCATCTATGCATACATAATGTTCCATATGCTTGTTTCTCTTGGTCATTTCCGTCTGGAGATGTCCTTTAATATAGGAATAAGCAAAGGAGGAAAAAGCTCCACGTTTTTGATCGTATCTTTCGGCAGCATGCCAAAGAGCAATTAATCCCGTTTGAAAGAATTCTTTTCGATTTTTATAGATACCTAGTGTCTGAATAATTTTGTGAATCATAGGCTCATATTGTTTTGCGATTACATTAAAGTGTTCCACTTGCTATCCCTTTCAGGAAGCGCGCTACCAATTGTATTCCCGGGTACCTTCACAATACTTGTTGGGAAGCTAATTGTTCCAATTGTGAAATGTGGAGTTGGTATACAAAATAAAGGCTTAAATTTCTGATTTGAAATAGATATGGGCTAAAAATATAGTAGATGTGACTCAAATTTTAAAAACAATGAAACTGGGGTATGGTTTTACAGAGATATAGTTCTATAGTAGTATTTAGGAGATTAATAGGAAATTGTGAGGTTGTTACATATGAAAAAGATACTGGGTGTTATCCTTGTTTCAGTGGTAACGGTTTTAGTGACGTTGGTTGTCTTATGGAAGTTAGACGTTATTATTCTTAATACTGAACCGGTAGTCCCCTGAAAAAGTAAAAAAAGTAGCAGGTGTGGATGAGCTTTCAAAGTTGTTAGATCTTGAATATCCGCGACTTGGAGATCCGATGGAACAGGCACATGAGTTATTAGATGAGGTAGCCTTTGAGTCAGAGGACCAAATTGATTTTTATTCTTAGAACAAGAAGAAAAGTTGTACGTTGAGTATCAGAAAGATCAAAATTCTAGTGAAGATACTATAATTTCAATGCATCTGTACACAGAAGGTGAGATAAAGGACATTCAAAAATTGGGAGAAAAAATGCTTCCTGAGGGATATTCCTTTGTCAAAAGTGACTACTCTGAATCGGAGGATAGAAATGAATCTTTTAGATATACAGAAACTAATTATGAAGACACTTTTATCTATGAACCTCCTAATCCGAATAGTTATGCTGCTGTACAAGTCACTCACAGTACATCTGATTTATTTTCCGATAAAGAAAAGGAAGAAATGCCTGAGAAGCCGATTATTTATAGAATGAAAGTTTTTCTTGTAGAGGATTTAGAGGAGTTTGAACTCGAAGTAGGTACAGTGGAAGATGTAGTCACAGACAAGGAGGGTAGTGAAGAAGTGGTGGTGGAGGAACAAGACTCTGCCGAAAACAATGAGCAGACAAGCGATCAACCTTTTAATGATGAGGTTGTTCATAGAAATAATAATATCTTAGGAGAGGGAGATTTCTTATCTTTTGCCTCTCAAGGAATGATTAATGGGATAGATGTTTCAGTTGGTTCACCAATTGGTCCTACTATTGAAAATGTAATCGGTTTGCCTGAAGAAGAGTGGGAATCGCATGGAGGAAAGCTACTAATCTACAATAGCAATGGTTATGGACTTGGAGTGGATTATGATTACGAAGCATACCCCGAGTCACCTGTTTATAGTCTCTACCTTCCTATTAAACTTTCCTATGATGATCTAATTCGGTCATTAGGTGAACCTGAAGAGGAAGGACAAAGTGAAGTCGACTCCAGATATTATCTTTATTATCAGGCAGGAGAATATTCAATCTATGTAAATAATAGTGGAGGGAGTGCAATCGGCACATTTGACTCCATTACCTTGAAGGCGAGATGAGAGGTAGCAGTGTGGAACTAAGAAAACTCTCTTTGGAGCGGATATAATAAATAGAAGCAGTCTATCAAAGATAGGCTGCTTCTCTATATAACTACTATAATTGGTGGGAAAGCATTGTTACTACAGCACTTAAAATCATTGTACCTAGGATAATTGATGCGTAAAGAATAACTTTATTTCTCTTTCTTCTTACCATCACTTCTTCAGGTGTAAGAAATCTTGACATATCCCATTCTCCTTTGTTATTGATAATAGCTGGCTGGCTTTATCCTTTTGATAGAGGCCCCTATAGTTTTGCGTGAGTCACCTTTCAGCGACCTTGCCTTTAGTATCTAGTACTATTATTGTGTAAAGGAGACAAAAGGTTAATAGGAAAATGTGACTAAATGTCAAACGTTGTCGAAATTTTTATTGTGCGGGTTCCTATCTATGCCATCGACTTTCCATATAACTCGTTGCTGATGAAAAGTAATCAGTTACAGATATAAGGCCGATGCTATATTTTCCTTCCTCTGGCTTCCAAATTCCATAGGCGTTTAATGCTTGTTGATAGGTTTTTTTTGAACCAAAACGCATTTTGACCTTCTTTGAATAGGAAATATTTTCAAATTCCTGAATGGGAATATGATAATATCCACGTTCGGTAATTCCCTCAGAAGTTAACTCTCTTAAGGCTATTCCGGTAGAAGCATGATCAGCATGTGGGTCTTGATCACTCATCACATGGTGCTTCGCCCCAATATATTTCTTCTCCATTTCCTGAATGACCTCTTTTACTAACTCACTCGTAAATTCTCCATCAGGTAGATCTTTTATGATAATATGATTTTCAGGTACTCCCATCGAAGTAACGGAATGTTTAAATTCCTCGATTCGAGCCTCTCCAAATACCTCTAATCCAATCGGTTGCTTTCCTTCACTTTCTAATTTTGCATTAACCTTATTTATTGCGGAACTTGCTAATCCTTGTGAAAGAAGAACAACGTAAACCTCGTTCCCCTTTTTTACCTCTTTAATAATAGAAGCACCCATACTTAGTACTTCGTCATCAGCATGTGGAGAATAAAATATGACTGTTTCTTTTTTGAAAAATAGAAAACTACTGAATAGTAATGTGACAGCAAGTAAGGCGAAAATTGTAAAATGCTTCAAAAAAATGACCTCTTTTCTGCTTTTTTGGCGAAAAATATTATATCATAGAATGGAATTGAAAGAGAAAGGATTCAAATAAATGACAGAAGAAATGCAGTCAACCAAAAAGAAGGATCGCTTCCGTTCTCTAGATGTAACGAGGGGCTTAATTGTTATGCTTTCGGTCTTGTTGTATCATATCCCACCTGGAGGATATGAAGCGCTACGTCATGCGGAATGGTATAACGTGAAAATTATGGACTTTATTCTACCTTGCTTTATCACAGTTTTCGGAACAGGGATGGCATTCGCCTACCATCGTGGAATCGCTTGGGGGAAGTTCTTAACCAGAACCATTCGTTTGATTGTCTATGGTTTTATTTTTAATATGGTCGTTGCTTGGAGTATTGATTTTACTACTCTACGAATAACAGGGGTGTTGCAACTCTATGCTGTATTGGGACTAGTAACGGTATTATTAACAACATACATTCCTTGGAAAAAGCTTTTTCTACCCGTCATTCTCTTAGTTATCACACAAGGATGGATCTTGCTTTCCTTCAGTAACAGTTGTGTGAAAGGGTTGCCTCAAATAGACTGTAATCCATCTGGAATGATTGATGTCATGATATTTGGTGCCTCTCATTTATATAGAGGTGGAACCGCTGGGTATGACCCGGAAGGTATTTTAACAATATTTGGAGCCTTAACCAATGTATTAATAGGTTTTATAGCTGGGAAAATTTTATTGGAATATCG
Organism: Bacillus coreaensis; assembly: GCF_050586445.1. Taxonomy (NCBI): domain Bacteria; kingdom Bacillati; phylum Bacillota; class Bacilli; order Caryophanales; family Bacillaceae; genus Bacillus; species Bacillus coreaensis. The sequence continues at coordinate 277,892 of NZ_JBOCCY010000004.1, forward strand.
AAAGAGGGGGGCATGGATAAAGCTATTTGGCTTGGGTACGCTTGTTGTTGTAATTGCCTACTTTACCTCAGACATTCTTCCTTATAGCAAAAAGATCTGGACACCTACCTTTGCCCTATTAACTGCAGGAACTAGTATACTAGCGCTGAGTATTCTCTATATACTAGTGGATGTCATAAATAAGAATCAAAAGAATGGATTGATTTGGTTTATTGAAGCCTACGGGCGAAATAGCTTCTTTATCTATTTTGGAAAAATGGTTCTGTTCTCCATCATAACCCATTGGACGATTCATATGGGTGGTATGGACAAATCTATATCTACGATTATTTATGACTATATCGCGATATATACGGAGATTCCTCAGCTCATGTACGCATTTGTCATGTTTATCGGATGGTCGTTGGTTGCCATCATCCTTCATAAAATGAAATGGTATGTAAAGGTGTAGGGCTAGAATATGAATAAATACAAAAAAGGAACACGAAATTGGTTCAAAATCATCCTTCTACTCGCATGTCTCATTGCCTGTACATGGGTCGGCCTTGAAATAAAGGGTATACATGATCTCTTATATAAAAAATATTCTGTCACGTTCTATGATGATAAAGATAAAAAGATAATAAAGATTGAACAAAAGCTTATTGATTATGACCAAATAAAGGACGTTCTTCCCATGATTCAAGCGGTTTCAAGTAAGGAGATGGAAAACCAACTCAATCAGGAAGGTCTTTTCGCAACTACCTATTCTTCACTTTTCATGAATGAGGAAGAAGAGATAGCCAGTTACTATAATCATCAATACTTTGGCGGTGGAATGATGGGAATAGCGACCGCTGCTGACTATCTTTTTCAAAAGGATATCCAACAACTAGAAACATCTGAATGGATTTATCTTCTTGCTTTAGTGGATGGCAAAAAAGAGCTTGTTACAGAGGAGACGGCAAACATTAATACCTATATAAAAAAGGTGAATGATGAGCTGCTACGTAAAAAAATACTAACTACTTCTGAGGTAACTAAGGTAGAGGGAGAAATCCCTACTCTTATTCAGACGACCAATGATCAGCCAATCGCTGAGTGGTATTCATATTTTGATTTGGTGCTAAGTGAAGCCGCATATGTAGAGGGGGTATCTGAGCAAGAGTTGCTGAAAGATCACATAAAACTATACACGGAGCTTGACTCTAATCTGCAGAAGAAGACATTTGACACCTTCCAAGTTAATGAGAATTTTCCTGAAAGTGTACACGTAGAGAATCCCATTGAAGGGAGTATGATCGTGATCGATCATACGACTGGTGGTGTAAAGGCGTTAGTAGGTGGAAGAAATCCTTTTGGCTTCATCCAAAATCAAGCAACTGAATTGAAGCGTCCACCAGCGTCAACTTTTAAACCGTTAGTCGTCTTTGCACCTGCTATGGAAGCGGGTTGGAAGGCTTCAGATGAGTTAAAAGATGTTCCACTTCAGTTAGAAGATTTTAAGCCCAAAAACCACGATAAAAGCTACCGTATTAAAGTGACATTAGAACAAGCGATCGTTCAATCTCTCAATGTACCTTCAGTTTGGTTGTTAGATCAAATCGGACTCCAAACAGGGATTGATTATCTGAGGAAATTCCAGCTGTTCACATACCATCCTTTAGATGAATACCGAGTGGCATTGGGCTTTTTAAGAGAGGGTACCTCCCCGTACCAGCTAGCGCAAGCTTATACAGCATTTCCGAATGAAGGAAAGATGAAAACAGGGCATGCATTGAAACAGGTAGAAGGTGAACATGTTCGATTCGAGGTCGAATCTGAACAAAGGGAGATTTATACAAAGGAAACAGCTGAAGCTACACTGGACCTATTAAAAAAAGTGGTAGAGGAAGGAACGGCACAGCGAGCAAAGCTTCCAAACACCATTACCTATGGAAAAACAGGGACCACTTCTTATGATGGGTGGTTTGTCGGGATTTCTTCAAAGTATACTGCTGCTGTTTGGGTTGGCACTCAAAGGCAAGCGAGTGGACTTGAGCAAGAAGTGGCGGGTGGAAGTGCACCTGCTGAAATATATAAAAAGATTATGACAACAGATAGTAAATAAGGAGGGCATCATGAGTTTTCGAGCAATCATCTTTGGTTTTGTTTGTCTTCTTTTCATTTTCACCCCTTTCCAAAAGGGGCTTTATTTTGACTCCAACCTATATATGATCGAACTATTCATCTTTTTATTTTTTATTTTGGTCGTTAGTTATCAGTTAATTAGGCAGAAGCAGGTACTTTTACAGTTTCCACTACTAATCGTTGTCCTGCCTCTATGTTGGGTTGTTTCCTATTTCTTTGCTGAAACACCATTAGGAGTGATTAATCAAATTCTGCGATGGACGGCTTATAGTGCGTTATTTTATGTGATGTCTTATGTCGCACTGAGCGAAAAATATAGAACCTATTTACTTTATTTAGTACATCTAACAGGTATTATACTAGCTTTCCATGCCATTCTCGGATATATGGGACTAATTGAAGCCGAAGATATCATTTTAGCTGATAGGTTAGCGGGTGTTTTTCAATACCCGAATACACTAGCGGTTTTATTAGGGGCATTGTTTTTATTCTCCATAATAAAGATATTGGATCCATTATTATCAAGGAAAGAAAGAGTGTTCTATGGTGCACCTATCGTTTTGTATGTATTGTTACTTCTCTTCACAGAATCTCGAGCAGTCATAGCTCTTCTCCCTGTTAGTTGGCTGATTTCGCTTCTAGTGTTAAAAATTGCAGATCAGGTACGAATGACTATTTTAACCATACTTGCTGGTGCATGGGGTCTTATCGGTTATCAGTTCTTTGCTCAGCATCACCTCTTGCTGTTAGGTACCATAATAGTTGCTTCTGTAGCATTGATCTGGGTAAGTGAGTATTCGCTAAAACTAGATATAAAAGTAGAAAAAGGCGTAGGAAGAATAAAAGGAATTCACTTTATTCTTCCTATCGTGGGCCTCGGCTCTATAGTGCTTTTAGCGCTAGATCTATTCTATAAGGGTTTTGTTTCTAGATTATTACCTGCAGCAATACAGGACAGATTATATAATCAGCCTGATACCTTTATGGAGAGAATGATCATTGCCAAGGACGTTATTCGGGCTAGCATGGATGCCCCTATCTTTGGCTTTGGGGGAAATGCATGGGGCGTTCTTTATCCTTCTTATCAATCATTACCGTATCAAGCTCGGGAAATTCATAATGGATTTTTAGAGTGGTTAATTAATACAGGTTGGTTGGGGCTACTTTCGTTTTTCATTGTTTTTACTTATTTATTCATTCAAGTCTTTAAACAAATAAAAATAGAAATGAACTATACAGCGATTTCTGCACTGATCTTTATTCTAATGATCTTTATTCATAGTGTAATTGATTTCAATCTTTCTTTTGGAACCATTTGGTTATTTATTTTTACAATAATGGCTGTTGCTCTTCCAGTTGAGAAGGTAAGTATTGGATCTAGGTCGAAAGGCATCTTGATTACGGGAATGAGTATGTTGGTCGTACTTGTGCTATTTTCTAGCGTTTATTCGTATCGGTTTCTCCAATCAAACCAGGTTTATGAAAATGCCTTAGAGGAACAATCAACTTCTGTTATCAAGACAGAAGTATATAAATCCTTACAATATAACCCGTACGATGTTGAGAAGTGGAATGCTCTAGGGATTCTCCTGGAAGATAGTAGTACGATTGATAAACAAATAGAACTGGAGCCAAATAACCCAAAGGTCTATCAAAATGCAGCCAATCTGTTTGAGGAAATAGGGAATGTAAAAAAAAGTCTAGTGATGGTTGAGAAGGGGTTAGAGTTAGATGCAATGAACAACGATCTCCGAACAAAGGAGATACAGTTAAACACCAACTTGGCTCTTTCTGAAGGGAAATCATACGCTGAAATGGCTATTAAGAGGTATAAGAAATACCAATCTGATGTAGAAAAGATAAATGTGGCACTTCCTAGCCAACGTTACAATAGTCGGGAATTTGCTGTAAGCGAGGAAGCCATTTATTATACGGCTCTTTCGTACTTCCATTTAGAACAATGGGAGGATATTAATCTGATCATACCTGACCCTACAAAGGTGAAAAATCAACAGGTCAAAATTAGATTATTGGTCCTTAGTGAAATAGCCTCGGATAAAATGGATATTCCATCTCCTTATATTCAATGGATTAGAAAACACGAAAGTGAAGAGGAATATATCTCCTATTATAAACAAATTTTAGGACTTTAAATAAATAAATGGAAATAATCCATTTTTCTGGTATAATAGTCAAGGTGTGTGATTATACCTAATCTTGATAAAACTAATATAGGTCTATGGTATGTGTTCACGCTAAATAATATTTCAACGATCACCCGCCTTTCAACTAGCGGGAACGAAATTAGCAGCTTAAAAGGTTTAAATAGTCTAACAAAAATTGACCAGCTTGATCTTAGTGATAATAAGATTAGTAGCTTAGAAGGTCTAAATCTATCTGTTTCCGAACATGCTTATGGGACATTTGATTTTAGTGGAAACAACATTAAGACAGTAGGAGAACTAAGTAAGCTTGCTTCTGCTGAAATGGACTTAAGAAACAATGATATTTCTGATATCACTCCATTAAAAAATATGAAGAGTGGTGCATTGTACTTAACAGGAAATCCATTAAATGCTGATTCATTAGCATTGATTAAAGTATTAAAAGACCGTGGAGTATATGTAGAATATAATGAAACGGTTACACGAGTGTCTGGAAGCACACGTTACGATACAGCTGCCCAAATCTCTCAACAAGGTTGGGAAACAGCAGATACTGTTATTATTGTTCGTGGAGATGATTTCCCAGATGCACTAGCTGGGGCTCCACTTGCCTATCAATATGATGCACCAATTCTTATGTCTGCAAAAGACAGTCTTGGTACAGCTACAACAAATGAAATCAAGCGTCTTGGTGCAACGAATGCCATTATTCTTGGTGGAACAGGTGTATTATCAGATAACGTAAAGTCTGAGTTAACGAAATTAGGTCTTGATACTCGCCGAATTGGTGGGAAAAATCGTTATGAAACATCGAAGCTAATTGCAGAAGAGTTAAACCCTACTGATACAGCTGTAGTTGCGTTTGGTAGAAACTTCCCAGATGCTTTAGCCGTTGCTTCTTATGCAGCGGTTATGGGATATCCAATCCTATTAACAGAAAAGGAATCTCTTCCTGCAGAAACATCTGCTGTACTTGATGACAAGTCAAACACCATTGTAGTTGGTGGAACAGGTGCGGTAAGTGATAAAGTGTATAAGCAATTACCTGGAGCAGATCGTGTATCTGGAGCAACAAGATATGAAACTGCTGCAAAGATTATTTCAAAATTCGATGAATCAGGTATCCCGGTTGAAAAAGCATTTATTGCAAACGGACGTGGATTTGCTGATGCATTAACAGGCTCTGTCCTTGCGGCAAAACAAGGTGCACCACTTCTACTAGTAGAGCAATCTTATGTACCAGCAGAAACTAGTGCCGCCATTTCAGATAGCAAGATTAATGAATTTACTATCTTAGGTGGTAAGAATGCTGTGTCAGATTCAATTTACAATGAACTAAAGTAATAGTAAATACCTTGACCGGATGAATGATCATCCGGGTTTTTTTTTATAGGAATGACTGTGTTTATGCATTAACTTGTTAAAAGGTGATAATAGTCTAATAAAAAAAAGACAACCCCATTGGATTGCCTTCAACAACTTCTATAGTTCTAAATGACCTTTTAACTCATTTTGTACCCTAGCTTTTTCTTCTTCGGATACTACCAAATAGTAAATGCTATTGATCTTAGTTCCTTTGCCAGTTACTTGAAGTTGTTCGATATTTTTAGCTGCGTTTTTATAATTTGCTTGAATATCCACCATTTCATCAAAGGTAATATTTGTTTTTACATTTTTACCAAGAGCGGCGAATATATCGTCAAATTTTGTTAAAGAGCTAAAGCTTGCACCGCGATTCACAACACCTTGAATAACCTGACGCTGTCTTTGTTGGCGACCAAAATCACCTTGTGGATCCTCATAGCGCATTCTAACATAGGATAAAGCCTGGTCACCATTTAAGCTGATTAGACCTTCATTAAAGTTAAAGCCATCTTGAGAAAAATTCAGAGTATTATTCACTTGTATTCCGCCCACTGCATTAACAATATCCTTAAAACCTTCCATATTCACACGAACATAATAATCAATAGGTATATCAAGGAAGTTCTCCACTGTATTCATCGCCATTTCTTCTCTACCGAATGCGTATGCATGATTAATTTTATCTTGGGTCCCGCGCCCAACAATCTCTGTTCGTGTATCACGTGGAATACTGAGCATTTTAATAGAGTTTAGATTGGGATTCACTGTTAATACAATAGTGGTATCGGAACGACCACTGTCGCCTTCTCTCTGATCCACACCCAATATTAAAATTGAGAAAGGATCCTTTTTCTCAAGCGTCACCTGTTCCTCACGTTTATCTGATTTTCCTCGATCGATTGGCTGGTGCATCGTATCAACTGCTTTAGTTAAAGAGTGATATACCGAATATATATAGGCACCCGCGCCAACAAATAGTAGTAAAGCTACTATCCCTAAAACCTTCACCCAGGTTCTTTTTTTCTTTTTATTCTCTCTTTTCAACGTAATTCCTCCTGAATATGACAAAAGTCTACATACTACAATACCAGAAAAACTGTAATAAAAAAATATAAAAATATGGTAGAGATATGGGAAATAAGTAACTATATTCGACAATATTTGTTCTGCCAATTTTCACAAGTACTTGTCTATTTTCCAGACATATGGAATAATTATTCATAGTGAATATTCATAGAAAAAAGGAGATTTATAGATGCAAAAGGTAAAGAAGGCCATTATCCCTGCTGCTGGTCTTGGTACAAGATTCTTACCAGCGACGAAAGCCCAGCCAAAAGAGATGCTACCGATTGTTGATAAGCCAACACTCCAATATATTATTGAAGAAGCCGTTCAATCAGGAATCGAAGAGATCCTCATCATTACGGGAAGAAATAAAAAGTCAATTGAAGACCACTTCGATAAGTCTGTTGAGTTGGAACTTGAACTAGAAACGAAAGGTAAGCATGAATTATTAGCGCAAGTTCGAGAAATATCTGAGATGGTTAATATTCACTTTATTCGACAGAAAGAGCCAAAAGGCTTGGGGCATGCCATTTATTGTGCGAAAAGCTTTATCGGAAACGAACCTTTTGCTGTCCTTCTAGGTGATGATATTGTCTATAGTGAAAAGCCTTGCTTAAAGCAAATGATTGATACTTATGAGGAATATAAAACCACGATTTTAGGTGTGCAGGAAGTATCTAGTGAAGATGTGGATAAATACGGAATCATTGATGGAAAGCATATTGAAGACCGTGTGTATAAGGTTAAAGGGCTTGTTGAGAAACCACCAGTTGACGAAGCACCTTCCAATGTGGCAATCCTTGGAAGATATATTATTAATCCAGCCATTTTTGAGATTTTGGAGAGTACAAAGCCAGGTAAGGGTGGAGAAATTCAGCTTACTGATGCATTAAAGGAACTCGCTCAAAAAGAAGCTGTCTATGCTTATCATTTTGAAGGCAGACGCTACGATGTGGGCGACAAATTAGGTTTCCTAGAGGCTACAGTTGAATATGCGTTGAGAAGAGAAGATTTACGTGAAGACTTCCTTAAGTACCTAGTGAAAATAACAGAAAATGAAAAAGTTTCAATTTAATGTAAAAGCTTGGCTCTTGTTAGAGTCAAGCTTTTTTACATTTCCTTTACATAACTTTATTTATCTTTAACGAAGGAGTAAAATAGATAACTAAAGAATATACAGTGGAGGAAACAATGAAAAAAACAAAGATACAAACAACCATTTTGTTGCTTACTACGAATGTTTTCTTTGCATTGTTGGCTTTATTTTTTATTAAATTGTTTCGAAATAATTATAGTATAGAGAACTTTATTCTTTGGGCACACGATGAAACGAAAAAAATGGCCTTCTACTTCATTGTGTTGCTTTTATTTTTCCTTGCAACAGCAAAGCTTCAGTTCAAGACTATTCAATACGCTAAAGGACGCTTTCCATGGTTATTAACTATTAGTAAGGTCATAGGAGTTTTTTTTCTTACATTATTTACTGCTATTATAGTTAATTATTTTTTTCAATATTTTCAGTGGCTACAGGACCCAGTGAATACGACAAAATGGATTACCGAAAATAGTAATATTTTTATAGCTGGTATCCTTTATCTACAGATGCTGTTCTTGTTAGTGTTTGCAATAATTGGAAACGTTTTTATTAGCTCTTTTTTAACAAGTGTGTTATTACTTCTTCTTGGTTTTGTTCATTATAATAAGTTAAATTTACGGGCTGAGCCTTTGTATCCCATGGATTTTTTGCAAATCGGTCAGGTGAAAGATGTTATTCCAATGGTGAGGGAATATCTTTCAGTTAGCTTAGCTATTGGAGTTCTTGTGGGGATCTTATTTCTAGTACTTTGGATAATGGCTTTGCCAAAAATGAAAATGAAAATATGGGTAAGAGTAAGCTTGTTATGTGTTTCACTTTTTCTTGTTTATGCCTATACGAACTTTCCGAAAACCTTTATGAACAAAGTAACTGATTACTTTGAAGTGGCCATAGTTCAGTGGAATCAGCCTTCTAACTATGAAACCAATGGGTTTTTGTTCGGTTTTATATACAATTTATACAATGATAGCTTTGCGGAACCTGATAATTATTCCAAGTCACATGTGTTAGAAGTGGCTAATAAGTATAAAAATTTCTCAGATCAAGAAGAAAAAGGAACATCGAATACGCCTAATATTGTTTATTTAATGAGTGAGGCTTTTTGGGACCCGACTAAATTGCCTAATGTAAACTTTAGTGGCGATCCGATGAGTAATCTACGCCGACTCATGACAGAGTATTCCTCTGGTCAGCTAGTATCCCCTGTGTATGGCGGTGCAACGGCCAATGTGGAGTTTGAGGCTTTAACCGGCGTAACTACATCCTTTTTAAAGAGTGGATCTATTCCTTATCAAGAGTTAGTGGACAGAAAAAACTTTATTCCTACCATTGTCAGTGACTTGGAGAAAAAGGGATATAGCTCGTTAGCTATTCATCCTTATAAGCGTATTTTCTATAAACGGAATTCCGTTTATAACACATTCGGGATAGATGAGTTTTTAGATGAAGAAACCATGGCAAATACAGAAAGAACTCAAGGTGGGGTCATTTCTGATCAGTCCTTAACCAACGAGATAATGGATAGCCTAAAGAAAGAAGAAAAGCCCTTATTTATTCATGCGGTATCCATGCAAAATCATATGCCATATAACCCTGGTGCATATGAAAGTACAGCTATTCAAGTAAGTGGGCTTACACCAGAATCCATTGCACAGCTAGAGGTATATACAGAAGGAATTAGAAGATCAGATGAGGCGCTTCAGCAGCTTGTCAATCAATTAGAGGAGTTAGATGAACCGACGATGGTGGTTTTTTGGGGAGACCATCTACCAGTGCTAGGCGCGAATCGTGCGATTTTTAAAGAAGCTGGCTTCGAAGAGAACTTAGGTAAGGTAGATGAGGAATTATTGTATCATGAAACTCCTCTTCTAATTTATTCAAACTTTGACGTACCAAAACAAGTTTTAAATAGTGTGAGCTCTTTTTACCTAGCTTCCATCGTTTACGAACTTAGTGGAATGGAAAAACCAGTGTACTTTCATCTTCTAGGCCTTTTGCAAGAACAAATTTCGGCTATAAAAGAAGCAACGAAAATAAATAGTGATAGAGAAATTATGGAAGAACTAACAAAAAAGCAAAAAGAACTACTCGAAGATTACCGGTTATTGTCCTATGACTTATTAGTGGGTAAGCAATATAGTTTATCTGTTTTATATGGTGATTAAAGGAAGTTGGGCTTGTACCAACTTCTTTTTAATGTCAATTTGTAACAAAATTTTAATAATTCCGCCTTTTTCTCGTATGATATACTAAGAAAAGTCATAATTATACATAATTCGGAGGAGTAGGTATGAGGAATAGGAGTGGTTTGTACGTATATTTCATTATGTTCGTTCTTTTTATTTTAATAAGACCTGTAAGTGCTGAAGCAGTAAATTTGGCATTTAAACGGATAAGTGGGGTGGATCGATATGATACCGCTGTCAAAGTGTCTCAGGAGGGTTGGACGTCATCTCAAACCATTGTCCTTTCAATTGGGACAAACTATCCTGATGCCTTAGCTGGAACGCCTCTAGCCTATTCACTTAATGCACCTATTTTATTAACTCAACCTATGAGTTTACCAAAACAAACGAAAGAAGAGATTCGTAGGTTAGGAGCGAAGAAAGCGATTATTCTAGGAGGATACTCTGTTATCTCGGAAGCGGTGGAAAGGGAACTAGGTACAATAGGAGTTTCAACGGAAAGAATAAATGGAACAAACCGTTATGAAACTTCTCTAAAGATCAATCAACGGTTGAATTCGACAGGTGATACGGCTGTAATTGTGTCTGGTAATAATTTTCCCGATAGTTTGTCTATTGCTTCTATAGCAGCTAAAAATAAGTACCCTATATATTTGGTAGAAAAAGATCATTTAAATCCACAGGTTAAGGAAGAGTTAAAAAAATATAAGAAAACGATTGTAGTTGGAGGAGAGGCAGCAATAAGTTCATCTGTCTATCACCAGTTGCCTAATCCTCAGAGGATAGCAGGAACGGATCGCTATGATACATCAGCTAAGATTGTCAATTCCTATGTTTCCGCTCAACCCTCGACTGCCTTTATTGCAACAGGGCAAAGCTTTGCTGATGCTCTTGCAGGTTCTGTTCTTGCAGCAAAGAAGGGAACGGCGATGATGCTTGTCCAACAAAGTGCAATCCCTAGCTCTATTAAAACAACGATTGAGCAAAAAAAGATCAACCATCTCACCGTTATAGGTGGAACAACCGCAGTATCGGATATGGCCATTCAAGCTTTAAAGTCCCCAATCGAGGATATTATAGCAACAGCTCAGTCTTTGGTTGGAACTCCTTATGCATGGGGAGGGACTACTCCAAGTGGCTTTGATTGCAGTGGCTACTTGAACTATGTTTTTAATGCTCATGGAGTGGCGTTACCTCGCACAGTCGCTGACTTATGGAATATGGGAACAAACTCTGAATTAGAGCGGGGAGCGGTTGTGTTCTTTGAGACATATAAGGCAGGCCCTTCTCATGCAGGCATTTATTTAGGCAATAATGATTTTATCCATGCAAGTTCATCAGGAGTTATGATTTCTAGTATGAGCAATTCTTATTGGAGTCAGCGTTATTTAGGTGTGAAGTCCGTTCTAAAATAAAAAATCAATTCTATTTAAAACCCTTCATTTAACTTTGAAGGGTTTTTCCATTGGTTTTACCTATCATTAGGCTTTCTATTTTACTATACTTGTATTTATAAAGAGTGAAGGTGGGATACAATTGCAAGTTGTTCGATTGTTCTTTTTAACTATTTCTCTATTACTTATTGGGTTTGCACATATTACTCAAGAAGCATCGGCTGAAGAGAATGTGCGTATTTTAGTAAAATATAAAAATAATGAAATTGTGACACTCTCTAAAAATAATAAAGTAGCAAAAAAGATAGAAGTTGTTCAGACAACAAAAGATAAAGTAAAGACCAAAATTAAGGAATTAGAACAAAATTCGCAAGTGGAATATGCAGAAATCGATCAGAAAGTATATACACAAGGATATACGCCTAATGATCCTAACTACTCTTTGCAAAAAACAGTCTTTGATGTGTTAGATGTAAGTGAAGCATGGGGGAATTACAAACCTACGACCGAGATAGTCGTTGCGGTAATTGATTCAGGTGTGGACCTCGACCACCCTGATTTAACCGATGCACTTGTTGAAGGAGAAAATGTTATAAAACCTGAAAGACTTCCGGAAGATACAAATGGCCATGGGACTCATATAGCAGGTCTTGTTGGTGCTTCAACAAATAATGGGATTGGGATCTCCTCGATTTCTAAAGATGTAAAGATCATGCCTGTAAAAGTTTTGGAAGGTGAGACAGGCTATATGTCTGACGTGATCAAAGGAATATACTTTGCAGTTGATAACGGAGCGAATATTCTAAATCTCAGCTTAGGTAGTTATACAAACATGCAGGGACTGAAAGACGCGATAGATTATGCTGAATCAAAAAATGTGCTGATAGTGGCAGCGGCTGGGAATGATGGATTAAATCGAGTCATGTATCCAGCTGCTTACGAAGAAGTAATCGCTGTTGGAAGTGTGATAACAGAGACATTAGGTAGAGCAACATTCTCTAATTATGGAAGCTATGTTGATGTATATGTTCCTGGAACTAGCATTTACAGTACGTTTTTAGATAATAGATATGCAACAATGGATGGAACAAGCATGTCCACGGGTATTGTTAGCTCGGTGGCAGCCATGATTAAGCAACAGGCACCATTTTTACAACCAGCTCAAATTCAGAAGATCATAGGGGAGTCTCTACACTCCAAGACTCCTGGACAAGAAGGAATTGTCAACGCTGCAAAAGTATTAGAACTAATTGAAACGTATCAGCGTCTATCAGGGGCAACTTCCGTAGAAACCGCCATTGAAATTTCTAAAGAAGGGTGGCAGTCTCTACAGGAGAAATCGCTATCGGTAAAAGGAAAGCAATTAAAAGGGTCGTTTGTTGTCCTAGCAACGGCCGATACGTATCCTGATAGCTTGGTTGCCTCGCCATTAGCATCATATCTTGATAGTCCAATTTTACTCGTGAAAAATCAAAAGATAACGGAAGAAATCATTTCTGAAATCACTCGTCTACGGCCAACTTACACAGTAATTGTGGGTGGGAAAAATGCCGTTAGTTCAGAATCAGAGGCTACATTAAGTCAGTTAGGTACACAAACGGTCAGATTATCAGGAAAAACTCGTTATGAAACAGCTATTGCTGTAAATGAAGTGATTCCTTATACAACTAATAAAACGTTCATTGTATCCGGTGAAAACTACCCAGATGCTTTATCCATTGCTCCATATAGTGGACATCTTCAATATCCTTTACTATTTACACGTTCCACGGCCCTGCCAACGGAGGTGGTGTCGTATTTAAAAGAAAAAGCAATAACCAAGTCGTATATTGTCGGTGGATCAGCAGTAATATCTAAAACGGTAGAAAACCAACTACCTAGTCCATTTAGATTATCGGGAGTGGATAGGTTTGCTACTAATAATGTTGTGCAAAAAACGTTTGGACAAACAACGTCTGAAGTACCCCTATTTTACGCAACAGGTTTTAACTACCCAGATGCTTTAGCAGTAGGTCCTTTGGCTGCGAGAACAGGGAGTCCTGTTATTCTTGTCAATAAAACTGACAGCTTGATATTAAAGGATTCTACAGAGTTATTTTCCTCGAAAAATTATTATATTCTTGGTGGAAATGGGGCTATTCCTTTTCAAAAGGCTTGGGAAATAGATGTGTATGTAAATAATTAAATAGACTTGCATTTGCAAGTCTATTTTTTTTGTAAACTTTTGTAGAAAAAGAGTTTAATATTGGAAATTAGTTGACTATATTTAGAAAAAACTAGTAAAATCTAATTATATTCCGACTTGTTAGAATTTTTTATAAATACTAACAATGATAGAGTAGACAAATTCATAGGAGGGGAAGACTTTGGGGTTTAAGAAAAAAGTATTATCCGTGGTTGCTAGTGCGACTATGGTAGCAACCTCATTTACTGGTGTCGTCTCATTTGACCCGCAAAAGGCAGAGGCTGCACTACAGGAAACGAAGAAGTTTCGTGTTTCTAACTTTCAGGAAGTTATGTCTCTTGCACTGAGTGGTCAACAAACTCAGGAATTAATTGTCATCGGTAACGGAAAAGATGCAACGACTCAACTGGAGAAGTTGGGGGCGAAGGTAAAGCTAAATCATAAGAATTATGCTTATCTAGCTGAGGTACCGACTTCTAAGGTTTTACAAATCGTTGAACTAGAAAATGTTCGTACAGTAGGTAAGAATGTTGAAGTTCAATTGGATAAGGTTCAAGACGAAGAACTAAGGGTGGAGGGCCAAAACGAGGTAGCTTCTGATTCAGCAGTCACTCCAGATCAAGCTGAAACACATGAACCTACTGGTGTTCTTGATTTCCACAAGCAATACACTGGAGAAAATACACGTATCGCTGTGATTGACTCTGGTCCAGATCCAGGGCATGAATCCTTTACAAGTGCATTAGATGAAGCAACTCGTAAATACGGGGCTTCTAAAATTGTAGGTGTACGTGATTATACAATCTCCACGCCAAACGGTGTTCCATCTGTCGTTGAAGGAGTTAATGGATTAAAGTACAAAGCAGAAGGCGATGTATACTTTAGTTCTGAGCATGCAGAGGGGGCTTCTGTAACCGTTGATGGTGTTACATATAACACTGATGGGCTTGATTCTTCTGATGATAAAGTTTACTTCGGGACAACAAGCTTTGAAAGAAATCCTTATGGACCAACTCATGCTGATTACACCAATCAGGACTTAAATGCTGATGGTAAGACTGGAAACGATGTTAAGACTTCAAATGGATCTTTCCAACAGTCTGATAACTTCCCAGTGCTATTAGTTGGTGACAAGGTGTACGTGGACACGGACCTTGATAATGATTTTACAGATGAAACGGCGTATGCTAATGGAGAAACTGGAACGTTTGACGTGGATGTAAATGATACTAAAACAGGCGCAAACTTCCGAATTTCTGATTTGAATACAGAAGACAAGTATGTAACGTTATTTACAGACTTTAATGGTCATGGTTCACACGTATCTGGTATTGCAGCTGCTGATGGAAGCCTAGTTTCTAACCAGTATGGTGCAGTTGCTGGTGAAGGGGTAGCACCTGGAGCAGAATTAGTTGGATTACGTGTGTTCAAAGCTGCTGGTGGTGCTTCTACTTGGAGTATCCAAACAGCGATGATTGATGCGGCATTACCTGAATCACTGGGTGGTTTTGGTGCGGATGTTGCGAACTTAAGTTTAGGTTCTTCTCCAGACCTTAACGATGGTATGGGATCATACGGGGAGTTAATGGCAGCTCTTAGCGAAGCGACTGATATTATTTTCGTTACTTCTGCAGGGAATGCTGGTCCTGGGGTAGATACGGTTGGATCTCCTGGGGATGTAGCGCCGATCATTTCCGTTGGAGCCTACATCAACTCTGAAATGTGGGCAAAAGAATACAACTACTATCCATATGGTATAAACAAAGATGGCACTCCTGTTCATGGAGAAGGTTTATGGTACTTCTCGTCTGTTGGACCAAATGAAGTTGGTAACCAAAAGCCTGATATCGTTGGACCTGGATCTGCTTATGCAGCGCACCCAGTACAAAACGGACCATATGTAGTGATGCAAGGAACAAGTATGTCCTCTCCTTACGTGGCTGGTGCGGTAGCATTGTTAAAATCAGCTGCTGAGAAGGATCGTGTACCATTTAATTACGAAATTGCCCGTGAAGCATTGCTTCAAACAGCTAAGGGTTTAGATGGTTATAACCGTGCTCAAGAGGGGGCTGGATTAATTGATATCCCGGCGGCCTATGAGTACTTAAAGAAACATTTTATTTCTGATATTAAAGAATTAGATGTAACGGTGTATCATGGAGAAAAAATTTCTGGTGGACCAGGATTATACGTAAGAAATAAAGAAGTCCCTGAAACAGTTGAAGTTCTTGTAGAAAACAACACAGACGAAGACAAGTCTGTTAATGTTTCTGCTAGCGAAGGCTGGTTCACTCCTTCTGTTGATAAGTTAGATCTACCTGCCGGTACGTCTAAAACGATTACAGTAAAGTATGACGAGGATAAGCTTGCAACAGGCACAAATGCAGGAACATTACTGTTCGATGACGCATCTACTCCATATACAGAAGCAAGATCTTATCAAACTATAATCAAAGGAAATGAATTTACTGCGGAAAACAACTTCCGATCTAGCGTAACGGATGAAGTCATTTCTTCACAAACGAAGGGCTACACGTTTGAAGTTGAACCAGGTGCAAGTGAAGTACGCTTCTCTTTAAGCGCACTTAGTGAAGGTGATGAATACCAAGGGCGCGTTCGTATGATCGTATTTGATCCAGATGGGAAAGAAGTAAACACATACATTGGTTATGCTGGTTACAGTGGTCTTAACGTGGAAGATGCTGTATTTAAGGGTCCTAAGCCTGGTGTGTGGGAAGTACAAGTATACGGTACTGCTGCTCCAGTTGCTGGTAAAGAAGTGAACAAGTACAAATTAGAAGCGTTTGTTCAAGATGTTGTTGCCCAACCAGGTGAAATTAAGCTTGGTAGCGTAGCTGCTGAAACAAAAGTAGAAGAAGAGGTTACCTTCTATAACTACCTATCTGAAAAGAGAAACGTGAAACTTGCTGCCGCCGGTTTTAGCGGGCCGAAAGAAATAGCAGGTCGCTATGAAGTAGCAAACGAAGCAAGCTATACCGTTCCATTAACAATTAAAAACAATGTCTCCTTTAGTGCAAGTATTTCTAATCCAGGGGATGTTACTGCTGACCTAGATTTGACTCTATATGATGCAAACTTCAATGTAGTTGGTCAAAACTGGGATGGTGGCTCTGAAGAGCAAATATCCTTCACAAGTCTTCCTGATGGAGAGTACTATTTAGATGTTTTCGGATATTCAGTCCCTGAAGGAAACACAGAGTTTGACCTGTCATTCTCAGAAGAAAAAGTATTAGACCCGGGTGAAGCTGGAACAGGTACCATTGCTGTAGAAGAGACTGAAAAAGCATTAGCCGTTGGTCAATCTCTATCAGTTAATGTATCTATTACAACTCCTGAGGAAGCTGGTAAATATACTGGTGCAGTATATTTATTAGATGCTAATACAAATGAGGTCCTATCTTTATTACCAATTTCAACCGATCAAAGTGTGTTGAACAGCGTAGCGGGAGCTAACCGCTTTGATACAGGTATCGAAATTTCTAAGCAGTTACATCCAGAAGGATATGCTGAGGGAGACGAGAATAAAGCGGTTATTTTAACCACTGGCTATAACTTCCCTGACGCATTATCTGCTGGTCCATTAGCTTCTGCATTAAATGCACCGATTCTTTCTGTTGGCCAAGACGGCAAGCTATCTGCTGAAGTATTAGCTGAAATTGAAAGACTTGGAGCTGAGAACGTATATGTTCTAGGTGGTAGTGCAGCAGTTTCTGATGAAGCGATTGCACAATTAAAAACAGTTGGAATTAGTACTGAAAATGTAGAAAGATTAGTAACTGAAGGAATGCCAAACCGTTATGGGACAAACTTAGCAATTGTTACGAAGTTGAAAGAACTTGGTTTTGCGGGTAACGGTGTGTTCCTAGCCACTGGAGCAAACTTTGCGGATGCTCTAAGTGCTGCTTCTGTTGCTGGTGCAAATGGAATGCCAATCGTTTTAACAGATGGATCTTCTCTATCTGAAGAAGCGAAAACAATTCTTGAAGATGAAGCCGTTTATGTGGTTGGTGGAAAAGCTGCTGTATCTGATAGTGTTTATAAAGAAGTAGATAAAGTAGCACTAAGTGTTGAAAGATTATCTGGAGACACTCGTTATGGAACGTTGGCTAAGATTCTAAATACATTTGCTACTGGTACAGATCGCCTATATGTAGCTAGCGGAAGAAACTTCCCTGATGCATTATCTGCTGCTCCGCTAGTAGTTGGAAATGGCGGGTTATTATTACTAGTTGAACCTACTGCTTTACCAAAAGAAGTGGATGCGTTCTTAACGAAGTTTGTTTATACAAACAAAGTAAACTCTGTAACTGTACTTGGTGGAAATGGTGCTGTCAATGAAGATGTACGTGCTGCACTACAAGCGAAGGTTACAAAATAATGTACAGTTTGATAGTCTCTCTATTTTAGAGAGACTATTTTTAATTTGGAAATATTTCGTGAAACCATAACAAATTTGGATATGGTAAAATAAGACTATGAAAATATACTTATGTAGATGGGAGAAAAATAATGGGGGAATTTCGTAAGTTACTAACCTTATTTATAGTCTTACAATTACTTTTCATTCCAACGAGTGTTTTCGCCAATGAGGTGAAGTTGGTTGAATTTCCGAAACCAGAACTAACTATTAAAAAGGATATGTCCACAGATGAGGTAACGAAGCGTCTTGCCAACCAAGAGCTTAGTGTCAATCCGGCTGATTATCCCTTATTGGTTGAAGCTGATTACGTATATCTCAATGATTCATATAATACGTATCATTATTTATTTTACCAAGGAATTTATGAATCATATTATGATAGTGGAGAGTTCACGTTAGATCTAACTTATTACTCAGATGATATGTATTATAAAGATCCGCTTGTTACCTTGGAATTTTATAAAGACAATGGGTACTCATTAGATTATTCAGGTTATATAGAATTTGATACATATGGGGAAGATGCACTCTATCTAGAATCGTACCTTACAAAAAGCGAATTCGATGACCAAAGATATATCTACGTAAGATTGGGAGTTTCTGAGAGTGTCTATTCTGAATATTACTCAGATGTAACTCTGTTTAAAGTGGAAAATCCTTATTACAATCAGAGTGGTGACGGGGGCGGAAGTACGCCACCACCATCAACAGAGGAAGATACTTATGCTGTCATTAGTAATGAATCCGTTGATGGGTACAGTAGCCAATATACAGGTACATTTAGTGTAAATGAAATGAAGTATACAATGGATTCTAGTTTAAAGCAAGAAGCTTATAAAATGGATGCGGTTTTACCTTTCGATTTTAAAGAGAACGAAGATGAACTGGTGAAGCAACAATCGATTCCAAAGAGTTATAGTGTTGGAGATTACAAGACTTTTTGGGTGACTAATTTAAGCACGTATGAAGACTATCAAATTAGTGCGAGGCTAGCGTATAACGGAACAAACTCATATGTATGGGTGTACAATAATGAAATTACCGATGCAGATGCGAATATGATGGGGAAAGAATTCGATCAGAACATCCATCCATCAGTAACAGCTAATTTTGGTGTGGAATCTGATATTAATAATGATGGAAAAGTAAATATCCTTTGTTTTGATATTCAGGATGGTTTTAATGGGTATGGTGGTTATGTTGGTGGGTATTTTTATTCAAGGGATTTATCGAACGATTATTATTCGAATATGTCCGAGACATTCTATATTGACACGTATCCTGCCATGGGAATGAGTTCAACAAAGGATGTAACAAGTGCATTTGAAACGGTAGCCCATGAATTCCAGCATATGGTTAACTTTAATCAAAATGTATTGGTTGAAGGTGGAGCAGACATGGACATATGGCTAGATGAAGCATTATCCATGGCATCGGAGCAAGTCTATAGTGGACAGGGATTAATGGATCGAGTTGACTACTATAATATGTCTAACTCCGTTACCAATGGTCATTCCCTGTTATATTGGGGTCACAATGGTGATGTGCTCTCAAACTACTCTTTATCATACTTATTTGGACAATATATTAAAAAACAAGCGGGTATTGGTGATCGAGTGTTCAAAGAGATTACAATGGATCCTAACAATGATTATCGTGCAGTTGAAAACATAGTTAAGAAATATATTGATCCGAATATGACATTCGGTCAATTCATGACAAACTTCCGTATTGCACTGCTATTAAATGAACCTACAGGCTTGTATGGTTTCAAAAATGATCCGTTTTTTGATTCCGTAGAGAAAAAGATCTACAGTGGAAGCTCAGGTTATTTAAATGGTGGGGGAGCAATTGTAACTACACTTAGTTCCTCAGAAGGCTTGGAAGAACCATACTATAAAGGTGAGGATATCACTTATACGTATTTTGATATGTACCCTTCAGAAGGTGGAGACGTTACACCTCCTAGCAGTCCTTCGGTAAATGCAGTAGGTGATTCAGATACTACGATTAGTGGTTATGCTGAGGCGAATTCTACTGTATATGCTATGGTAGGCCAATCAGAGATTGGAAGAATTACAGCTGATATAGATGGTAGCTTTAAAATGAGTGTTGCACCTGTTTCAGCCAATACAAAAATTCTAATCTATTCAATGGATGCTTCTGGAAATATAAGTGCTCCAACTGAGATAACAGTGGGAGACAAAACCGCCCCGTCAGCACCAGTGGTCAATCAAGTGACAGACCAATCGACGGTCGTAACGGGAACAGGAGAAAAGTCAGCGAAGATTACGGTGAAGAGTGGAAGCAATAGCTGGACAGGAACGGTTACCCAAGAAGGAACCTTTTCCATCTCGATTCCAAAACAGAAGGCAGGTACTGTATTAGAAGTAACCGCAACAGATGCTGCTGGAAATGTAAGTGCAACAGCGAAAGTAACCGTAGTGGATAAAACTGCCCCGTCAGCGCCAGTAGTCAATCAAGTAACAGATCAATCGACGGTTGTAACGGGAACAGGAGAAAAGTCAGCGAAGATTACGGTGAAGAGTGGAAGCAATAGCTGGACCGGAACGGTTACGCAAGAAGGGACCTTCTCTATCAGCATTCCGAAACAAAAGGCAGGCACGGTGATAGAAGTAACGGCCACAGATGCGGCTGGAAATGTAAGTGCAACAGCGAAAGTAACAGTAACCACCGTAGCAGATAAAACTGCTCCGTCGGCACCAGTGGTCAATCAAGTGACAGACCAATCGACGGTCGTAACGGGAACAGGAGAAAAGTCAGCGAAGATTACGGTGAAGAGTGGAAGTAATAGTTGGACAGGAACGGTCACCCAAGAAGGGACCTTCTCCATCATGATTCCGAAACAAAAGGCAGGAACAGTGTTAGAAGTAACCGCAACAGATGCTGCAGGTAATGTAAGTGCTGTTACTAAAGCACAAGTGCTAGAAACAGGCCTTCAGCAGCTAGTTGGTAAAACGAGATATTCAACTGCAGTAAAGGTGTCAGAAGAGGGATGGTCTACAGCAAATACAGTTGTCTTAGTAAATGGTGGGGCCATTGCAGATGGATTAACAGCTACACCACTTGCTTCAGCTAATGGTGCACCTATTCTTTTAACAACAAAGGATAGCTTGCCTAATGAAACATTGGCTGAGCTTCAAAGATTAAAGGCAAAGAAGATTATTCTTATTGGTGGTACAGGAGTTATTTCAAAAACTGTTGCTGATAACCTTGTAGCTAAAGGATATACGGTATCAAGAATTGGAGGAGTCAACCGCTATGAAACATCCTTGCTCATCGCGAAGGAAGTGGATAAGTTAGTTGATGTTCAAAAAGTATTTATGGCTTATGGATACGGTGAGCCGGATGCACTTTCCATTGCTGCACAGGCAGGAAAAGAAAAGCAACCAATTATTCTAACAGATAAGCAAAGTGTTCCGACAAATACATTTAATTGGTTAAAGGGTGAAAACCTAGATACATCCTATTTCATTGGTGGGACAGGTGTAATTAAACCAGCTATACTTAGTGAAATGGATAAGATTACATCACAAAGTGTCCTAAACAATCGATTAAGTGGTTCCGATCGTCAAGAAACCAATGCTAAAGTTATTCAACATTTCTATAAAGAATCAGCTATGCAAACGATTATGATTGCTAATTCGCAAACGGCTAAACTTGTTGACGCTCTATCAGCAGGTCCGCTTGCAGCGAAGTATAATGTACCAGTATTATTAGTATCTGATAAAATTTCAGTTTCGCAAATTAATGTTATTACTCCTTATCAAAGCCCAGCTGTACACCAAATTGGTGGAGGAATTAATACTTCAGTTGTGAACCAAGTGGTAGAATTAATGAAATAAGCTTAAAATTATTGAAGAGTGAAGGAAGGACGTGGTCTGGAATTCACTTTTCTTTTTGTTTAGGTATTCAACGGGGCATTGCTTGTCTTAATTGATTCAGTATGGAATAATTTATGTACCTACTATTGAACAGGAGTTAGTTAAAATTGAAAAAAGCACAAATACTATTGTCGACCTATAATGGAGAAAAGTATATAGAGCAGCAGCTAGACAGTCTTTTGAATCAAGATTATCATCCGTTGGAAATACTTATTAGAGATGACGGGTCCAAGGATCGAACTCTTAGTATCTTAGATGAGTATCAACGGAAATATGAACAGATTAGAGTAATAAAGGCGGAAAACAAAGGTGTTATATCAAGCTTTTTTGAATTAGCAATGGAAGCTGACACTGAAGCGGAATACTTTGCCTTTTGTGATCAGGATGACTATTGGCAACCTTCGAAGGTTTCAAGAGCGGTTAGTATGCTTGGAAAACAAGAGAGTAACGTACCACTTCTATATTTTTCTCGTTTAGATATTGTTGATGACAATCTTCAATTATTAAAGCAGTCTCAGATTCCACCTAGAGGTGTTGGCTTTAAAAATGCCCTTATTCAGAATGTTGCTACTGGTTGTACCATAGTTTTTAATAAAGAAATGCTAGAACTGTTTAAATCAAAAATTCCAGATACTCAAAAGGTAACGATGCATGATGGATGGTTTTATTTATTAGCATCTGCATTTGGAAAATTGGTTTATGATCCGGAGTCTCATTTGCTGTATCGCCAGCATTCCTCAAATACGCTAGGGATGGCTAATAACAAGGTTCAAAGTGCCATAATTCGCTATAAGAACTTTAAGAAGACAGGCAAAGAAAAGCCATTCACCAAACAAGTAGAAGAGTTTTACCGACTGTTTAAAGAAGAACTTCATCCAGAGAAACGAAAAATAGTTGAAGACTTTTTATATAAGAGAAATTCAACGATTTCCAGAATGGTATATACACTAAATACACCCTTATATCGCCAGAATGACAGGGATACGATTATCTATAAAATGTTGTATGCTTTGAAGAGCTATTAGATTTGTAGAGGGATCGCAAAAATAATACAAGAATCGCAATTATATTTTGGGAATCGCAAATAAAAATTTAGAATCGCAAATATAATTTTGGAATCGCAAATAAAAATCTAGAATCGCAAATATATTTCTGGAATCGCAAGTAAAATTTAAAAATCGCAAATAACTGCTAAAAAGATAATACGAATCAACGAAAATAATATTAGTTCGAGATCATATTGAATAAAAACGGCCGTTTTTTGACTCAAACAACCAAAAAACCCTCAGGAAGTATCAAAAACTCCTGAGGATTTTTTAAGTTGTGCTTCTTTATCCTTGATTCTCCACGGAACTATACTGGTTTTTCCACTTCCAAACATGAATACCCTTTTTCCATAAGAAAATGGCCATTATAGATGTGGCAAAGATTTCAGTTAATACTGCAGTCCAAGCTGTTCCATATTGGAGTAGGGTTGGAATAAGTGTCACCATACAAATGACGCTAAAAATACTAGCAGCTACATATATCCGTGATAATTGTTTTTTGTATTCAAAGTTGATCATCGTTAAGATTCCGAAAATGTTAGCCCACCCAAGAACAATTGGGAGTACCGATAGAATTTTCAGAAGTGGGATGGATTGTTGATATTCTTCCCCTAAAGCAAGGTTCACTAACGGTTCAGCGAAAATACCAAGTGCAAAAGATAGAAGACCCATCGTTACTGTAATTAGAATAAAAATCTTATTAATGATACCAACCGCTCTTTCCTTTGAATCTTGTAGAGCTCTGCTTAGGAATGGATAGACCGTTTGAATAAGTGGTGAAATCATACTTGAAACAGCTTTGACTATTTTCTCCGCACTTGAATAATATCCAACGATCGTGTTGCTTGCAAAGAATCCAAGGATAAATACATTACTAATGGTGTAAAGACTTGTCGCCAAATTGGAAACAAAGATGTCCCAGCCTGATTTTAACTGATGTACAAATTGGTCCTTTGTTGGCTTAACTACTTTCACTTTGTATCGGATAAGGATGATATATAGTGCGGCTATTCCAACAGCTATATAACCTAGTGAATTTAAAATGGGTACAATTAAGAACTGATCCTGATGTTTCACAAAAACAAATATTCCAATTGTAAACACGGACTTGGAAATGATATTTAGGATAGATATGACTTTCATATGCTCCATCCCTTGGAAGAACCAGACTGGGAACATCACATTTCCAATAACCATTCCAAAGGTTAAATAATAGATGATACTGTATTCATGGAACTTAGGGATGAATGTTACGACCAGTAACAATATCACCAAGCTAATAGCTAACAGCAAAATCCTTACCAACATAACGGAAGAAAAGATTTCTGCAACCTTCTTTTTATCATCTCTATGAATCGAAATTTCTCTTGTTGCGACAAAGTTAAATCCATAGTCTGTAAAATAGATAAAATATGTGATAAATGCTTGGGCAAAACTAATGAGTCCAAATTTACTTGGACCAACGACCTGTAACAAGTATGGCAAAGTCACGATTGGAAGTATAAAGTTCAGCCCTTGCATGGTGGCTAAGGACATAAAGTTAGTAATCAAACGCTTTTTTGTGGACATGTTTGAGTAGGAAGCTCCTTTAGGTAATATCGTAATAAACTCATCATTTTATTATAAGTGAAGGGAGAGAGGTTATCAAAGAATAAATGAACTTGAAAAAAGGAAGAAAGAGATTATGATATGATAGAACATATATTGATCGAAAAGGAATTCAAACGATGTCAAAAAAAATACGTATATCTGTTCTTTTGTTTCTCTTTTCTACTATTTTACTGAAGTTCTCCAGTATGTTTCGTGATTTAGTTATTTCAGCCCTATATGGTGCTTCTTATAAAGCTGATGCTTATTTTGCTGCTATGACGATACCAAATGCCATTATCCTTTTTCTGTTAACGGGTATGAAAGATGCCTTCCTACCTTCTTATTACAAATTTGAAAAGGATGGAAAGGGTTTTTCCCACTTAACTAATATTGTAAAAGGAACCTTTATCCTTTCGGTTATTATTGCGATATTGGGGGCTGTTTCTGCACCGGTTATTGTAAAATGGCTTTATCCTGAGTTTGGTCAATATCAAGATGGCTTTAATATTGCTACTTGGACCATTGCCTTTTATTTTCTTTCTATTATCTTCTTGGGAGTAAACGCAGTTTATGAAGGGTATTTTGATGCAAAAAGAAGATTTTCTTTTTCAACATTTTCTCAAACCATTGTTGTGTTAACTACCCTAGTATTTGCTTTGCTTTTTCATGAATCATTAAGTATTTATTCGGTTCCAATCGGATACCTTGTCGGATCATTGCTTTCACTTTTATTAAAGGTCGTTGTGTTAACGCCTAGAAAACTGATGGACTGGGGTCAAAAAGCCGATTGGAAGGAAATTAAGAGCTTTTATTATATTTTTGTACCAATTGGCGTAACCATTGCTGTTGGCCAGATAAACTTAACCGTAAATATGCTCTATGCATCTAGGATGGCTGAGGGGGTCGTTTCTAACCTTAACTATGCATTCAGATTGGTCACGATTCCGCAGGCTATTTTCGGTGTTACTATTGCCACTATCGTCTATCCCACATTAGCAAAAGCAATGTCATTAAATGATCAAAGCATGTTTAAAAAGGGGATTGAAAAAGGACTATCTTCTATGTTCTTATTAATAGCCCCATCCGTAGCTGGAATGATGATCCTAATCGAACCAATTGTTAGACTTGTTTATGAACGTGGTGCTTTTACACCTTCAGCTACTGAGATAACTAGTCACTACGCGTTGTTTTATATGGGCTCTGTTTTGTTTTATAGCATTCAAGCAGTGGTAGCAAAAGGCTTCTATACTTTGGGAAAAGGAAGCTCCTTTATGCGCATTGGTCTTTTATCCATCCTTTTAAATATTGTCTCAAACTATTTTTTTGCAACATGGATGGGACCAACTGGATTAGCGTTGTCAGCTTCTATCGTTGGGGTAATCTACTCAACTCTTACATTTACTACTTTGCACAGACTTTCGGGTGGTTTCCGTTTAAAGCATCTCGGTAAAGAATTTGGAAAAATCATGATGGCAACTACTACAATGATAGTTAGTCTACTTGCTGTACTTTCCATCAATGGATTTAAAGAACAGAATGATTGGGTTATCTTGGCATTAACTATACCGGTAGGAGTAGTGATATATTTTGTTATTCTTTGGTTGAGTAAATCACTAACCTTATCAAAATTACTCCAAACCTATTTAAAAAGAAACCGCGTGAAAAGAGCAGAGTGATCTGCTCTTTTTTTAGATTTTCGAAATATACTACTTTTGAACTATTTTCCTATTGTAAAAGTTTGATGAAAACCTATGAAAATTGTAATAAAATAGAATAATATGATGGTATAATGTAGAAATGTAGCGAATTGTGGAAAAAAGTAGGAGGTCTGAAATGCGGGGGAAACAAGGGAAGATAATATTCTTTATGATGCTACTATTGTTCCTTTTTCCATCAAGTAGTTTTGCAGAAAAACTATTAGTCCTTGATCCAGGACATGGTGGGAAATATTCAGGAACCTGTGGGTACTCAGGGAATAAAACAGGATTTTGTGAAGAAACAGCAAATTTGTTGGTTGGTCAAAGAGTTAGGGAGATCTTAAAAAATACTGGAATACGAGTATTTATGACGAGAGATACAGATCGGGAATTTAGTACAGTTAGTGCAAGTGCCGATCTAATCGAAAGAATGAAGGTTGCAAATCAAGCAGCAGCTAATAATAATGATAATAGTTTATTCATTTCTATTCATCATAATGCTAGTCCGTCAAGTCCTTATGTGAAGGGACTTGAAACCTATTACTATGACGGTGTGAATCACTACCAACCGGACTACCCACCAGATCCAATTCAAATGGGGTATTTGTCTGAAAGTAAAAGGTTAGCAGAAACAGTTCATCCTAAGCTTTTAAATTTGCTTGGTTCAACCAATCGTGGAATTGGAAATGACCAAAGCTTCTATGTTATTCGTACAGCACAAATGCCAGCAATTCTATTAGAGTTAGGCTATATGACGAATAAAGAAGAAGAAGCTCGTATCAAGACAGCAGATTTTCAACAAAGAGCGGCTCAAGCCATTGCAGATGCTGCTATCGAATTCTTTAAAGTGTTTGAGGTTCATGACGATAATGGAAAAATCCTCAAAATGTTTAAAACGCAACAAGAAGCTATTAATTATGCCAATCAGCTTTCTTATAATGCTAGAGTCTTTGATAAGGATAAACAAACGTATACGTATACTAATAGTAGATACGAAGTTTACCATCGTACCAATGGTCTGCTAAAGACGTTTGCTACGGAAGAGTTAGCTGTAAATTACGCAAAGGGCTGGTTAAACACTCGCGTAACATCGATTGAAACTGGACGAACAGTTTGGTCTAACTACCTTGCCAAGAAATATAGCGTGTTTGTAAACAACCAGTTAAGTGCAGGTTTTTATGAGTATGATTCAGCACTCACATATAGCAGTGGAAAATCTAGTGTAAAGATTATAAATAATCAAACGAATGATGTGTTATGGACAAATGCTTCGAACGTGGCTGTAACTAGAGACGTAACCGTATCTAGTCTATCTGGAAAGACGCGTTTTGAGACAGCAATCCAGATTTCAAAAGAGATGTATCCAAATGGATTTGCAGCAGATAAAGAGCAAAAAGTTGTTATTTTAAGTACGGGATATCAATTTGCTGATGCTTTATCCGCGGGGCCATTAGCAAGCTATTATGATAAAGCACCAATTTTATTGAGTCGTGCAGATGCTCTTGATGAGACAGTAAAACAAGAAATTACAAGACTAGGTGCTACGAAGATCGTTTTAGTTGGTGGAACAGCAGCACTATCAAAATCTGTTGAAGATACATTAAATAGTATGAAGCTAGAGGTGGAAAGAATTTCTGGTTCTACTAGATATGAGACGAACCGAAAGATTTTGGAGAAAATCGGTCAGGTTGAAGGTCTCTTTGTAGTGTACGGTGAAAACTTCCCAGATGCTCTTGCGGCGGCTCCGATCGCAGCTAACAATCAGTGGGGAATTCTTCTAGCACAAAAGGATAAGGTAACACCATTACAATCACTGAACTTAGCAAATAAAGAAGTAGTTATTGCTGGTGGAACAGCAGCGATTTCTGATGGTGTAAAGCAGCAGTTGAGTAGCAGTTATCCTAACAGTAAGGTGATTCGCCTTTCAGGTAGCGACCGTTATGCAACAAATGCAAGAATTAACCTATACTTTGAAAACATCGTACAATCAAATAGTATTTTGTTAACAACTGGTAAGGACTTCCCAGATGCTCTTGCTTCTGCTCCATTATCAATTGGTACAGGTTCCCCGTTAGTATTAATGGGAGACCAAATGTCTAAGAGTATGGAGTCATTCTTGCTTGAGTATGGTAGTGATAACGTTGTTAATGAACTACAAGTAATTGGCGGAGTTGTTAATGTCCAATCATCGCAATCTGTAGTAAACAAGGTGAAATAGATGTATGGATTTATAAAAGACTCGATAATGTGTTATCGAGTCTTTTTTCCAAAAAGGTGGTTTGAAAAATGAAAAATAGACTTATAGTGTTTCTTATTAGCTTATTAGTCTTATTACTAGGCGCATGTAATCAAGTAGATAATTCTAGTGAAAATGAGAATAAAACAACAAGTGTGAAGACAGAAGATATAGATCAATCGAGTGAAAATGAAGAGACAACAGATGAAGCAGAAAACTCTGAAGAGCCTGGAGCTGTAGAAGAAGGTTTAAACTTTCAAGAGTTCCGTCCGGAAGTAGGAAGTAAAAAGACATTTACTTCAGATGGAGAAGTGATTTTTACGGAGGAAATTATTTCTGCTAATGATGAGTATGTTCAAACTCTGTTTCAATTAGGTGATAACTTAACGACAGAAATTTATCGCTGGACGAAAGATGAGGTAA
Source organism: Bacillus coreaensis (assembly GCF_050586445.1). Classification (NCBI taxonomy): domain Bacteria; kingdom Bacillati; phylum Bacillota; class Bacilli; order Caryophanales; family Bacillaceae; genus Bacillus; species Bacillus coreaensis. The sequence continues at coordinate 306,795 of NZ_JBOCCY010000004.1, forward strand.
CCTTATTATCCTCAGAATCTAACAGTGAGAATCCTAGACAAGATCAATTGCCTAACTTTACTCCATTAGAACAGTTAGAAACCTTTATGGCAAATGATGCGAATAAGCAAACGACCTGGAAGCTTCTATCAGTAGATGGAACTGAGGAAGTTCCTGCTGGGACATTTCAGGATGTCCTAATGATTCAAAAATCAACCAATGAAGTTGTTGATGAAGAAACTACTTTAACTAGGTACTATGCTCCAAAGGTAGGCTTAATTAAAGAAATCTACACCCAAAGTGGTGAAAATGGATTTACAGCAACATCCGTTTTAGAAAAAGTAGAATAAGAGAAAACGAGGAGTGATTACGGTTGAGTGTTAAAAAAAGGGTTTTGCTATTGCTAGCCTTGTTTTTATTGGCAGTTCCTTCGTTCGCTGGAGCAGCAACTGAGCAAGTGTCAGTAAAGCTAAAGCATCATATTGGAAACACATCATCTATTACGCTATCTGTAAAAGGGAAGTATTTAATTAACAATGTAGCACAAATTGGTGATGGCCAAAACTTTACGATTAAAGTTGAAAATAGTACAACATTAGGATTATATGAGAACAATGTGAGAGTTAGCACATTTCAAAATAGCTTTGTCATTACTCCGGTTCAATATGGAACAAGTAATTACGCGGCAATCAATGGTCGTCATTACTTAGGAACCACTCAGTTTACAATTGAAAGTGGGGCATATGTTAGACCAATTAATTCCCTTCCTCTTGAGGATTACTTAAAGGGTGTTGTACCAGGTGAAATGCCAGCATATTGGTCATTGGAAGCTTTAAAAGCACAAGCGGTTGCAGCTAGAACTTACGTAAAATCAAAATCCGGATCAGTAATAGATGATACAACCACTTACCAAAGATATGATGGATTTATTTGGGGTTCATCTTCTTACAATAATTCTAATGCGGCAGTTGATCAAACTGCTGGTAAGGTCCTTAGATATAATGGAAATCTTATCTCTGCCGTCTATTCTTCAAGTAACGGTGGATACATCGAGTCAAATGCAAATTACTGGGGAACAGCTCAAGTTCCATACTTAACAGCTAAAAAAGATCCTTATGATCCAAAAAACACATGGAAAATTGCATTAACTAAACAACAAATTAACACTTCTCAACTCGATTTAAATCACCCTGAAAAATGGTGGAGTAGCGTAAAGGAATCACAAGCAAGTACTACTGAGTTTAGTAATATCAAAAACTATGTAGCTAGTAAAATAGGAGTATCCAAAGATAATATTAAGATTACTAGTATTTCTAAAGTTGCTTTCCCGGATGAATTTACAAAAACATCTACTGGAGAATCAACGGGGAATCGTACAAAGGGTACGGTTCATGTTGAGTACTTTATGAAAGATGCATCTGGTAACTTTGTGAGAACCTTACCTGGTGAGCTTTCGGACTCTTATTCCACAACCATTTCTGGTAGTACAAGATATGAAACAAGCGTAGAAATTTCAAGAAAAGGCTGGACCGGTACAGCAAATGCTGTAGTAATTGGTCGTGGTGATATGCATGTGGATGCAATTACAGGGGCTGTACTAGCTAAGAAGTATAACGCTCCACTTCTACTTACAACATCGAGTTCCCTTTCAGATGTGGTAGTAAATAGAATCAAGGAATTAAAGCCAAGCCAAGTCTATTTACTTGGAGGAGAAGCAGCTATTTCTAATTCTGTAAAGGTAACGCTTGAAGGATTAGGTTATAAGGTTGATAGAGTTAACGGATCTACTCGTTACGATACTTCGGTCGAAATTGCAAAGAAAGTAGGTCAATTTTCTGAAGTGTTTATAACTAGTGGTGCTGAAACATCACCTGATGCATTATCGATTGCGTCCTATGCTGCTAGTAAACAAATTCCTATTATCCTAGCAAACACAAATTGGCTTAGCGATAGTACGGTGCAGCTTTTAAAGGAAAAGCAGGTGAAGAAAGTAACGTTAATTGGTGGAGCTTCAGCAGTATCTAATAGTATCGTAGAAAAACTAAAATCAATTGGAATTACCAATATTGAGAGAGTAAGCGGTGGAACCAGATACGATACAAGTATCGCTATTGCAAAGAAATATGGTTTTGATACAAGTAAGGTATATTTTGCACAAGGTCGAGTGTTTATTGATGCATTGCCTGGAGCGGTTCTGGCTTCTTATCAAAATGCACCAGTAGTATTAACAGACATAGCCTATTTGCCAGATGTATCAAAACAGTGGCTTCAATCTCTAGGAACGAGACCAAGTATTGTATATCTAGGTGGAAATGGAGCTATTTCCACAACTGCTAGAGATCAAATAAAGTCTGCGTTAGTTGGTGATATTAAGAAACTCGTATACCAACTTGAGAATACGAAAATTAGTAACATTCGTAGCATGATGGGCGGTATCTATTTCAAAAGTTACATGGTTACCAATGTTCAAGATACGGGATCTCAATTCATTATTAATGGACAAGGTTTTGGACACGGAGTTGGAATGAGTCAATACGGCGCGAAAGCAATGTCAGATACCGGTAAGAATTATGGAGAAATTTTAAGTTTCTACTACCCAGGAACAACCTTGACACAGTAAATAAAAAAGGGGCTTAGATTATAAAAAATCAAAGTCCCTTTTTTAGGTTAATTGCAAATTTGTAATAAACTGACATACACCTTTTGGGTTCTATTCACTCATAAATATTGTTATAATGACTTTATGTGTTTAAATTGGTAGAAACTACTACATAGGAGAAAAAACAATAGGTGTTCTATATGGATGATAAAAAGGTTTTAGTGTTAACAAATATGTATCCTAGTAAAGAGAATAGAAGCTTTGGAATTTTTGTTAAAAATCAAGTAGAAGCCTTAAAGCAAAGAAATCTCCAAGTGGATGTTGTTGCAATTACGAATCCCCATAGTGGAAAAAGGAATGTGTTAAAAAAATATTTTATTTGGGGTATGCAAACCATTTGGGCTTTGTTAACAAAAGGTCGAAGCTATGATGTCATTCATGCACACTATGTATTTCCTAGTGGATTATTAGGACTGCTTTTTAAATGGTTCCTTCATAAACGTTTAGTTGTCACCGCTCATGGTGGTGATATAGATAAAATGGCTAAAAAAAATGCATTGCTCTTTTGGCTCACGAAGACCATTTTGGGTAAAGCTGATCATGTAATTGCTGTTGGAGAAGAGCTTCAGAAACAATTGATTAGTACCTTTTCTATCAATCAGAATAAGCTTTCCTTATTAAATATGGGCGTGAACCGCAAAGTGTTCAAACCTATTGATAAGATACAGGCAAGAATACAATGTGGCCTTGAGCAAGATGGTCAGGTCATCTTATTTGTTGGAAATATCCTCGAACAAAAGGGATTACTTGAGCTCATATCATCCATAAGGATTCTTATTCAAGCAGGTGAAAAGGTAACGCTATATATAATAGGTGCAGAAAAAAGTACTATTTTTAAAACGAGGCTTGAACAGAAGATAAGAGACGAACAAATTAATGACCACATTGTGTTTCTTGGTGTAAAGGATCAAGCTGATATTGCTTTGTGGATGAGTGCAGCGGATTGCTTAGTCCTTCCATCACATATAGAGGGATTTGGTCTAGTGGCTTTAGAAGCTATGGCGTGTGGTACACCTGTCATAGGAAGTGAAGTAGGTGGGTTAAAACATTTATTAGCAGAAGGTACAGGAGTTTGCACACCTGTTCAAAATAGTGTAGAGCTTGCTAACAATATATTTACTGTTCTGTCATCTGAAGAAAAAAGAAATCAATTTATTAGCAAGGGATTAAAAAAAGCAGAGGAAAACGATCAAGATCGTATCATCAACCGGTTACTTGAGGTGTATTTTCCTGCTGGAGGGTAAGGTATGCAAGGGCAATTAGATAAAAGAAAAAAAGTGTTATTTATTTCTTCTCTTGGTGGTCATTTAACACAACTATTACAATTAAAACCGCTATTTAAGGAGTATGACTATCATATTATTACTGAGAAATCGATTATTACAAAGGATTTAAGCAAGCAGTACAAAATATCCTTTTTGGCATACGGTGCTAGGAATTATCCATTTAAATATATTTTTAAGTTTAGCTATAATATTATCAAGTCATTCCTTTACTTCCTAAAAGAAAGACCTGATGTGGTCGTTACTACAGGAGCGCATACGGCTGTTCCTATTTGTTATATTGCAAAGCTTTTTCAAAAAAAGGTTATTTTTATAGAGAGTTTTGCGAAAACTTCCACCCCAACTATCTCGGGAAAGCTTGTCTATCCAATAGCCGATCTTTTCATTGTGCAGTGGCACGATATGAAAAAGCATTATCCTAAGGCTATTTATGGAGGCTCAATCTATTGATACTAATTGTTTTAGGAACACATGAACTTCCTTTTGAACGCTTACTAAGGGAAATGGACAGGCAAATCTTAGTGGGTAATGTAAAGGAGGAAGTTCTTGTTCAAGCAGGTCATACCAAATATCAGTCAGAACATATGGAGATATTTGATTTCACTACTTATGAGAACATGGAAAAATTGTATAGGGAAGCAAGCTTCATCATTACTCATGGCGGCACAGGATCTATTACAATGGGAGTAAAGTTGGGGAAAAAGGTGATTGCTGTTCCGCGACTAATCAAATATGGTGAGCATAATGATGACCATCAATTGGAAATAGTAAAGCAATTTCAAGAAACCGGGCATATTCTTACTTGGGATGAGCCCACAAGTCTAGCAGATGTCATCCGACATGTGGAGAATTTCAAGCCCGTTCCATTTATCAGTGGTAATGGACAAATCTTATCAATTATAAAGAACTTTATAGATAAGGAAGGCTAGAACAAGTAAACCTCTTTGCATTTTATACGCGAAGGGGTACTTTAGTTTGATTTATCATAATAGAGAGGAATGGACGTCATGAATACGTTCGAAAAGATGTGGCTGACAGTCTTTTTTGTTGAGCTTTTTATCGGGGGTGGAGGAAGACTCATTGACTTTGGGTTTCTATCCATTCGACAAGTATTGTTTATAGGATTAATCCTCATATTTTTAATAAGAATCATGAAGGAAAAAGCGTATCTTAATATGGAAGTGAACACGTTCTTTAGAATGGATCCTATTTCGATAGGTGTATACTTGCTAATAGCTTCCTTTTTATTTAGTGCTGTAAACGGGTTTATAAATGGAAACCCACCTTCTATTATTGTAATGGATTTCTTTAGAGTTTCACTAATCGTTGCCTATTTTCCATTAGCCTTCTATGTTTCTGAAAAAAGATTCTCTAAGGACCGTATTATTCAGCTATTGAAAAAGAGTGCATTTCTGGTTGCGATTTTTACTATCATGATCGCTCTTTTGGGTAAAACCGTGTTTAGTGCAAATTTCGATGAATATAAAGATTTCTGGAAAAGTATTATGAATGATGATCTTCTGTTCAGACTTAGTCATAGTGTGTTTTATAAGAGTCATTTCTTTGTCTTAATAGGATTGGTTCTCTCTCTAAATGATGTTTTGTCTAAAAGGTTTACAAAGTTAGATGTCTTTAATATCGTGCTAGGCTCACTTTCTATCTTTTGGTCTGATACAAGAGGTCTGTCCATTGCTTTAATGGCAAGTATATTCCTCATTGTGGTTATCGACTTACTAGTGTTCATTCAACCAATCATTGGCTGGAAGAATAAGTTCATTGCTGCCGTGAGAAATGGTGAGCTTATAAAAAAAACGATTGTTCTCATTGTGATTACTATATCTGTGCCTATCTTGTATCACTACACAACACTTGAGAGATTTGCTCAAACAGAGAATTCAATCGATTCGGGCGAAGTTCAAGATACTAGTGTAGGTGCAAGGGTTGAGTTTTTATTAGATGCCAAACGGATATTGTTGGATGGGCCAGCCCCATTCCTCATAGGTGAAGGTTATGGTACTTCTATTGCAGGCAGAATTGATGGAATTGAAATGAGTTTTCTTGATATTTGGATTGAACAAGGGGCCATTGGACTCATGGTTTGGTTATTCCTATGCTTTATTGTGTTTTATAACTATTATCATGCCTATCGAACGGGAGAGAAACTTTCAACTTTAGACCGATCACTTTTAGGTGCTTTTTTTGGTATGTTGTTACTAACAAATATCAACCCGTTTATTAATAATCCCATTGGTATGCTTTTCTTTATCTTAATGTTGATTTTTTCGAATCATATTAGATCAGGGCATGGGAAAACTAATTAAAAGGGTTGACAAGCTTTCTTAGTGACAATTGAACTTCTTCCTTTCTTTTTGTATAATAGTGGGCGAACTTAGGTTAATAGAAAATATAGTAAATACAGGGTTTTTAATTAATAGAAAGTAGGAAATATAATGATGAAAAATATTTTAATTACCGGTGGAGCGGGATTCATCGGCAGTAATTTAGCACTTAGACTACTAGGTAAAGGTTATCATGTCACAGTTCTAGATAATTTATCTCCTCAAATTCATGGAGAAGACGGTACAAAGTCAGAGCTTTTCTTAAAAATAAAAGATAAGGTTACTTTTATTAAAGGTGATGTAGTCAACAGTGATGACTGGAGACAAGCTTTGAAAGGTCAAGATGTGGTTGTTCATTTAGCAGCAGAAACAGGGACAGGACAATCCATGTATGAAATTAATAAATATATTGATGTAAATGTCAAAGGTACTTCTAACTTACTTGATATTTTAACGAATGAAGAGCATCAAGTGAAAAAAATCGTTATTGCTGCTTCAAGAGCCATATACGGTGAAGGGATGTATCACTGTACTGACCATGGCACAGTCTATCCTACCGCTCGTATAGAAGAGGATATGAGCAAGGGCGATTTTGAAGTAAAATGTCCGATCTGCCGAGAAAATGTGGAGTTAATGGCAACAACAGAAGAGACGAAAATACACCCTACATCCATCTATGGAATTACGAAACAAATGCAGGAAGATATGTGCATGGTTGTAGGAAAATCACTAAATATACCGGTTGTAGGATATCGTTATCAAAACGTGTACGGTCCTGGACAATCTCTTAAAAACCCATACACAGGAATTTTATCTATCTTCTCTACGAGCATCAAAAATGGGAATAACATTAACATTTTTGAAGATGGAAAAGAATCTAGAGACTTTGTTTTCATTGATGATGTTGTCGATGCGACGATTCTTGGAATTGAGAAGGAAGAAGCTAATTTCGAAAGCTTTAATGTGGGGACAGGTGTTTGTACAAATGTTTTTGAGGTAGCATCTCTATTGAAGGAAAAGTATCAATCCGATACGGAAATTGTTATTAGTGGAAATTATCGTTTAGGTGATATTCGACATAATTATGCAGACCTTAAAAAGATTAATGAAAAGCTTGGGTTTACACCTAAGGTTAGCTTTGAACAAGGGATTACTCAATTTGTTCAATGGGTGAATGAGCAAGAGGTAGTTGAGGATAATTATCAAAAATCTATTGAAGAAATGAAGAAAAAAGGACTATATAAGTAATGGAACTCCTTTTAAAAGATAAAAAAATATTGTTTTTGTGCCCATTATTTTTTAACTATCATAAAAAATTAATGGCTGCTATGGAGAGAATGGGTGCTGATGTCGATTTCTTCGATGAGCGCCCCTCCAATACTGTTTTTTCGAAAGCTTTATTACGAATTAACAGAAATTTAGTAACTGGCCAAATACAAAAGCACTACCAAGGAATTTCCTCACGTATTAAGGGTAAAGCATATGACCATATTTTTATTTGTCAAGCAGAGGCAACACCGATTCATTTCTTAAAGGAAGTGAAGGAGAGAAACCCTGAAGCAAGAATGGTTCTTATGCTTTGGGACTCAGTTGCTAATAAAGTGAATACGCTAGAAAAATTAGATCTATTTGACGAAGTATTTTCATTTGATCATCATGATTGTGATAAATTTGGTTTAACCTTTAGACCTTTGTTTTTTGACGTAGAATATGAGGAGATTGCTAACGATCAACACACTCTTGTCTATGATTTATTTTTTGTAGGTACTGTCCATAGTGATCGATATAAGATTCTAAAAGAAGTTAAGAATCAATTTGAGCGCAACCATTTGAAGGTTTTCTATTATATGTATCTTCCTAGTAAGCTAATGTACTATCAGCGGAAGTACTTGACCAATGATTTCGACGGAAGTAATATGAGTGAATTTTCCTTTGTAGGTTTACCTAGTGATCAATTAACTGCCAAATTAAAACAATCAAAAGCTGTTGTCGATATTCAGCATCCTAAACAATCCGGTCTTACCATGCGTACGATTGAAATGCTTGGGGCTAATAAAAAAATGATTACGACTAACAAAGAAATACAAAAGTATGATTTTTACCACCCAAATAATATTTGTGTAGTTGATCGGAATCATGTTGAGGTTCCTACAGAGTTTATGATTGCTCCTTACGTGCCAGTGGAGGAAAAGATAAAAGAAAGATACTCTATTGAGTATTTTATTAAAGATTTACTTGGATTGACTAAAGATAAGGACCATCAATTTTATAGGGAAGATAGTGGAGGAATCCAATGAATGTTTCTGTAGCGATGGCGACCTATAATGGAGAAAAATATATAAGACAGCAGATTGATAGCATATTGTCTCAGTTGGGAATGAATGATGAGTTAATTATTTCGGACGACCATTCTAAAGATGGGACCATCTCCATCATTAAGGAATATATGAAAGAAGACTCTCGAGTCCAACTGTATATGAATGATGATAAAGGAGTCACCTCCAATTTTGACAACGCTATTAAGCATACGAGAAATGATATTATCTTCTTAAGTGATCAAGATGATGTTTGGAAGCCTGAAAAGGTAGAAACAATAAAAAGCTACTATGAAAAGCATCCAAACATTCATATGATCATGTCTGATATTACGGTAGTTGATAATAATCTGAATCCAACCATAGATTCTTTTTATGCATATAGAGGGAGTCGAGCAGGTGTACTTAAAAATATCCTGAAAAACAGTTATATTGGTTGTGCAATGTCCTTTAGGAAAGAGCTAAAGGAGAAAATATTACCGATCCCGAGAAATGTTCCGATGCATGATATGTGGATTGGTCTTGTTGCGGATATGAATAAAAGTGCTTTATTGATTCCTGAAAAGTTAATTTATTATCGCAGGCATGAGGCTACGGTTACGACTGTTGAAAATCAGTCCACCTTAAAAGAAAAGATTCTTTGGAGATTTCAAATTAGTAGCTTGTTACTTCAATCAATGCTTAAAAATAGGTAAAAGAAAAAGCCCTTTAGTGGGGCTTTTTCTTAGTTTAATTAATAGGTATTTGGTGTGATATTGATTCTTGCAACGGTAGAAGTAGTTAGTCCTAAATGTTGACGGAGTTCATCTGAAAGATCTTGACGTGTCTCGTCTGTAACGAAGTAATACCAGCCATTATCTGTAGATGTTCCTTCCCCGTCCATTTGTAACTTTTCAATGCTTTTTGCTGCTCCTTTATATGTTGCTTGTATACCAATCATATCGTTTAATGTTAAGTTGGTAAGGACATTATCTTGTAATGCTTCAAGTATATCATCGTATTTAGCTAGTGAGGTTAAAGAAGCTCCCTTTGCTACAACCTTAGATATTACTTCCTTTTGTCTCTCTTGACGGCCGAAGTCACCAAGAGGATCTTCTTTTCTCATTCGTGCATATTGTAGTGCTTCTTCACCATCCAAATGTTGAGGACCCTCTAATAAAGTTGTACCATCTAATTCGAATTCGTATTGATTGTTTACATCGATTCCGCCTACTGCGTCTACAATATCTCTAAAACCTTCCATATTCACTTCAACATAATAATCAATAGGGATGTTTAAGAAGTTCTCAACTGTATCAATTGTCATTTCGATTCCGCCATAAGCATAAGCAGCGTTAATCTTTGTTGTTCTGTTCTTGTCTGGATCACTATTGCTTATGATTTTAGTTCTCGTATCACGTGGTATACTTAATAATTTTGTGGAGTTTGTCTCAGGATTAACAGTAGCAACAATCATTGAATCGGTACGACCGCTATCTCCTTCACGCTTATCAACACCTACAAGCAAGATTGATAAAGGATCTTTTCTGTCAAATTCCACTTGTTCTTCTCTCTTATCAGAGCCTTCTCGGCTAAGAGGTTGATTCATTTTATCGACAGCATTCGCTACATCTGAGTATACATTATAGAAATATACACCGGCACCAGCCAGGATTATAAAGAGACTAAGAAAGAAAACACGAGCAATTCTCAGCTTTCTCCTTTTCTTCTTGTCGGTTCTTTGAGATCTATTAATGGTATAACAATCCCTTCTATATAAAGTTTATTAAACTATCATTAGCATAGTCATGCATAACCAAAATTATAATCCTGACTTCCCATAATATCAACTATAAATACATAAATGGAAAATAAAGTGATGCAATCTTCGACAAGAAGATGCTATAATTTCAGTTGTGACAATTTTTTTAAAGATGTTGTCGATAAATGTTTTATCTTACAAAAGAGAACTCAGTCTGACACTGCCTTAGGATATAAAAATAAAATTGAAAAGGTGGATGCCAATTGTTATTTAAGGGGAATTATATAGAACAGAGCTTAGATGCTCGTAAAAATAATTTAGATATTATTCGTTTTATTGCTGCAACACTTGTTCTTTTTTCACATGCTTATCCTTTAACAACCGGAAATAATGCTTCAGAGCCTTTTGCCATTCTAACTAAAGGGCAGATGACTTATGGAGAGTTTGCGGTAAGTATATTCTTTGTTATTAGTGGTTTTCTTATTACCCAAAGCTTTGATCGTTCTAGAAACGCTATTAATTATATGAAAGCGAGAGCCTTACGGATATTTCCAGGGCTAATTCTTTGTGTCCTCTTAACCGTATTTGTGTTGGGACCTATCTTTACGGACTTAAGTCTTTCTGAGTACTTTAGAAATCGTGAGACATACGACTATTTTAAAGTGATCACATTATACTGGCTTCAGTTTGATCTTCCAGGTATGTTCGCTGAAAATATTTGGCCAGGAGCAGTGAATGGATCTTTATGGACATTATGGTATGAGTTTTTCTTTTATATCGTTGTTGTTGCTTTAGGTGTAACGAAACTGTTAGATAGAAGAATTGTGCTATTAGGGTTTCTTCTTAGTTCAGCCCTTTTCTTTATTGGAAAAGGTGGCTTTTATACAGACCTGTTTCGATATTTTAGTGCCGGGATGGTCTTTTATCTATTTAGAAAACAAATAAAAATGAATGTGATGCTTGCCCTAGTTTCACTAGTAGTCCTGATCTTAACAGCGAATCTTGGTTATTTCGAATTTGTTTTTACGATTTTTGGTGGGTATCTTATTTTCTTTTTAGCTTTTGAAACGAGATTACGCTTGCATAACTTTGGGAAGTTTGGTGACTTCTCCTACGGAATTTATATATACGCATTTCCAATTCAGCAGGTGGTGACTTCTCTATTTAATAATGAGATCACTCCACTTCAAAACTTCTTATATTCCTTTCCACCAACACTGGTTCTTGCAGTGATGTCGTGGTATGTAATTGAGAATAGAGCACTGAAGTATAAAAAGGTTACCATTAAAGAGGTATATCAAAAATTCTCAGCGAGTGCTTAATTGGTGAGGTTGCTGGTTGTTAGTTCAATAGTATGTTCGATTTAGAATAGGAGAGGTACGATAATGAATGGGTTTGAAAAAGTATTGCTAACGATTATATTTATAGAGCTATTCGTTGGTGGCGGAGGCAGATTGATTGATTTTGGAGTGTTATCCATTCGCCAAGTTCTATTTTTACTTCTAATTGCTACATTTATCTATCGAATTATAAAAGATAAAGCTTACCTAAACTTTCGTGTGAATACATTTTTTCGTTTGAATCCAGTCACAATTGGTATATATGCTTTATTATTTTGGTTTGTTGCTAGTGCATTAATAGGCTTCATTAATGGACACCCACTTTCCGTAATTGTAATGGATTTTTTCAGGGTATCTTATTTTGTCGCTTATTTCCCACTTGCTTATTATCTTTCAGGAGAAAGGTTTTCAAAAAGCCGTATTATTTCCATATTAAAACCAAGTGCATTAGTGGTTGCGATATTTACGATTATCGTGTCCTTATTGGGGAAAACGATCTTTAGTGCTAATTTTGCCCCTTTTTATAACTTCATGAACTGGATTATGAATGATGATCTTTTCTTTAGACCAAGTAATAGTGTTTTTTATAAGAGTCATTTGTTTGTAATGATTGCCTTAATTATTTCATTGAATGATGTGTTAAATAAGAAATACACCAAGCTTGATGTCGCAATTGTTATTTTGGGAACTGTTTCTGTTCTATGGTCAGAAACAAGAGGATTTTTACTCGCATTAATGGCAAGTCTCTTTATGCTAGTAATATTAGATGCAAAAGTAGTGTCAGATAAGTTTAATGGGATATCAAATAAGCTCAAGAGTCTTTTCCAATCGAAGTGGTTTGTTAAAAAAACCATCATTCTAATGATGATTGTATGTGTGCTCCCATTTCTATATAAACACATGACTTTAGAAAGATTTAATGAAGATACGATAATTATTGATCCAGCGGATGATATTACTGTTGATCAAGTACCACAAATTAATGATGAAAGTGTTAATGCACGACTGGAATTTATTGTGGATTCGAAGGAAATTTTATTAGATAATCCGATCTATCTTGTTTTCGGTACAGGGTATGGTATGGAAATTGCTGAAAGATTAGATGGGATTGAAATGAGCTTCCTTGATATTCTTGTGGAACAAGGGTTAATTGGTTTAGCGATCTGGTTTTTTCTTTTCCTCCTTGTATTTTATAATTACTATGTTGGGTATAAGAAAACAGGTAAGCTTCATACACTAGAAATTTCCTTAATGGCCGCCTTTATAGGTGTACTCTTAGTAACAAATATTAATCCATTTATTAATAATCCAATTGGTATTAGTTTCTTTCTTGTTTTGTTAATTCTGTCACAAAACTGGAAGGAATCACCGGTAAAAGAGGGATGAGTATGAAGAAGACAATCATTGTCGTACTCTATAAACAGTTAATAGAGGAAAGTAAGACGTTTCAAACGCTAAAGTCTAGCCTATTTACATCAGAGCACAATCTCGACCAATTGGAAATCATCCTGTACGATAATAGTCCTGTAGAACAATCTTTTGATGCCTCGACGTATGGACATGTAAAGATTACTTATATGCATGATGCAAGAAACTTAGGGATTGCTACAGCTTATAATGTTGGATGGTCGGTTGCGAAGTCCAATAACAGTGAATGGCTACTTCTTTTCGATCACGATACAGAGATTACAAAGGAATACGTGGATGCTGTAATGACAATAGAAGAAGTGGATAAAACTGTCTCGGGGATTGTCCCTGTTGTTAATTGTGAGGGTACCATGATCTCACCAGTGTTTAGTCATTCGTTACGTCCCCTTCAGGGAGAAAGGCCAGTTGTTGGTATCCAGGAAGAACCAGTAATGGCGATTAACTCAGGAACGTTGATTCGAACTTCTTTCTTAAATGAGATTGGTGGTTTTAATACTGAATTTTCCCTTGACTATTTAGATCATTGGCTGTTTTATGAAATATATTCAAGGGGCAACAAAGTGCTACTCTTAGATGTTACCCTGGAGCATGAACTATCTGTTATGGACTATAGTAGAGTTAGTCTAGATCGATATGAGAGTATCATAAAGTCGGAGATGAATTTCTACCGGAATTACAAGAAAGAGCTCCTTTCTGCTTATCGCTTTCAGCTTTTGAAAAGGGCTTTAAAACAGGTGTTATTGGTGAAAAACAAACAAATAGCCTATTGTACTTTTAAAAAATTTCTAACTTTATAGTGTAAAAGCTCCTGTAGATTGAAAAGTTTGATCTTCCCTATTTAGAGAAGGTCTTCTTTTCATAGTAGGAGGGATAAATAAAATGATTGTATTTGGATATGTTATTGAAAAACTAGGTATTTTAACATTTTCTGCGAAAAGCTATTTTACTTTTTCATTAAAAATTTGACATCATTGTATTCTTTTTGATTAACCTTCTTTATAATGGGGAAGGTGCTTGTCGTGTAATTACTTATCTCAAAATAAGAGGAGTTGGTTATTAATGAAAGGAATTATCCTTGCAGGTGGAAGTGGTACGAGACTCTATCCATTAACAAAAGTGGTTTCAAAACAGTTATTACCAGTTTATGACAAACCAATGATTTATTATCCACTTTCAGTACTTATGTTAGCAGGAATCAAAGATATTTTGATCATTTCCACACCGGAAGATACTGCACGTTTTGAACAAATTTTAGGTGATGGTTCTGATTTAGGAATGAACTTTACATATAAAATTCAACCTCACCCTGGTGGACTAGCACAAGCCTTTATTTTAGGCGACGAGTTTATTGGGGATGATAGTGTAGCTCTAGTTCTCGGAGATAATATCTTCTATGGACACGGATTAACCGAGCAATTACGGAGAGCTGCTTCAAGAGAATCAGGTGCAACAGTATTCGGATATTATGTTAATGATCCAGAGCGCTTTGGTGTTGTGGAATTTGATGAAGAAGGTAAGGCTGTTTCGATTGAAGAGAAGCCAGAAGATCCTAAATCCAATTATGCGGTAACAGGGTTATATTTCTATGATAACCGTGTAGTGGATATTGCTAAAAATATTCAACCTTCTCCACGTGGCGAGCTCGAAATTACCGATGTGAATAAAGCATACCTCGAGATGGGCGAATTAAATGTAGAGTTACTTGGCCGTGGATATGCTTGGCTAGATACTGGTACTCATGCTTCGTTATTAGAAGCATCCCAATTTATTGAAACGGTTGAGAAAAGACAATCCTTAAAAATTGCTTGTCTTGAAGAGATTGCTTATAAAATGGGTTATATTACAAAAGAGAAGTTGATTGAACTTGCTGAACCACTTAAAAAGAATCAATATGGTCAGTACTTAATTAAGATCGCTAATCAAACAAAGTAATCTGTTAAGAGAGGTATATAAAATGAAAGTTATTGAAACTAAATTATCTGGAGTAAAAATTCTAGAGCCAAAAGTATTCGGTGATCACCGTGGTTATTTTATGGAAAGCTATAATAAACATTTGTATGATGAGTTTGGTTTAACCTTTGATTTTATCCAAGATAACCAGTCTTTATCAGCTCCTGTACATACACTCAGAGGTTTGCATTTTCAACTTAATCCGAAGGCACAAACGAAGCTTGTTCGTTGTGTGACTGGAGCCATTTACGATGTAGCTGTTGATATCCGTAAAGGATCTCCAACTTATGGTCAATGGGTTGGTGTTGTTCTTTCTGAGCATAATAAACGTCAACTATTAGTACCAAAAGGTTTTGCTCATGGTTTCTGTACATTGGTACCTGATTCTACCGTTGCTTATAAAGTGGACGAGTATTACTCGCCAGAGCACGACGGCGGTATTGCATGGGATGACCCGGCTCTTGCCATTGATTGGCCTACTACTAACCCAATCTTGTCAGAAAAAGATACAAAGCATCCTGTTTTAGCTGAAGCGACACATTTGAACTTTGTTTACGAGGAATAGGAGGAAGATTTTAATATGAAATTATTAGTAACTGGTGGTGCGGGCTTTATTGGTAGCAATTTTGTTCGCTACATGGTTAATAAATACCCAGAGTATACGATTGTAAACCTGGACTTGCTTACGTATGCAGGTAATTTAGAGAATCTAAAGGACATTGAAAATGCTCCTAACTACAAGTTTGTTCGTGGAGATATTGCTGATCGTGACTTTGTTGATGGTCTTTTTAAAGAAGAAAAGTTCGATTATGTGTTGAACTTCGCAGCTGAATCTCACGTAGACCGCAGTATTACAGATCCAGGAATTTTCGTACAAACGAATATTCAAGGGACTTTAGCTCTTTTAGATGCTGCTAAGACGTACAAAGTAACGAAATACCTTCAAGTATCAACTGATGAAGTATACGGAACTTTAGGAGAAACAGGTTACTTCACAGAGGAAACGCCACTTGCGGCTAATAGTCCGTACAGTGCTAGTAAAGCAGGAGCGGATTTACTCGTTCGTGCGTATAATGAAACATTTGGACTACCAGTAAACATTACTCGTTGTTCTAATAACTATGGACCATTCCACTTCCCTGAGAAGTTGATCCCATTAATGATCATCAATGCATTAAATGATAAAGAGCTTCCGATTTACGGGGATGGCTTAAACATTCGTGACTGGTTACACGTAGAAGATCACTGTCAAGCTATTGACCTTGTTCTTCACAAAGGTCGTGACGGAGAAGTGTACAATGTGGGTGGAAACAATGAACGTACGAATATCGAGATTGTTAAAACCATTCTTAAGCATTTAGGCAAGCCAGAATCACTAATGAAGTTCGTTAAAGATCGTCCTGGTCACGATCGTCGCTATGCCATCGATGCAACGAAGCTTCGCACAGAACTTGGCTGGTCACCGAAGTATAACTTTGATACTGGTATTGAACAAACAATCAAGTGGTATTTAGAAAACCAGGAGTGGTGGGAGAACATCATCTCTGGTGATTACCAAGATTATTTTAAATCTCAATATGCAGATCGCTTAGAGGTTGAGTAATGTTAGTTCTCGTTACTGGTATAAGTGGACAGCTTGGTTTTGATGTAGTAAAAGAACTAAAGTCAAAAGGCCATGAAGCGGTTGGTGTTGATCGTTCTGTGTTAGATATTACTGATGAGTCAGCAGTTTCAAATTATGTCAAAAACCTACAGCCCGAGGCGATCATCCATTGTGCTGCCTATACGAACGTTGATGCGGCGGAAACAGATCAAGAAGGTGCCTATAAGGTAAATGCACTAGGTACTAAATACCTTGCTGAAGCAGCAAAAGAAGTAGATGCGAAAATGATTTACGTTAGCACGGATTATGTATTTGATGGAGCAGGTACAGAACCATATGAAGTGGATCATCCAACAAAGCCTCTAGGAGTATACGGTGAAACAAAGCTTGCAGGTGAAAAACTTCTTCAGGAAACATTGGACAAGTTCTATATTGTGAGAACAGCTTGGGTATATGGAATTAACGGAAATAACTTTGTTAAGACGATGTTAAAGCTTGCGCAGGACCGAAAAGAGTTAGGGGTTGTATACGATCAAGTTGGTTCTCCTACTTATACAGTTGATTTAGCTCGGTTTTTAGTTGAACTAGTTGAATCAGAAAAATATGGAGTATATCATGCTTCTAACGAAGGTGTATGCTCTTGGCATGAGTTTGCGGTCGAAATTTTTCATCAAGCTGGATTGGATATAAAGGTAAATCCACTAACATCAGATGAGTTTCCACGACCAGCTGCAAGACCGAAATATTCAGTTTTAAGTAAAAAGAAAATTATAGAACAAGGATTCACCCCGCTTCGTGATTGGAAGGAAGCACTACAAGATTATTTAAAAGAGTTAGCATAAAAATACAGCCTGCGGAGATTAAAATCCGCAGGCTGTATTTTTATGTTTTAATATCAGAAAATTTAAATATTTGTGAAACGAGAAACTTTTTTTTCCTACCTTCGTCAAATTAGGAGTAATAAAGATATAGAGAGAAAATGAATACCTTTTCAAAAAATGCTTTTAAAAATTTTGGTTCCAATTTGGAAGAGGTGTATGATATAATTCACTAGGAATTAGTTTTGCCCATAAATTCTTCCTTTATCCGACAAAAAAGAAAATAAATTTACATTTTTCTTTACGAAATAGATAATGATATAAACATGGAGGGGCATATTGTGTATTTGACTTTAATTATTTGTTTTTTAGCTGCAATACTCCTAACACCGGTCGTAAAAAAGTTCGCTTTCGTTATCGGTGCTACTGATAAACCTAATCAAAGAAAAGTTCATCAAAAAATTATGCCTCGCCTCGGTGGTTTGGCAATATTCATAAGTTTCTTAATTGGTGTAGTAATCATTCAACCGAGTGATTCATACCTCATTGCCTTTTTTAACTTGGATGGAAGTATTCACCTACCAATTATCTTAGGTAGTATTATTATCATCTTAACGGGTGTTTTTGATGATGTAAAAGAGATCTCACCAAAAGTAAAGTTATTAGGTCAAATTGTGGCAGCGCTGATTGTAGTCGTTGTCGGAGATATAAGAGTAGAGTTCATTAACCTTCCATTTGGTGGGGAATTAGACTTTGGTTACCTTAGTATTCCTATCACTATGATTTGGATCATTGGAATTACAAATGCAATTAACCTTATTGATGGATTGGATGGTCTAGCAGCTGGCGTATCGACTATTGCATTATTCACTATTGCTGGTATGGCCTTTACAATGGGGAATTCCTATGTCATGATAATGGCGCTTATTCTTGCTGTCTCTAGTCTTGGATTCCTTCTGTATAATTTTCACCCAGCAAAGATTTTTATGGGTGATACAGGAGCACTTTTTCTAGGGTTTATGATCGCTGTTCTATCACTATTAGGGTTTAAAGGAGTTACATTTGTCTCCTTGGTTATTCCTATCATTATTCTTGGAGTGCCAATTTCAGACACCTTGTTTGCTATCGTTAGACGATTAGTGAATAAGCAGCCTTTATCAGCTCCAGATAAGTCGCATTTACACCATTGCTTGTTACGACTA
Organism: Bacillus coreaensis; assembly: GCF_050586445.1. Taxonomy (NCBI): domain Bacteria; kingdom Bacillati; phylum Bacillota; class Bacilli; order Caryophanales; family Bacillaceae; genus Bacillus; species Bacillus coreaensis. Next base: position 325,452 of record NZ_JBOCCY010000004.1, read on the forward strand.
GGCTATACACACAGACAAACAGTGCTATTAATTTATGCAATGAGTGCTGTGTTTGGATTAGCTGCTTTTATCTTCTCGCAAGCAACGCTGTGGGGCTCAACAGTAATTCTTCTAGCGATTCTTGTAGCAATTGAATTGTTTGTTGAAAAGATTGGATTAGTACGTGAAGATTACAAACCTCTATTAAATCTAATAAGAGGATTTAGACCAGTAAATGTAAAAGAAAAATAAAATAAAATAAGTAAGACCCTCCAGAAAAAGATTTAGGAGGGTCTTTTATTTTGGCTGTTTTCGTAAAGTTTGTTGTTCTGGAAAAATCCCAAATGCCTGATTTTTCCCCGAATAACGCTGTGTATATTGGTCTATTTGGAGAGGAGCTCTTTTCTAAGAATGAAAAAATTTTTCTTAGCCGTTGAAACATATAGTTAATTTCCTAAAAAGTGTGTATATAGCAACAATGTTTTAGAAAAGAGCCTTTATTTTTAAATAAGTGTTTCTTGGTACAATGTTTCTCCAGTTGTGATGTTTCCTTGACCATTAGTTAGTTCAATCATCCAATCCACAAACTTCTGTGTTTCTGCTTCATTGACAAACACTTCGATTTCAACTGCTTCTAAATAATGGATCTCTTTTATCTCGTAAATGGAAGCTCTCAGTTCATTTTCTAATTTACCGAGCCATGTATAATCAACTTTGACATGCATTACTTGCATTAGCTTCCTCTCTACAATCCCTGTTGCATTTAATCCTTCAGATGTCGCTTTTCCGTAGGCACGTATAAGTCCGCCAGCACCTAGCTTTATACCTCCGAAATAACGTGTAATCACTACTACGGTGTCTTTTAACCTTCTTTTTTTCAACACCTCTAATATAGGTACACCTGCTGTTCCACTAGGCTCTCCATCATCATTAGCTTTTTGAATTAGATCATGCTCACCAATTAAATAGGCCGAACAATTATGTGTGGCATTCCAGTGCTTTTTCTTAATGGTTTGAATGAAACCTATAGCTTCTTCCTCTGTTTCTGCTCTAGCTATATGTGCAATAAAACGTGATTTTTCTATATTAATTTCATTTTCACCATAGCCTTTTACGGTTAAATATGAGGGCAACATAGTTACCATTCCTTTCGTAAATCCAATCGTATCTGATATTTATTCATTTATTATAATTCTAAAATGACTTCCTCGACAAATAAATCGAGGTACACTTCTTAATTAATGTTAATTGTGGACTATGGTAAAATTGATTGAGAACTGAAATTGTTAAAACAGGATATTTATGAAAGAAGGTTCTTGGATGGATTTCTTTAAGAAATGATTGAAAAGGGGATTCTTGTATGCCAGTTATTTGGTATCGACAATTTATTAAAGCGCCTATTGAATATTGTTTTGATCTAGCTAGAAATGTAGATATTCATACTCAAACAACTTCTAAGACAAATGAAATAGCAGTTGGGGGTGTAACGAAAGGACTTCTTGAACAAGGAGACACTGTTACTTGGGAAGCGGTACACTTTGGTGTCAAACAGAGGTTAACAGCTAAAGTAGTCGTAATGGAAAAGCCTAATATGTTTGTTGATGTAATGGTGAAGGGGGCATTTCATTCGTTTGTACACACTCACCAATTTGTTGAAGAACCTAATGGTACGTTAATGATCGATCAGTTTGAATATAAATCTCCATTGGGGCCAGTGGGCGTCATTGCAGATAAATTATTTCTGGAGAGATATATGAGGACTTTTATTGAAACGCGTGCAGAAGAGCTAAAACGGATTGCTGAATACCATTACTTATAAAGTTTGAATATGATTGGAAATTATTGATAGTTATTATGTACTGTGTGTAATTAGTGTGTTTGTAATGTAAACAAACTTTAATCTATGTAATTTTTTCACATGTTATAATAAGAAAGTGAATTAATTTATCTGATTCTATTATTTCAGCATAATTTATTTACTGTTTGGGTAATAAAATAGTAATGAATAATAAATAAAGGATCTAGGATAAATTGCACATTTATATAAAAAAATCTCGTTCTTTTTAACGATTTTCTTGTGTTTCGACAGTTTTTTCGCCACCAATAGATAGTATATTTATCTAAATCAAGCTAAAATAATATCAAAGCCGAAAGGGAAAATGGGACCCTTGGAGGAATTATTATGTTGAAGAAAAAATTTGATATAAAGACACTTGATTTTATCCTTGAGAAAATGATAGAGACGGTCGGTACGAGTAAGGATGAGATTTTCCGTATAGGAGAGCAGTGCCGTAAGGATTATGAATCACTCGCAGATGAACTAAAAGATGTGAAGCGAATGGTCATTGAAGTGATTGATGATGGCGATAAGCTTGAAACGCAATCACGGTTTGCTCGGAAAAGATTGTCTGAAGTAAGCATGCACTTCAAGGACTATACCGAGGCAGAGGTTCGCGATGCTTATGAAAAAGCTCATCAGCTCCAAATGGAATTGACAATGAAGCGGCAAATGGAGAAACAACTTCGTGATCGCCGTGACGATATTGAACGCCGTTTACATGGTCTGACGGAAACGATTGACCGAGCTGAGCATCTAGTTTCTCAAATTTCCGTCGTGATGAACTATCTGATGAGTGATCTCAAGCAAGTCGGTGAAGTATTAGAGGACGCAAAGCAGAAGCAGGAGTTTGGCTTGCGTATTATAGAGGCTCAGGAGGAAGAGAGAAAACGAGTGTCTCGTGAAATCCATGATGGTCCTGCTCAAATGATGGCAAATGTGATGATGCGCTCGGATTTAATTGAACGTGTTTTCCGTGAGCATGGGGAACAAGCAGGCATGGGTGAGATAAAAAATTTAAAAAAGATGGTGCGAAATGCATTGTATGAGGTACGTAGAATTATCTATGACCTTCGTCCGATGGCACTTGATGACCTAGGCTTAGTGCCTACCCTCAAAAAATACCTACAAACGATCGAAGAGTATCATAGTGATACAAAAATTAGTTTTGTTAATTTGGGGAATGAAAAAAGGTTACCAGCCAAGTTTGAGGTCGCATTATTTCGATTGGTACAAGAATCTGTCCAAAATGCCATCAAACACGCAGAAGCACATGAAATAAAAGTAAAACTCGAGCTGACACGAAATAGTATTTCAGTAGTAGTAAAAGATGACGGAAAAGGCTTTGATATGAATTTGGACAAACCAGAGTCGTTTGGAATATTAGGAATGAAAGAGAGAGTGGAGCTTCTACAAGGACAGCTTTCCATCGATTCCAAAATTGGGCGAGGAACGATTGTCATTATCCAAGTTCCATTAGAGAGTTAATTTATTGAATAGGCTTAGGGAGGCTGAGAGAAATGACTACAAAGATTGCCATTATTGATGACCACCAATTATTTAGAGAAGGTGTCAAAAGAATATTAGATTTTGAAAAAACGTTTGATGTGGTTGCTGAAGGCGAAGATGGTAACCAAGCCGTTACGATTGCAGAAGAGTATCAACCAGACGTAATGATTATGGATATTAATATGCCCGATGTGAATGGTGTGGAAGCCACTCGACAATTGATTGAGAAATTTCCTGAATCCAAAGTGATCATTCTTTCCATTCATGATGATGAAAACTACGTAACACATGCGCTTCAAACAGGTGCTAGTGGCTATCTATTAAAGGAAATGGATGCAGATGCATTGGTAGAAGCGGTAAAGGTAGTGGCTGATGGAGGTTCTTATTTACATCCGAAAGTGACACATAATCTAGTAAGAGAATACCGTCGATTAGCAGGTGAAGGCGGTGGAGGTTATGTGGGAGCTACCGAAATTCGCCGTCCACTTCACTTATTAACTCGTCGTGAGTGTGAAGTTCTTCAGTTGTTAACAGACGGAAAGAGTAACCGTGGAATTGGTGAAGCTTTATTTATTAGTGAAAAAACGGTTAAAAACCATGTGAGTAATATTCTTCAAAAAATGAATGTAAATGATCGTACTCAAGCAGTCGTAGAAGCTATTAAAAAGGGCTGGGTTGAGGTTCGATAAAATATAAGTGTTGGGGCATCTGTCTAAAATATAATAGACGGGTGCCTCTTTTTCATTTGGAAGCATTTCCAATTTTGACAAAGTAGTGAAAAACATTTTACAAATAGGTGTTTTTGCTTATAATACTACTTAAACTAGTATAAATGGAGGTGTTTTCCATTAATGCATCTCTGGGTATTTTATCAGATGAGGATTTAGTTAACGTATATAGCAAGGCATTAAATTATAAACTGGATACGAGATTTGTTGATCTCATTTTGGAAGAAATACAGCGTAGGGGCTTAAAGGATGCGAGTTAAGATTTCCCTCACGGGCGTGTAGGTAATGCAATTTGTATAGTTTTCATATAAAATAGGCTTGAGACATATAGTAGAGAAAAACAAAGGTGGTTACTTTTATATGAAAACGGCAGTTGTAACGGATAGTACCGCGTACATCCCGAAAGACCTGCGTGACAAGCTTGATATTCATATGATTCCTTTAAGTGTGATATTTGGTACTGAGACGTATCGTGAAGAAATAGAGATTACCGCCTCAGAATTTTTCGAAGAGGTAAAGAATCGCGAGCTTCCAACCACGTCACAGCCACCCGTTGGTGAGTTTGTTCAGCTATTCGAACAATTATCGAAAGACTATGATTCGGTGGTCAGCATCCACCTATCAAGCGGGATCAGCGGCACCTTTCAAGGGGCAGTATCAGCTGGAGAAATGGTAGAGAATATTGATGTGTTTGCATTTGACTCGGAAATTAGCTGCATGGTTCAAGGTTTTTATGTACTAGAGGCAGCGCAAATGGCCCAAGAAGGTAAAGAGCCGGAGGAAATCATAGCAAGGCTCGATGAAATGAAGAAAACGTTGTACGCCTATTTTATGGTGGATGATTTATCCCATTTGCAGCGTGGAGGAAGACTATCTAGTGCGCAGGCGTTAATCGGAAGCTTGTTGCAGGTGAAGCCACTTCTTCATTTTCAGGACAAGAAAATTGTTTCGTTTGAAAAGATTCGTACCCGTAAAAAGGCAATGCGCCGTATGGTAGATTTGTTAGCTGAAGCATCTGCGGGTGAGGAATATCGTGCAGTGATTATTCATGCCAACCGTGAACAGGAAGCAAATGAATGGAAGAAAGAGCTTGAAGCTGAGCTTCCAAACGTTGAATTTGTGATTAGTTACTTCGGACCGGTCATCGGTACGCATTTAGGTGAGGGCTCTATGGGACTTGGGTGGGTTAAAAAATAATTTTTTGGTTACTGAACTTATATCTTATTATTATTTGACGCCATTTCAGCGATTGCTGGAATGGTGTTTATAGTTTTCGGGCGTTTTTTGAAAATTTGTTAATGAGGTGATAATTTGAATTTGGTTGATTCTCCTTTAATTTCTAAAAGACCTGGAATTTTGTTTGATAAGAAAGGTCGTGCATGTTGTAATCGGTGTGGCAATAGTGATAAGGGGTTACTTGCTGAGTTTCCTTGTGTTCGATGTGGGAAGAAGTGTGTTTATTGTCGTGCATGTATTATGATGGGGCGTGTGAGTGAGTGTACGCCTTTGTATGGATGGAGTGGTGAGTTACCCGAGATAGATGCTGCTCTTCTTCAGTGGAATGGTTCTCTGTCGGATGGTCAGCATGTTGCTTCGGATCGAGTGGTGGAGGCTATATCTCATAATGAAGAGTTGCTCGTTTGGGCGGTGTGTGGTGCTGGGAAGACTGAGCTTCTTTTTAAAGGAATTGAAGTGGCTTTTGCTAGTGGTAAGCGAGTGTGTATCGCTACTCCACGTACAGATGTTGTGTTAGAACTAACTCCAAGATTACAGACCGTGTTTCCCTCTATACAAATTGCCTCTCTATTCGGTGGTTCAGATGACCGCCATCAGTTTTCCCCTTTAACGATTACTACTACCCACCAGTTATTACGATTTTATCAAGCGTTTGATGTGATGATTGTTGATGAAGTGGATGCTTTTCCTTATTCTGTGGATCCGATGCTTCAGTTTGCTGTGAAAAATGCTCGAATGGTTAATTCGAGTTTGATATATTTGACGGCTACTCCTAGTCAGAATTGGCAGAGGGAGTGCCAGAGAGGGAAGAGGGATTTTATTACAATTCCTGCTCGTTTTCATCGTCGTTCGTTGCCTGTTCCTGAGTTTGTTTGGTGTGGGAACTGGGAGAAGGTGGTCGAGAAAGGTTGGTTACCTTCGAAATTGCAAAGTTGGATTGAACAGCGCTTGTTAGTGGGTACACCTATGCTAGTATTTATCCCTACTGTTGAGTGGATGGCTAAGGTATTACCGTTGCTACAAGTGATTGATGAAAGGATTGAGTCAGTCCATTCAGAGGATCCTGAAAGAAAAGGGAAGGTACTAAGGATGAGAAAGAGGGAGATTCCGTTGCTTGTAACAACAACCATTCTTGAAAGGGGAGTAACATTTCCTGGTCTAGATGTGGCTGTTCTTGGTGCTGAAGATCGGATTTTTACTGAATCGGCACTTGTTCAAATTGCTGGAAGAGTCGGACGAAGTGCAGATAAACCGTTTGGCAATGTGACCTTTTTTCATAATGGCAGGACACAGGCAATGGAAAAGGCAAAAGGTCAGATCGTTTCTATGAATAAAGAAGCTATAGAGAAGGGGCTGGTTGACGAGTGAGGTGTCTTTATTGTGGAGAGGGAATCAATTTGTCCATAGGTTGGGGGAGTTTGCTTTCTAGGGAGAAAGAGGTTTTGTTTTGTGAGCAATGTACAAAACAGCTTGTACCTATTGATGGAGAATGCTGTGTTCGATGTAGTCGACCTTATGAAGGCTTAGCGGTAGAATTTCGTAAAGGTGAGTTTTGTTACGATTGTGTTCGCTGGGAGGAAGACAAAGAGTGGCAAGGTATTCTAGAACGCAATGTCTCTCTTTATGAATACAATGAATTTCTAAAAGGAGTAATTAGTCGGTATAAATTTCGTGGAGACTATGTGCTTTCGAAATTTCTTTGTAAAGGTCTAAAAAAAGTGATTAAAGAGTACGATTTGTTTAGCCCAATACCATTGAGTAATGAGCGATTATTTGAACGAGGATTTAATCAAGCGGAAGCATTAATTTTGGAGGCTGGATTAACACCAACATTTGTTTTAAAACGTACTCATACAGAAAAACAATCGAAAAAGTCACGAGAAGAAAGAATTCAGCTTTCAAATGTCTTTGAAATAGCTAGTAAGGAAGAAATTGTCGGTAAGAAAGTGTTGTTGGTTGACGATATATATACTACAGGCTCTACGGTATTGCACGCAGGTAAACTTTTGAAAAGGGAAGGGGCATTATCGGTTTCATCCTTTACGGTAGCGAGAGGTTAGCGACAATATTCAACAAAATGCAGCAGTTGTAAAATTCAATCAAACGTTTGATTGAAATCACCCCACCATAAGAGCCTCAAGGTTTACGTCCACTTCAATCAAACGACCGATTGAATACATTTACTTCCAAATAATTTTCATATGCTTACACAAATCGACAAGCTATAATGAGTCTATCGACTTATTTTAAAAAGGGGAAAATGAAATGTCTCAAATAGAAACTTGCCCTAGCTGTGGGGATATTTATGTAAAAAATCAATTTCGTGATGTTTGTCAAAATTGCTGGAAGGAAGAAGAGAAGGCTTACGATGAAGTGTCCAAATTTATGAGAAGACGTGAAAATAGAGCAGCAACGATGTCGCAGGTCGTAGAAGCTGTAGGAATTGAGGAAGATCTGTTGTTAAAGTTCATCCGTTCTGGTCGTCTGAAGGTAACACAATTTCCTAATCTAGGCTATCCTTGTGATAAATGTGGGACTATTATACGTACCGGGAAACTTTGTGAGCCTTGTGCATTAGAAATAAAAAAAGATTTAGAACAACACGAACAAGAAGAGGCTTTTAAAGAAGAACTACGAAAGCGAGAAAAACAAGCCACATACTTTACAACAAATAAGACTATAAGGTAAATAGGATTAAATACCTATATATTAGTTATTTTGATACATTTTTAAAATAAATGCTAAAATAACCTTCGAAATGTCCGATAATACTAGTAGAAGTTGGAACGGACTTTGAAGGAGATGGATATACATGAAAATCAACAACATTGGTACAACAGGAATTAATCCATATAAAAAAGCAATCAACAAACTTGATAAAGTCAATAACACAACAACTGCTAAAGCGGATAAGGTTGAGATTTCTTCCGCAGCAAAAGAAATGCAGCAGATTTCTCAAGTAGATACTGCTCGTCAAAAGAAGGTTGAAGAGCTAAAGCTAAGTGTTCAAAACGGAACATACAAGCCAAACGCTACTGCAACTGCATCTAGTATCATTAACTACTTTAAAATATAGGGAGGAGGGGCTTTGATGTCCGCTGATCAATTAGTAACAGTCATGGAAAGGCTACTTGACCTGCATAACAGTTTGCTTGAAAAAGCCTATCAAAAAACGACCGTTATTGAAAAAGGGGACATTGATGCCCTGAACACTATCATTAAAGAAGAACAAAAACTACTACCTAACATAAATAAATTCGAACAAGTAAGACAACAGGTTGTGAGAAATTTTCTCACTCCTTTTCATGTAGAGGAAGAAAACTTTACAATTTCTACTTGTTTAACATATATAGATGATTTAAAAAAGGACAAGCTTGCTGATTTGCGTGAGGAGCTATTAGAAGTTGCGCAGAAACTTCAAAAGCAAAATGAGTTAAATTCAGAGCTCGTCAAACAATCACTACAATTTGTCCAAATGTCATTAGACATGTTTTACCCAAAAACACCTGAATTCAATTATGGACCACCTAAACAGTCCGGACCGTCCACATCGAATTCCCTTTTCAATCGAAAAGCCTAAAAAACGGAGGCGCGAACATGAGATCAACATTTATGGGGTTAGAAACAGCCCGTAGAGGTATGTTTACACAACAAAGTGCTCTAAGCACGACAGGTCATAATATCGCGAATGCAAGCACACCAGGATATACAAGACAACGTGTTAACTTCACACAAACAGAACCTTATCCGAATGTGGGCCTAAATAAGCCCCAGCTTCCAGGCCAAATGGGAACGGGTGTAGAGGCTGGTTCGGTTCAACGAGTGAGAGAAAGCTTCCTTGATGTGCAATACCGTGCGGAGAATAACAAGTTAGGGTATTGGGAAGCTCGTGCAGAGTCGTATACGAAGATGGAAGAAATCATGAACGAGCCGTCTGATAGCGGACTTTCTGCAACAATGGACCAGTTTTGGCAATCACTTCAGGACTTAGCAGTGAACCCGAGTAACCCTGGAGCACGTTCAGTAGTGAGACAACGTGCAGTTGCAGTAACGGAAACATTTAATTATCTAGCAAGCTCATTAAACAGTATTCGAGCAGACTTGAAAAATGAAATTACAGTTACTGAGAAAGAGATTAACTCTTTATCTGAGCAAATTAATAATATCAATAACCAGATAGCTAGTGTAGAGCCACATGGTTTGTTACCTAATGATTTATACGATGAGCGTGATCGATTGGTTGATCAGTTATCGTCACTTGTTAATATTAAAGTGGATTACACGTCAAGCGGTGGAAATGCATCTACACTTGCTGAAGGGAAAGTTAATATTACTTTACTAGATGCAAATGGTGCTAGTTTGGGTCAGCTAGTAAATGGGACAGGCTTTAATAAGCTCACGGTTAATTTTAACGGTACCGATGAATCGGTAAAAACGATACAACTCGGATCCACACAGGCGGATTTTCAGGCATTCAGTTCAACTGGAAAACTAAAAGCGATTGTTGAGTCCTATGGTTATCAAACCTCCTCAGGTGAAGTAACAGGAGTTTATCCGGATATGCTTGCGGAGTTAGACAATATGGCTTTTATGTTTGCCTATCAGTTCAATCTTCAGCATGAGGCTGGGGCTACTCCCAATCAAATTAACGGATCAACGGATGAAACACCGGCTTTCTTTTCTGACACGGAAAATGGAGAAGTTGATATTACGAACAAAAAGGGCATGGCTTCTCGTTTGCAAGTATCGGATGAGATAATGGCAAGTCTAGACAATATTGCAACAGCTAGTAAGGGGAATCCAACACTAGGTGATGCTACAAATATTAAAGCATTAGCCGATATTATTAATAAGCCTTTTAAATATGGTAATGACACAGAATCTAGCTTCCGAAATTATTATGAAGTATTGGTAGGTGGAATGGCTGTAGACTCGCAAGAAGCCGCAAGACTATCAACAAACAGTGGCACACTTCGTCAAGCGGTTGAAGAAAGACGCATGTCAGTAAGTTCTGTTTCATTAGATGAAGAAATGACCAATATGATTCAATTCCAGCATGCTTACAATGCATCTGCTCGAATGATTACATTACAGGATGAAATGCTTGATAAAATAATTAACGGTATGGGTACTGCAGGAAGGTAGGTGGATAAATAATGCGTGTAACACAAGGAATGTTAGCATCAAATTCCCTTAAGAACTTAAGTAATAGCTATAAACAAATGGGTAAATACCAGGATCAGCTTGCCACTGGGAAGAAGATTACTAGACCTTCGGATGATCCAGTAGTTGCTATGAAGGGAATGTACTACCGATCAAATCTTTCAGAGGTAGAGCAATATAAGCGAAATCTTTCTGAATCTTATCTTTGGATGGAAAACTCAGAAGCTGGTATTGAACAAGTTAACGAAGGGTTACAACGTGTCAGAGAACTGACTGTTCAGGGGTTAAACGGAGCACTTTCTGAAACAGATAAAATTGCGATTGCAACAGAAGTTGAACAAATTAAAAAGGACATAATGACTGTAGCAAACACACAAGTGGGTGGAAGATATATATTTAATGGAACAAATACATCTAACCCACCTGTTGCTGACGGTGGAACAAATGCTCCACAGGTAACATTAAATACAATGGATTACACAGTAGAAGTTTCAAGGGGTATTTCTTTAAAGGCAAATATCAATCCGGAGAACGTCTTTGGACAAAAGACTTTTGATACCTTACATGAAATTCAAAAATTTCTAGATGGCACCGGAAGTAGTGACTTAAACACACTTCTTGAGGATCTAGATAAACAGTTAGACACCTTGTCTGCAGAACGTTCCGAACTTGGAGCTCGTTATAATCGACTAGAGATGGTTGAATCGAGAATTGATCAACAAGAAATTATTGCTAATAGGGTTCTTTCAGATAATGAAGATGCTGATATAGAACGAGTAATTACAGAGTTAACTGTTCAAGAGAGTATTCATCGTGCTGCACTAAGTGTAGGTTCTAGAATTATACAACCTAGTTTAATGGACTTTTTAAATTAAAATAAGTTAGGAGATAGTCCAGATACGACCGATTATATTGCGGCTGACCAGCTATTTAGCGGTCAGTTTTTTTATAACAGTTTTTGGTGGTGATAAAAGTATGAATATTCCGCAAATACGGTTGCAAACAACATCTGCAAAAATAGAAATAAATACTACGCCAGCTCAATTATTAATAGAACAAATTCCAGGAGATTTACAGATTGAACAACCTATGGCTACCATGAATATTACTCGTGTTCCAGGGAAACTTACGATAGACCAAACAAAAGCTAGGGAAGATGTTGGTTATAAGTCAGTCAGAAGGGCTGTTGAAGATGCTGCTCAGGAGGGTAGGAAATCAGTATTAGAGGGTATTGCTAGAAGAACTAGTGATGGGGAAGAACTAATGAAAATTGAAAATGGTGGTAACCCGATTGCTACACTAGCAAAGAGAAATAGTGAAAAACAACCGTATCAATTTAATATTGGATTTATACCAAGTCCTAATTCGGTAGTTACATCCTATGATTCTGGAAGTATAAATGTTGATATTCAACCCAACAAACCTACTATTAAATATACTGCCAATAGGCCTGTTACTGAGTACCAACCTGGAAATGTTGATATATTACTAAGAAGCCATTCTTCTCTATCAATAGATTTTGAAAATTTAAAATATGTTGGCACTAATTATGAAATATTAATTTAAAAGGAATGATTAAATGCAGTTACAAACTAAATATCATGGGTTAATTGAAATTACAGAAGAGCAGGTATTGACATTTGAACATGGGATTCCTGGCTTTATAGATGAAGAGAAATTTATTATTTTACCACTCGAGCAAGATGAAACATTTATGATCTTACAGTCAGTGAGCACAGCTGGGCTTGCCTTTGTTCTTATAAATCCTTTTCACTATTTTCCAGACTATGACTTCTCATTAGACGATAATGCTATTTATCAGCTTAAACTTTCGTCGCCAGATGATATAATTGTATATACAATATTAACTATTCATGATCCATTTGAAAATACAACTGCAAATTTACAGGCACCAGTCATAATTAATAGTAAAAATAAATTGGGAAAACAAGTAATTTTAAATGATACAAAATATACGAGTAGGCACAAAATAATTGAAAAGGGGTGAAAGTAGATGCTTGTTTTAACCAGAAAAATTGGAGAAACGGTAAAAATTGGAGATAACATAGAGGTAACCATATTATCAATAAAAAATGACCAAGTAAAAATAGGGATAAATGCACCTAAGGAAGTGGATATTCTACGAAAAGAGTTAATCATCCAAATTTCAGATGAAAATGTTCAAGCATCTACTACCCATCACAATCTTCTTAGTATTCTTGAAAAAAAAGTATAAATTAGTAAAAACCCGTTAGAGGGTTTTTATTTTTAGTACCGAACACTATTCAATTTTGTTGTTGAAAAGACATTAGTTTTTTAAATAAAATACTTAACAATTTGCGCTAATTGCCGATATTCTTAATATGAGGTGTATTAGAGCGGCCAACCTAATTTATATCTTTATATCTTTATATCTTTATATCTTTATTGTTTTATGTGGTTTACAAGGAAGTAAACCTAAAATTCAAGGAGGAAATAATAATGAAAATCAATCATAATATTGCAGCATTAAACACTTATAATAAGCTCAATGCAGCTTCTGGAGCACAATCAAAATCTATGG